>JBMOKS010000315.1:0-18252 GCA_049324355.1 Bacteroidota bacterium
TTGTTCATTCGAAGCTTCGAAGTGAAAGGCATCGTTCAATCGATTGAGTTCAATTTTGATCATAAGTTATCTCTCTATTGGGCCATAACAAACTGCCCGTTATCAACGCAACAATGCTTACCAACGTTGCCGGAATTAAACTCGGCCACGAAGTTTCATAGGCCTCAAATATAATCCAGGTTAACATACCAAACACCATAGACAACAAAGCACCTGTACTCGAAGTACGTTTCCAATACAATCCAAACGTCAGCGGAGCAAACAAAGACACCAGGCTTAATATCGACGACTCGCCCACGAGTTCATAAATATTAGAACGAAGGCATGCCATGCCCGTAGCCACCGCACTAAAGATCAGCACGGAAATGCGCGTGAGGATGAGGAATTGTTTATCCGTAAACCGGTGCCTGGCCAATGGTTTCACCAGGTTTTCGGAAAATATGGCGGCGGGCGCTAGTATGGCGGAACTGGTAGTACTCATAATCGCCGACAGCAATGAGCCGAAGAAAAGGATCTGAATCGGAAGTGTGGTGTGAGTTAAAACCATATTAGGCAGGGTGAGCTGCGCGTCCGCGTCAACCTGATCAGGATACAAATATCGCGTGCACAAGCTGATGAATAGGGGTAGCATAGCAATAGTGAGATACAAAATGGCCGCGATGTAACACGACCAAACAGCTGTTCGCGATGAGGATGACGACATGCAGCGCTGAAACACATCCTGCGAAGGAAGCGAACCCAGGCCAAGCACAGACCATGCCGCGACGTAGGCCGCGATCTCTTTCATCTCAAACCGGGGCAGGAATTGAAGGTTTCTTTCGGGTACCTGTGATAATACATGCAAAGCTCCTCCCGATTTATTGGCCATGATCACCGCCAATGCAAGCAATCCGATAATGATAATAATGGTCTGAATAAAATCTGTAATAGTAATGGCCCACATGCCACCGATATAGGTGTAAATAGTCACCACCACCGCACTGATGACAACTCCCTCCCACATCGGAACACCCGTTACGGCCTTAATGATAAGCCCCATGGCCACCAGTTGAGCAGCGATGTAACCGATATAAGGTGGTGCCAGAAAAATACTGGCTACCAGCTCAGTTCTTTTACCATATCGTACTTTGAAGAAATCTCCCAGCGTAAGCAGTTTCATGCTGTACAATTTCCGGGCGAAGAAAAGTCCGAACAATATCAGACACAACGAAGCGCCAAAAGGATCTTCGATGACCGCATAAAGTCCGCCTTTTAGAAACTCTGATGACGCCCCAAAAACTGTTTCAGAACCAAACCAAGTCGCAAACATGGCCGATGTACTCAGCATGAGCGGCAAACTCTGGCCCGCCAGCATAAAATCTCCTGTAGTCTTTACTTTTCGGGAAGCCCAAAAACCGATCAGCACCGTAAGCGCCAGGTAGGCAATAATGGAGAAAAGTAACAATGGCTATTTTTTACTTGTAACGATGCATTAAAAGTAAAAAACACGCAAGGTTTTTCAATAAGCGAAAAGACTATTTCTTCTTTTTCAGTTGAAAAGTACGCGTCACGTTAAAACCGAGATGGATGTCACCGTTGAAAAAGTCGCCTTTGGTTTCGGTTATAAATGTTTTCTCTGTAAGACTCGATGTACTGGTCATTATTAACTGGAACACATGTCCGCCTGTCTCGATGTCGATACCAAAGCCCAGTGAATTGTAACGGTCGGGTACGACCACCGGAAGTTCGTCGTTGTCAGCCGGATTGAGACGGTAGTAATATTCGCTGGTGATGGCGACACTCCTGGTCAGCTTGATCCTTCCGCCAAAACCGATGGCCAACAAGTCGTTGTCTTCAGCGTTTTTATAGGTGGCATTCTTGTGAATAAATGTCGGCATGACCTGCAGAGAAAAGCTCGGCGTAAACTTCCGTGCAATGAGCAATTGCGCCGTGTAGGCCAGTCGATCTACCTGCTGAAAACCCGCGGGCTCATTCTCTTTTTTGGGATCAATGGAGTATGCCATGCCCGCCAGCGCCGTAAGCGTAAATGGAAAATTTTTGGCTCCCTTACTTTGCCTCAGCACTTTATATTTAAGGTACCCATCCATGATCTTGTCTGCCGAATTCCGGCCGATGCTCACAGAAAGATTATCAGTGATACCATAATCAAGCCCTAATCTGACATAGGCTTCATCCAAACCAAAAAGATCGTAAAGTCCCGAGTTAATTCTGCCAAAACGGTGGGCAAAAATGAACTCCAGCGTTCCTCCGGCCTTGGTCTCTACGGTATGTCCATTCACCAAGCGGGTACCTTTAAATGTTTGGAATGAATAATCGGTATCGGTTTTTTCGCTGCCTTCCAACTCTTTCAGCAGATCGTCTTGTGCACGCAACACAGCGCATGAGGCGAAAAAAAGAACGACAAGTAATGTTTTTTTCATATCGGTTTATAGGTAAAATCCATAGTAACCTCCACCTCTTCAGCAATATTTCGCCAAAGCAGTGAAGGTATCTTGACGTTGTAATCCTTGAGCTTTACAATGAACTTCGATTTCATCAATATTCTATCATTAACCATGGCGATTGTTCCGGCCACGTCGACATCGCGCGTCACACCGTGGATCATGAGTTTGCCAACGGCTCTTACTTTCTGTTCCTCGCCCATACCGGGTTTGAAGCCAACAATTTTTCCCTGAAAAGTGGACTTCGGGTACTTTTCACTTTCGAGGTATTTTTCATTAAAGTGTTCGCGCATCAGCGATTTGTGGAACTTGAAGTCCTTGATCTTCACTATGTATACAAGGTCTCCGGTAGCCGCGTTGAACAAGCTGCCAACCAGGTTGTTTTCCGCCCGGATATCCTCAATGGCCGCATCAGAAAAGAAAACGATCTGCCCTTTTTCGGCGGAGTACTTTTGAGCTGATAGCTCCTGCACCTCAGCCAGGATCAGAAGGAAAACAAATGTAACTTGAAAAGGTAAAAGTTTCATGGAGCGTGCGCGCTTCTAAAGGTTACTGGGGCTTCAATACAAAATCAACCGTCACCTCTACCTGTTCGGCTATATTCTGCCAGAGTAGCCGCGGGATCGCAATCTTGTAGTCCGCCAGCTTAACGATAAACTTTGATTTCACCAGTAGCTTATCAACCTGATTCTCGATCGTACCGGGAATTTCCACATCTTTGGTCACGCCATGGATGGTGAGTTTCCCTTTTGCGATCGCATTTTGAATTCCTTCGGTCGCCGGATTAAAACCTGAAATTTTACCCGAAAATGTTGCCTTCGGATATTTGTCAGACTCCATATATTTTTCATTGAAGTGTTCCTGCATCAATGACTTTTGAAACTGGAACTCGTTGATGGGAATCGAAAATACGATGTCGCCGGAAGCCGTGTCAAAAATACTCGACGACCTTTTATTGTCGGCAGCAATATCTTCTATGGCTGCATCTGAAAAAAAAGAAACAAAACTTTTCTCAGATTTGAATTTTTGTGCCAGCACGGCCGGACACAGCAGGGTCAAGAAGATAAAAATAGAGGATAATCTTTTCATGTGAATTTAATTGTTGATCGGAGCCCCCTGGGTTGCCCAGCAAACAATGGTTTCGATCTGGTCGAACGATAGCTCTCCTTCCCTAGGCATATGATCGGCATCAGTCTTGGGCAATTGAATTCTTCTCTTGGCCTCAGCTGCATGGGCCTGTAATTTTTCGGGCACGGTCCAGTTGATATCCGCACCGTTATCACCATTGTGGCATTCGGGAATAGCACATTTTGAGTTGATGATGGGTTGTACCTGCAGCGAGAAGCTAACGGTCGCGACACCTGTACAATCTATATTGAGTGGCGCCTCCAGGTCGTTATTGGCGCAGGAATCGACCGCAGCCACAAGGATCGTGGCATAAAGGGCAGTCAGAATAGTGTTAATTTTTTTTTTCGGCATATAAGAATAAGGTATACAAATTTTCGCTTGTCTACAATCACACCGCAAATACCGGGCTCCGCAGTGTCTATGCAAATATGAACCGGTATCCTGAGCCCTCAATTAGATGTTTAGTCACACATTTTGTGACAAGCACTATTGTAAGGTATTTAGATGCGTGAGACGATATACCGGGAGTATGGTGCAGAAGGGCTAAAAATGAAAATCCCCCGAAATCCTTGATCACGGGGGATAATCATTGTCTATAGTTGGCTTTAATCTTGAGTCAAAGATAGTGGCAGGGCTTTATACCACATCCTTCTAATCGTCTACCTGAAATATGAGGGGACAAAATGCCTTTTTTGGTGGTTAAAAGAGGTTTTGGAAGTGGAATCCGGGGCCAAAGGATCGATTTTAAAATGAAAATCCCCCTAAGTTCTCGACAGAGGGGGATTGTCATGTCTATAGTTGGCTTTAATCTGCTTCAAAATTACACTTATTATTCATTTAAGCAACCGTTTGCAACTATTCGGGTCAAAAAAAATTTTCGCTTTTTCCGAATTTGGCCACCTATGGAGTCTGATTTTGCGCTATCGGCCTTGTGATCCTTAAATTTCTGCTGAATTCGTTCCTTAAGTTGGGCCTTCGACCCCGGAAAGGTAGTGCGCCGGCTGATGTCATAACTGGCGTAAAAGAGTAGTATCAGGAATACAACGGTGAGTATAATGAATATCTTTTTGGAACGACTCATTATCAAATGAACTCTATGATCTTATCGGCAAGCTTCACATTATCAGACAACAATTCATAGAACTGGTCTTTATTAAATTTCAGGATCACCACCTCCGAGCGGGCAATGAGCAGATTAGTGTTTACAAAGTTAGGCAGACCCAGCATCTCACCGATGAACTGACCTTCGCTAAAGCTTGAAAGGCGTTCACCGCGCTGGTAAAAATCAACCGACCCACGAACCAGCACATAAAAATTGTTATTCGACTTCTCATCGAGCAGTAACGATTCTTCGTCGCGCAGACGCACTTCTTCACTCAGATCTGCGAGATAAGAAAGCGTAATGCCGGGAATATTTTCGAAGATGCTGATCTTTTGGAAGAACAGTACCCGTTCGAACCGGGTCATTCTTCGCGTGCCGATAATGAGTTCGTCCAGTTCCTTGCGCTGCCCTTCGCCCAGCCTTTTGGTATGCTGATGATATTGGTCAACATTGATCTTATACAATGCCCAGGCCGACACCTCTTTGATCAGGGTATCGGGGTTGAACAACTGAGCGATAAGATCGAGTTTGAAGTCACTGATCTTTTGCATCCCGATCTGGAATAACACACAGGCCTTCGTCCAACGATTAGACTGGGTGAAATCGCGGTTGATGATAAACTTTAAAACCAGTTTCGAATCCAGCTTGACCCTCGGAAAGAAGTCCTCCAGGCGATTGATCCGTTCGATGTCCGAGAGATCATCGAGTACGGGTATTACACGTTGTTTCAATTGCTCAGATAAGAATACGTCGAGCAGTTCAATCGCGTAGGTAATGCCGTCGGCAGTGCCACTATCAATATTCTCCTTCACCAGCTGAATAGAACGAGTGTCATACAGCATGGCGAGCAGCATATAAATGTGATCGATGTCATTCTGGATCTCCCATCGCAACGAATTCTTGATCTGCGCGCTGAACCCGGAATCTTCTATTTCCTGAATGGCGCTCAAGTTCCAGCGGATATCGGCAATGTCCGCTTCGATGGCATATTTAATACGGGTGATCTGCGATATACCAGCCTTGAAGCCACATTCGCCCAACGACAGCAGCACCTGCGACACCACTACCTTGTTGGGGTAGTCGATCTTATTCCATAACTGCTCTTTTGCACGCTGACCCCCTATCCTACCCATCGTTTGAATGATCTTCAACATGGCCTGCGTATTTTGTCCGCTCCGGTAAAAGACGGCATCGAGCGCAGGCAAAGTCTCGGCTCCGATCAGTACCAGGGCGTTCATGGCTTGGTTGCTGTGCACCGGACTGCCCAGGTTCTCGATCAGCGAATTGATGACCTCGGGATTTTTCTTTTTGATGGAGGTTTTGATGGCGGTATTCCGAACTTTCGGTTCTGTATCGTTGAGCAATTCCATCAAATATGAAGTACACTCATCAGCCGAAATGTGAAGTAACAATTCGGCAGCATAATGACGATCATGCATGTTAGATGAGCGTGTCAGTTTCTGGATACGAGCCTTGGTGATATCCCCTCCGTTATCGAGAATGGCCTGAAGCTCGATCTTGCTGAGCATGCTTTTTTCAGAGCCATTTACCCGATTTTGATCCATTCTGATGACGTACTGGTCTGACACCGAGAGTCCCTTTAATTCATTGAGTCGTTCCTGCGCATAGTGCCGCGTGGCCTCGTCCTCGTTTTTCATAAGGTTATTCACCCAGCCAGACACGTGTGCCGCATTGATCTTTTCCAATAGTTTAAATGAAAAAATAGCCTTACCGGGTATGGGTATGTACAGCATCTGCTCGAGCCGAGAGGTGATCTGTGTAAAGCCACGTTCCAGCTTATCCTGCTGTATTTCGGTGGTCTCCAGCTTCTGCCTGATCTTGTTGCGATAGCCTAGATAAAGATTGTTTACCACCAGAAAGTAGGCCAGCACCAATACTAATATTAGAACAGAAATATGGATGGTCTGAAAAGCCGGGATCAGCGCAAAAATGAAGATCAGCGAGCCGGCAACAAATCGTGCACTTTCGTTCACCAGACCCTCTACTTTAGCTTGAATGTTAAAGCGGAGCCTGCTATCGAGCGGAATGAAAAACAATTTGAATACGGGATTTTCCATTGAATCGCGAAGCGTCCAATTGAAAAGCCTGCTGAGTGCCACAAACAGGAAGAAATATACGAACCCCGCTGAAGACACGCCTTTGACGAATCCGAAAATGGCGCCCATAGTGACCGAGCCCAGCGCAAACACCCCTACTACGATCGGCAAAATGAACAATGAAATTCTTAAACCATAGTTAGAGATCACACGGTTATTGATAAAAGTCTGCATGATGAGACTCAATCCATATACCGCACCGGTAAAGAATGAGTTAAAGTTGGTGAGTTCACGTTCGCCCGGGTATTGTTCACGCACCAGCACCTGGAAAGAGTATTGGCTAAACATCAGCATGGTCATAGACACCAGCAAGAACAATGAAAGCGCCAGGATATAACGATCGCGGAAGAGTTTAACCATGCTTGTCTCGCGGCGAACAGTAACGCCAAACTCGCGCGGATTATTCTTCGAAAGATTGAACGATGATGATATAGCTGTTAAGGTAATGGAAACGATAAAAATGCTGATACA
The DNA here is from genome assembly GCA_049324355.1 of Bacteroidota bacterium. GTDB lineage: Bacteria > Bacteroidota > Bacteroidia > Cytophagales > Cyclobacteriaceae > Chryseosolibacter. The sequence continues at coordinate 7,260 of JBMOKS010000315.1, forward strand.
ACACAACAGGAGGTAGTTAGATGTGTCCTCTACGATGTCCGAGGTAAAGGGAATAACGATGAGCGTAGCCAGGATGGCCGCTATCAGCTGGCCGGTGTCTATCCACCCGATGATGCGCTTCGATTGCCTGAAATTAAAAAGTCGTCCGAAAATTCCCCAGAAGCTAAGTAACAACACAGCCGTGATCGGACCAGTCATACAGTATAACGCAAATATGTAGGCGTTATGCAAACCTGGATCGCCAAAGTGGAGCAGCATATACGCGCCCAGTGTGAACGCGAAGATCAGGGCCACGCTGCCCAACGAAAGCGTAGTGAACTTGATCCAGTTCTGGCAAAATGAAAAGACGGCGGTGGTGATGATACCCAATGCGCCTGCAATGAGAAAAGCCTTATTCAGCTGATCGCCCATCCTGTTCAGGAAGAGAGAATCTACCGTTACCTGGTAGGTGGCGATAAATACCCCCATAAAAAAACCTGTCGTGAGCATTAACACAATTTGTCTTTGCTCCTGGGATTTGATCTGTAGCGCTCCTACGAAACGATTGGCCATAGCTAAAGTCAAATATAAAAATAAAAAACCGGCTCAGGTAACGGGCCGGTTCTTGAATATTGTTAACGGTAACTTTTATTTCTTGATGGCTGTGCTATCGGCTTTGACGCCACCGGCTTTTTCCTGGGTGTAGCTGTCGTTCAATCCTTGAATTACGTCTTTGGTGATATCCAGTGCTTCACCACCGTACAGTACATCGCTGGTAGGATCATACTTCAATACTACATGCAAGCCTTTTTCCTGTCCGTATTTCTTGAGATATGCTGTGACGCGGTCGTATAATTCTTTGTTCAGCTTGGCTTCTTCTTGCATTAACTGCTGGCTGAGGCTCTGCTCGTAAAGTTGGAGGTTCTGTTGCTTTTTGGCGAGATCTTCTTCGGTTGCTTTAGCCTGTCCGAAGGTCATGTTGTTGACGGTTCTTTGGTAGGCAGCAATTTCGCCTTGCAGGCCCATGGCGCGGCTGCGATATTCGGCATTCATCTTCTTGGTCTTTTCTTCGAGCTGCACCTTGTTAACTTTCAGGTACTCGTAATACTTCAGAACAGAATCGGAGTTAATATAGGCGATCTTCAAATCGCCGACGGCCACGCCGCCATTTTCGTTTGCACCAGATTGCTTTTTATTTCCGGAAAATTGCAGGTAAAACAATACACCCACCGCTACCAGCAGTACGATGTTTAAAATTAAAGACAAATTCTTCATTTCTTACTTGGGTCCCGATAACCTAACCGGGAGCGAGGTTTAGGGCGCAAATATAACAAGGAAGGTGAGGAATAATAATCTCCGGTACGACTAACCATGAAATAATCAGGTGGTTTGGCCGCTTATTTCCTGGGTCTGGAATGAATACAAGGTCTCGTCCAGTCTTAAGCTGTCTTCATTATAATCTTTGATGAAACGTTCGACCACTTGAGGTGTTATCTTTTCAACGTGTACACCAATATCCAACGATACGCCGAAATCGGCATGGGGATCGATATCCACATGCTCCTTTACCTTTACGGCTTCTTCTTCCTCCAGCTCCATGATCACTTCGGCCATGTATAAACCAATTTCTTCTTCCAGGGGATCGAGCGCCTCCAGGTTGCCGTTTTCATCTTCTTCGTAGCTGATTTTTTTGTATTCCGGAAAATGCTTGGCAGCACGGTGTTCGGCGATCTCAAACAATTCGCTCTCATGCTGCAATCTCAGGGTATACATCACGGCGTCATATATCACTTCTTTGCCCTGGTACTTGCCAATAAAATAAAAATGGGCATACTCGTCAGAGTTCTCATCCTCTTCATCAAATAAAAAAGGGCTGCCCAACGCCTTCATTCGAGAAGCGTAGTCGTTAACGGTCTTTGGGTCGAAGCCTTTGTTGTCGGTCATTGAAGTGCCAATTACGGTTTCTGAATATAAAAAGAAAACTGCAAAGTTCAGGCATCGGCAGCCATAAAAATCAATACACCTTCCATCAAAAATTCAATGTGGGAACAGGGAACATAATCATGCCAACGTTTTGAAAGGGATTTTATTTAAACCATTCGGCATACATTGGATAATTATTGGCGGTACGCCTGATCACTGCCCGCATCTCGTCGCTGATATCCTTCACTCTTTTGGCTGGAACCCCGGCATAAATGCTGCCCGGTTCAACAACCGTGCCTGGCAGAATTATTGCGCCAGCGGCTATCACCGAATCAGAACCGATGACAGCGTCGTCCATGATAATGGCACCCATGCCGATCAGTACATTGTCCTCAACGGTGCACCCATGAACAATGGCGTTATGCGCGATAGAAACATTGCTGCCAATCACTGTCTTTGCCCGCTGATAAGTACAATGAATCACAGCGCCATCCTGAATATTAGTATTGTTTCCGATCGTAATAGAGTGGACATCCCCGCGCACCACGGCATTGAACCACACCGTACAGTTATCTCCCATGGTGACCTCGCCCACTACCACGGCATTATCGGCCAGAAAGCAATTGTTACCAAAGCGGGGTTCATGTCCCCGTACATTTTTAATAATGGCCATATTAAAGTCTTAAGCCGCAATCTAACACGGGACATTAAAAATCAACAAACTACTGACAAGATGTCATCTAATAAAGACTAAAAATTGTATTTTTGCGTCCTGATCAGTAGAGCATGGATAATTTGATAGCAGATATTGAGATTTTAGGCAACGCCGGGACCGACGCCTGTGAGGTCGTGCAAGTTTCCAAAGACCAGGACACAGGGAAAAGCCGGAAGCTCTACATTGAGAGCTACGGCTGCCAGATGAACTTCTCCGACAGCGAGATCGTAGCTTCCATATTGCAAAAGGAAGGGTTCGATACCACATCCGATATTAACGCAGCCGACGTCGTTTTTCTAAATACATGTTCTATTCGCGAAAAGGCGGAGCAAACCGTGCGCAACCGGCTGTCGCATATTAACGGTCTGAAAAAACAAAAGCCGGAGATGCTGGTAGGCGTATTAGGCTGCATGGCTGAACGCCTGAAGTCGAAGCTGCTCGAAGAGGAAAAAATCGTCGACCTGGTGGCCGGTCCGGATGCTTACAGAGATTTACCAAAGTTAATTTTACAGGTCGATGACGGTGAAAAAGCGGTTAACACCTTTTTATCGCGTGAAGAAACCTACGCCGACATTTCCCCCGTCAGATTGAATTCCAATGGTGTGACAGCCTTCATTTCCATCATGCGGGGGTGCGATAATATGTGTTCATTTTGTGTCGTGCCCTTCACACGGGGCCGCGAAAGGAGCCGTGATCCCCACTCTATCGTATCGGAAGCCCGTGCCCTTTTTGATAAGGGCTATCGCGAAGTAACGCTGCTGGGACAAAACGTTGATTCGTATAAGTGGAGCCCCGAAGAAAACAACAAGGCGCGCCTGGAAAAAAGCGGCCAGGAGGCCATCGTTAACTTCGCCAACCTGCTGGAAATGGTTGCGCTGGTGAATCCGGAACTAAGAATACGGTTTTCAACTTCTCATCCTAAGGATATCACCAACGAGGTGCTGTATACGATGGCGAAATACGAAAATATTTGTAAATACATTCACTTGCCCGTACAAAGTGGAAACAGCCGTGTATTGGAATTAATGAATCGCGGCTACTCCAGAGAATGGTATTTGAACAAGATCGAAAGCGTCCGCCAGATATTAGGTGAAGATTGCGGAATTTCTTCCGACATGATCGCCGGCTTCTGTTCTGAAACCGAAGAAGAGCATCAGGAAACATTGAGTTTAATGGATCGTGTGCAGTATGATTTCTCCTACATGTTCTTCTACTCCGAAAGACCCGGCACATTGGCGGAGAAGAAATTAAAAGACGATGTTCCGCTTGACGTAAAGAAAAAAAGACTGGAAGAGATCATCCGCAGACAGACACAACATTCGTTATCCAGAAACAAGCTGGATATAGGAAAAGTACACCGGGTATTGATTGAAGGATTTTCCAAAAAATCAGACCAACATCTTCAGGGACGCAACACCGCCAACAAGGTGGTGATCTTCCCGAAGGAGCAATATCAGAAAGGCCAGTACGTCAACGTATTGGTAGAAGACTGCACGGGCGCGACGCTGTTGGGTAAAGTAGTAGCATAAATCATGAACGTATCTGAATCTGAAATACAAAGCGTAAAGCAAAGGTTTGGCATCATTGGCAATTCTCCGCTACTGAACCATGCTGTAGGTGTGGCTATACAAGTCGCCCCCACGGATATGTCGGTGCTGATCACCGGCGAAAGCGGTAGCGGCAAAGAATCATTCTCCAAGATCATTCACTCATTAAGCCCCCGCAAGCACGGGCAATTCATCGCCATCAACTGCGGCTCTATTCCGGAAGGAACGATAGACTCCGAACTGTTTGGTCACGAGAAAGGATCGTTTACAGGCGCCCACGAAGCCCGCAAAGGATATTTCGAAGTAACCAATGGCGGCACCATTTTCCTGGACGAAATTGGCGAAATGCCACTAGGAACCCAGGCCAGGCTTCTTCGCGTGCTGGAGAACGGCGAGTTTATCAAAGTTGGTTCTTCCAAAGTACAAAAAACCGATGTGCGCGTTGTGGCCGCTACCAATGTCAACCTGATGCGCAACGTGGAGGAAGGTAAGTTTAGAGAAGACCTGTACTATCGCTTAAGCACGGTACCTATTTTTGTTCCTCCCCTGCGCGAGCGCGGCAGAGATGCCGAGTTATTATTCAGAAAATTCGCCAGCGATTTCGCCGAGAAATATAAAGTGAAACCCATCACATTAACCGACGATGCAAAAGACGCGCTGCTGAATTACCGCTTCCCGGGAAACATTCGTCAGTTAAAGAACCTCGTTGAACAGATCTCGGTATTATCTACCGACAACAAAGAAATAGACGCAGCCACACTGCAGCGATACCTCCCCAAAGAAGTTAATTTACCCGCCCTTTATCACGATCCGATGGGTGAAAAAAAAGAAAGCCTATCAGAGCGGGATATACTTTACAAGGTGCTGTTTGACATGAAGAACGATGTCATTGAGTTGAAAAAGATCGTGCTCGATCTGCTCAATGGCCAAGGCAATGCCGGACAAATGGTGAAAGACAATCCGCGATTGTTTGAAGATGTGGAGTCTCAGCAAATTGCACCTGTGGCCAAAGAAGCGGTAGTTTATAACATACCGGCACAGCCAACAAATAACTCCAACGGCGAACATATCGAAGACGTGCATGACATCAGCCACGAAACGGAAGACGACTCCCTGTCGATCGAGAAAAAAGAAAAGGAGCTGATCATACGCGCACTCCGAAAAAATAACAATAAGCGAAAATATGCGGCACGCGATTTGGGCATATCGGAACGGACCCTTTATCGTAAAATCAAACAATACGAACTTGAAGAATAACACCCTGCAACGTCTTCTGACCTCCCCTGCCCTTATTGCTTTCCTTTTCGTCCTGTTGATTACCACCGGATGTGGTGTATATTCTTTTACCGGATCAACCACCAATGCCAAGAATATTTCCATTGTTGAGTTCTACAACAACGCCGATCTTGGTCCTGCGAATATGGGACAGACACTGACCAATAACCTGAAAAACTATTTCATTCAGAACTCAAATTTGTCAGTCGTTGCCGAAGATGGAGAATTGCAACTGGAGGGCGAAATCACTGACTTCAGGCTTACGCCAATCGCGCCGGTGTCTTCCGGAGATCGAAACGATCTGGCCAACGCTTCGTCGACCCGGTTAACCATAACGGTGAAGGCAACCTACACCAACACGTTGGATGAGAAAATGAGTTTTAAGAACAAAACCTTCTCCTTTTACAAGGATTTTCCTAACGACCTTAATTTTAGCGATGTAGAAGAACTGTACACTAAGCAGATTTTCGAACGCATTATCAACGATATCTTCAACGCCTCCGTGGCCAATTGGTAAAATTTCTTATTTTTACTTTAAGCCAACCAGACCGTGGACAAGAACCTTTTTATAAAAGTACTGCATCATTACTCCGGTAGTTCAACCGCAGAAGCTCAAGAGGTCTTATCACTTAAGCAAGAATATCCTTATAGCCAATTGCTACACGCGTTGTCTGCGCGGGTAACCAAAGACCACGGTTTCAGCAACCACCAGCAGGAGCTGCAAATGGCTGCAGTTTACGCTGCCGACCGTGCCGTGCTGAAAAATATCATGACCCATGAGCCCGAGATCGAAACGATCGACTCGGAGCCGGAAAAAGAATCCGTGATCGCCGAGACACCGCCGAAAAAAACGAGGGAGACAAGGGAGACGAGGGAGACGGCGACGGAAACCCAAGTCACAAACGAAACCATCAGGCCCACACACCTGGAAATTACCAGCACCATCGACGCTGTTGAGGATGTGGCAGATGCCGTGATCCGCGACCTGCAACGTCTTAGCGAACTGAAACATAATTATGAAATGATGTTCACGGAGACTACCCCGGTCGCGAGCATTGAAACGACTATCAAGGCAAAGGAAGTTGAACCCAATGAGGATTCCCGCGTTAAAACAAAAGTACCTCCCGCAAAACGTGATGAATCCCATCCGCACGAAAGCGTTAAGTCCAAGCGTCAGCGGATGATCGAAATGGCCAAGGCCCTTTCATCGGCAGAAGAGCCTCCCGCAAAAACGAATATCACAAAGTCACCATCCCATAAATCCAAGGGAAAAAATACTACCGATGAACTGATCGAAGAGATCAAGACCTCCAAGCAAGAGATAAAAGTTGAAACCAAGAAGCAAAAAGAGCAGATCGAGATCATAGACCAGTTCATAAAAACGCAGCCTTCGATCTCTAATCCGAAAGAACGGGCTGTTCCCCCACCCGAGGGCGACCTTAATTCCGTAAAGTCAGGCGAGTTTAGCGACAACATCGTTTCGGAAACCCTGGCGGAAATACTCATTAAACAGGGCAAAAAAGACAAAGCCATTGAAGTATTGAAAAAACTGATTTGGAAGTTTCCACAAAAAAAAGCTTACTTTGCAGCCCAGATTGAAGAACTGAAGAAGTAGTTTATATGTATACACTCGTTATCGGACTTATCATTTTCTTTGCCATACTGCTCGTATTGGTGATTTTAGCGCAAAACTCAAAAGGTGGTGGATTGACAAGCCAATTCGGTGGGTCAAGCGCCAGCAATATCATTGGTGTGAAAAAGACCGGTGATTTACTGGAGAAACTGACCTGGGGTTTTATTATTGGTATCATGGTACTGTCGCTATCTACCAACTTTATCACCGCCAGCACTTCAGGGCCTTCCAATGAGATCCTGGAAAGGGCCGGCGAACAGGCTCCTGCCAATGAAAGTATTCCTAATTTGAACTTAGATTCTGCTGCGGGTGGAACAACAACTCCAGCCGATAGCTCTAAATAATTTAAGTTTATACACACACATAAAAGCCCTTCGGAAACGAGGGGCTTTTTTATTTCAGTTCATCAATTTGTCTGCAAAGCTCACCAGACTTTGCGCGGGCTTTCAAGCTGCAGGCCTCAGGCGCCTCAGGCTACAAGCAGTTTGTCCAGTAGCTCAAAAGCCCACTCGCTTAACCCAAAAGACTTTAAGCTTGCTGCCTGTAGTTTGAAGCCATTTTAAGCAGCCTGTGATATGTGCTTAACAAACAATCTCTTCGCCACCGGCATTAATGTCTCTGAAAAAGGGAATTTCATTCGGGATAAGACCAGGTATGCCGCCGGATTGGGCATATCGCGGTAACGTTTGATCAGGTCAAGTTTGATCCGCTCGTAGGTGTTCACCGGGTTCCTTTCAACACTCTCGATAAACTGCGTGTTAAGGCTCCGCAGCTGCTCCTGGCTATCCTCGTAGATGCTCACCTGATACCGGTAAACGTTGGTTTCCTTTTCAGGTGGCTGAGTGACGAACAGATATCCTTCATTGGCGTACAGCGGCGTAACACCCACAGGTGATATTTCACACTTTGATTCCACGAACTCGTAAATGACAGAACCTTCCTGCAATGAATCTTTGATCTGCGGTATGGAGAATTCAATGATAGACTCCAATTCACTCATCACGGAGTCATCATCAACCAACTCGCGATAGCTCAGTTCGAGCTTTTTAAATTCTTCGAGTGATATTTCTTTGGGGAATGCCTCACGGATCAGGGACTTGTTTTCTTTTACTGCCACCAGGTTGCGATAATGAAAGACCAGGTCGGCCAAAAACGGGTAAAGCTGCACCCTGCCAAACGATTCTTTAACGGTTTTCAGATACGCCAGCAGCAGATATTTCTTGTACTCAAAATCTATCAAGCCCTGCGTCAGCCAATCTTTCGACAACTTTTCCATATGGACAGAATTATGGTAACCAAAATTTAATTCTAATTAGTTACTAAATCAACTTGCTGGAATCAGGTCACGTAGGTTTATGGACTGTTCTGAAGGGCTTTTAGTGCAGATCTGGCAGCAGGAGCACAATTCATACACCCTGACATTATGCCATTTTTGGCTAAAATTATGCCAGTCGGATGGTGGAATAAGCCTGTAAAACCTGCCATTTATTTGAAAAAATGTCCGTTATTCGCGTCACTTTTCGCTTTGGCATAATAGCTGATAATCGGGCAGCGGAACCCAATGTTCAACCTAAAAACAAATTCAAAGTATATGGCAAAAATCAATTTTAAACCCAACGAGGACAGAGTGCTGGTAGAGCCTGCTGCAGCGGAGGAAAAAACAGCTTCTGGAATCATTATTCCTGACACGGCTAAAGAAAAGCCCCAAAAAGGTAAGATCGTTGCTATTGGCGAAGGTCTGAAGGACAAGCCTGTAACCGTGAAGGTCGGTGATAATGTGCTCTATGGTAAGTATGCCGGTACGGAGATCACTATTGACGGTAAAGAGTACCTCATCATGAGAAACTCTGACATTTTCGGAATTATCTAATCAACCAATCAAAACAATTAAATCATGGCTAAAGAAATAACTTTCGATACTGCCGCCAGAGACAGAATCAAGAAAGGCGTAGATAAACTTGCTGACGCAGTTAAAGTTACCCTTGGTCCTAAAGGCCGCAACGTGATCATCGACAAAAAATTCGGTGCTCCCACCGTCACCAAAGACGGTGTGTCCGTTGCAAAAGAAATTGAATTGAAAGATCCTATTGAGAATATGGGTGCACAGCTGGTGAAGGAAGTGGCTTCTAAGACCGCTGACGCTGCCGGTGACGGTACTACCACCGCTACTGTGCTGGCGCAGTCTATCTTCGCTCACGGTATCAAGAACGTGGCCGCAGGCGCTAACCCGATGGACCTGAAGCGTGGTATCGACAAGGCAGTTGTTGCCGTTGTTGAAAACCTGAAGAAGCAATCCAAGAAGATCAAAGATTCTAACGAGATCGCCCAGGTTGCTACCATCTCCTCTAACAATGACACCACCATCGGTACCATGATCGCCAATGCGATGGATAAAGTGGGTAAAGACGGCGTGATCACCGTAGAAGAAGCTAAAGGCACTGAGACCGAAGTAAAGACCGTAGAAGGTATGCAGTTCGATCGCGGATACCTCTCTCCTTACTTCGTGACCAACACCGAAAAAATGGAAGCCGACCTCGACAGCCCTTTCATCCTGATCTACGACAAGAAGATCAGCAGCATGAAAGAACTGCTTCCTATCCTCGAGCAATCTGCTCAAACCGGCAAGCCGCTGGTGATCATCGCCGAAGAAGTTGAAGGTGAAGCCCTCGCTACGTTGGTGGTAAACAAGATCCGCGGCGCCCTGCGCGTAGCTGCTGTAAAAGCTCCCGGCTTCGGCGACAGAAGAAAAGCTATGCTCGAAGACATCGCCATCCTCACCGGTGGTCAGGTGATCAGCGAAGAGCGTGGTTTCAAACTGGAAAACGCTACGCTGGAAATGCTCGGCCGCGCTGAGAAAATAAACATCGACAAAGACAATACAACGATCGTTAATGGTGCTGGCAAAAAGGCCGATATCGTGGGCCGTGTAAACCAGATCAAAGCTCAGATCGAAACTACTACTTCAGACTACGACAAAGAAAAGTTGCAAGAGCGTCTTGCCAAACTTTCTGGCGGTGTGGCAATCCTTTATGTAGGTGCTGCTACCGAAGTTGAAATGAAAGAAAAGAAAGACCGTGTTGACGATGCCCTGCACGCCACACGCGCAGCTGTACAGGAAGGTATCATCCCCGGTGGTGGTGTGGCTTACGTACGTGCCGTAGACGCATTGAAAGACCTTGCTACCGAGAACGAAGATCAGTCAACCGGTGTAAACATTGTAAGATTGGCACTCGAAGCTCCCCTCCGCACCATCGCTGAGAACGCTGGCCAGGAAGGTTCTGTGATCGTGAACAAAGTTCGCGATGGCAAGAAGGACTTCGGTTTCAACGCTCGCGAGAACAAGTTTGACAACTTCTTCGAAGCAGGTATCATCGATCCTACGAAAGTGGCTCGTCTCGCCTTAGAGAATGCCGCTTCTATCGCAGGTCTGCTGTTGACCACTGAAGCAGTGGTATCAGAGATCCCTGAAGAGAAAGAAGCTCCTGCTATGCCCCACGGCGGCGGCATGGGCGGCATGATGTAATCAATACATTGAGCTATAAAAAGAAAGGCTTCACTTCGCGGTGAAGCCTTTTTGTTTAACATAAGGTTTTTTGAATATCGAACCTCCTTGGGAGACCTACGGTGAGGCACGTAAGGAACGCGTAATGTCGAACCTGTCTGCCGCCAGGCAAGATTTCGAAGCAAACGGATGCGGTGTCATTTATTGTATAAATGATTCCATTTGTATTTCAACCCCGGAGGGGTGGCATTATTGTATAAAATGATTCCATTTGTATTTCAACCCCGGAGGGGTGGCATTATTGTATAAATGATTCCATTTGAATTTCAACCCCGGAGGGGTGTCATTATTGTATAAATGATTCCATTTGAATTTCAACCCGGAGGGGTGGCATTATTGTATAAATGATTCCATTTGTA
>JBMOKS010000316.1:0-2026 GCA_049324355.1 Bacteroidota bacterium
TTAAACAAGAGGCATTGAAAAAAGAATTGCTTCATCATAGACAAATAAGTCAGGAATTGGAATCATCAGCCAGGTGGGCTTTCAGGGCTGACAATTATCATTTTCTTTGCCTAAATATAAATTATGCAACCTGAGTTCAAGGTACTTTGCTTAAAAAAAATTTTCAACCCAGTCTCCCGCCGTTGGGAGCGATTGCACAACCCGATAATAAAAGGCCAAAGTTTTGTGTTTTAAATCCTTTTTTTCAACTAATTAGTGCAAATTACTTAAATTCATTTTCACAAAAAGTGAGGCTAGACTTTATGGGTAGAGGGGCTGGTAAATAATTTGAATAGGATATACTCAACCTGCTTCACCTGAAAATTTAACTTTGGGTTCCTAAATTAAAGGCCATTCCATGCAGGATATTGACATTGCCGACCTAAAACGAATTTCGGAGCTAATCTATCAGAAGTACAATTACGATTTTCGCAATTATGCTATGTCGTCTTTTAAAAGACGTGTGCTCCGCATCATGGAATTAAAAAAGCTTTCGGTAGAATCCCTACTGAAAAAACTCAATGACACACCTATCTTCATCAACGAATTTTTGGACGAGCTCACCGTCAACGTTACGGAAATGTTTCGCGATCCGAGCTTTTGGCGCATCATGCGCGAAGAGATCATTCCGGCAATCCTGTTGAACCACAAACAATTCAAAATATGGCACGCCGGATGTTCTTCTGGCGAGGAGGTTGTAACCATGTGTATTATGCTCAAAGAGATGGGCATCCTGCACGATGTCACCCTCATCGCCACAGACCTGGATGTGAACATTCTCGAGAAGGCAAAGTCAGCTACTTATCCGATAAAAAATATGGAGCTGAATGAAAAAAACTATATCCGTTTTCAGGGGACCAGCGGTGGATTGAAGGACTATTATCGGGAAGAAAACGGCAACGCCATTTTTAACAAGGACCTGTTCATCAATGTCTCCTTCCGCAAACACGACCTGGTATTGGGAGAAATATTTAACAAGTTCGATCTGATCTTGTGTCGAAATGTGATGATCTACTTTAATCAAAACCTGCAAAATGAAGTGTTGAAAAAGTTTCATGAGAGCTTGTTTAAATACGGCTATCTCGCCATCGGCTCCAAGGAATCGCTGATATGGTGCGATTATGCCAACCGCTTTATCGTGGTGAATAACGAAGAAAAGATTTATAAGAAAATAAAAGACTAGCCAAGCTGCAGTTGACGAATGAATAAATTCAACTTAAATAACAGCTATAAAGCCGTTGTTATAGGAGGGTCAGCGGGCAGCTTTCAAGGCGTGGTGAAGATCCTGTCGCAACTGCCCAAGGGCTTCCCCCTGCCGATCATCATGTGCTTGCATCGTCTGAAGCATGTGCGTAATGGTTTCGTCGAAGCATTGTCGATCAAAAGTGTGGTACAGGTCTCAGAACCATATGACAAAGAAAATATCAAAAAGGGCGGCGTGTATCTCGCCCCGGCCAATTATCATATGTCTGTGGAATTGGGCAACTATTTCGCGCTGTCCACCGAAGAGATGATCAACAATTCACGACCGGCAATTGATATCACCCTCGGAACGTGTGCGTTTGTGTACAAAGAAAAACTGGTCGGCATACTGCTTTCGGGCGCCAACCGCGACGGCGCGCTGGGTATGAAGGCTATTCACGACAAGGGTGGGCTCACCATTGTGCAGGAACCTTCGGAATGTATGATCGATACCATGCCGCGGGCCGCTTTAGCCGTGACAACAATTGATCATGTGCTAAAGGTTGACCAAATTGTAGAATTTTTAAAGGAACTAGACAAGCAATACCGATGATGGACCTGTTGAGAGATCGATACAAAATCGGCCTGTTCATGGCCACACTTTTCTTTATTGGCATCTTGGCCTCTGCCTACACCATCTACAGGCTACCCCATAACCTCATGCTTGCGGAAGGGTATCAGCCGGCTTTTTTTAACACCTATGTGACCCTGGCCCTCACCTTCTTAATGGGCGCCTTTACGGTCA
>JBMOKS010000317.1:0-2017 GCA_049324355.1 Bacteroidota bacterium
GCGATGCTTTTGCAAAACATCATGAGCTGTGGTGAATCTTTGCCCATAGACTCATTCATCATTGGATCGTTTCATTTTAAAAAATACGCTTCGGCTCCGGGCTTCATATTCGGTACGTTCGCCTAACATCACTTGTTTTTCGTTGGGAACCAGCCTGAACGAAAACGAAGCAAGCTCACCCGTTTGTGCACAAATAGCATGAACTTTTGTAACAAATTCGGCAACTGCCAACAAAAACGGCATCGGTCCGAAGGGTTTACCTTCAAAGTCCATATCCAGACCCGCTACAATAACACGTTTACCTTGATTGGCCAGTTGGTTACACACCTCCACAATGGCATCATCAAAAAACTGAGCTTCATCAATACCGACCACATCACACTCACCCGCTAGCAATAGAATATCATTGGCAAAGTTAACTGGCGTTGAACGTATAGTGTTTTCGTTATGCGACACAATCTTTTTATCATCATACCGGGTATCGATGGCCGGCTTAAAGATTTCAACTTTTTGTTTAGCAATAATGGCGCGGTTCAGTCTACGGATCAGTTCTTCCGTTTTACCCGAAAACATACAACCCGTGATGACTTCAATCCATCCGGCATGATGCGTGCGTTTACTTCCAAGGTGCGGTTCAACAAACATGGGCTAAAATTGCGGAAAAGATTTGAGATGTGACACATTCAAAACGAGTACGTCAGGTGTGGCAATTTGGACAGTTCAGGAACCACGATTTCCACGTCCCCGTGCGCTATTGCCTGGCAGGCAAGTCGTTCATCGGTCTTTAACGCACCTTGCGCCTGATAACGTTGTTCTGGCGCTGATGGTAGCGAGATGTTTTCCATACCGGAAGCCACAATACATTTGCACGTGGTACATCTACCTTTGCCTCCACACGCATGCATCCAGTCTTGGCCAGCTGAATGAATCTGATATAATATCGGCCTGTACGAATCAGCCGTTTGTATCGTTAACCCTGAAAGGTTTAAAATGGTAATCTGTGGCATGAATAATTGAATATCCATTAACTTTAGGCCGCAAGAACGTGAATAAATCAGAACTATAGACCCATGGACGAAAAGATTAGCCTCGAAGCGATTTCATTGTACGGAGATGCCTATGCGGAAAAAGTGCTGAAAGATTTTTTTAGTACCCGCGACAAGATCACTGGAACTGAAATATTAAGCCTCTGCAATGTGCATCAGGTGAACCTGTTTGTCATCCGTGAATTATTTCGGGCGTGGAAGGAAGAAACAAAAAAAGTGAAAAGTCCGTATTTTGATTACGAGAACCCTGAAGTGAAAGACGCGCTCGAAAACTTTATGGGTGTTCTATCGAAAAACATCTTGATAGATCGGGCACACTTTGCTCCATTGCTTAAAAAGGCCTCCAGTCAGGCCCTCCTGGTAATTTTTGATCCCTATGATTTTTACGCCATAACCATTACCGGTAAAAACAATAAGCTTGAGGTGGATGCCTTTCGGGAAGAAATCCGTTACCTCAAAGTAAACAAGGCTCCGCTTGATCGGATGTTACAACGACTGGAGGAAAAGGGCATCAAAGAAATCTCTGGCAATGAAGCTTTTGCAGAACTGGATCACGTGCTTGAAGAGGTAAATTTTGCTCCAGAAGATGTGGAAGAGTTTATTCGCCAGTTTAACGCCAAAGTGAAATTCGATCCGGCCCAATTCTATGTCCCTAAAAATCCCATTTGGGAGCCTACTATAACGCCTGTTGAAAAGAAGATTGAAGAAGCACCAAAGCTGCAGGAGCCGGCACCAGTTCCTTCGGTCTCTGCTGCGCCTCAGCCAAAAGTGCATACAGCCTATCCTAACCAGAATATCTCCACTCCGTCAGTAAATGAAAAACTTCAAAACCAGGGAAGACCAACCTTGGTGGATAATTTCAAGAAGATCAGTAAAATAAAAGACAGCCTGACCATCAACCAAAAGTTCATGTTCACCAAGGTACTGTTTCACGGAGATTTTGAGTTGTTCAGCAAAGCTATTGATCGCCT
>JBMOKS010000318.1:0-18087 GCA_049324355.1 Bacteroidota bacterium
AAGGGTCCAGTATATGCCGTAGCTGATCACCGCAATACTACCGTATAACTTGATGACCTTTCGCCGGTTTTGCACATCTTCCCACCACAGCATGACCCATGGTTTATACAACCCGATCGCCAGGAAAATAAGCGCCGCGGTACTGATAAGCAGGAATACCATTCTAATAAAGTACACGATCCAAAATTAACATATTTTTTTGCCGCGGTTCTATGGGGTGTACTTCCGGGAAAGTTATCTTTGCTGTCCTGAATTTTTCAGGTCGGTTAATAGTTACGATCAGGGGTGAGGGCAAATGATTTCTTAAGCATCTATCGCGCGGATGGTCTGGTCAAGACCGTAGCCGCAGGGATAAAAACGCCTGATCACAAAAATATTCGCATAAAAGGCCTTTCCGGCAGTCTCGATGCCGTGGTCTTCGCCGCCATTTTTAAACTACACCCGCAAGACACGCTGGTGGTGCTGCAGGATCGCGAAGAAGCCGCTTATTTTCAAAACGATCTGCAAAACCTGCTCGATCGGGAGATTTTGCTCTTCCCCATGTCGTACAAAAGAGCTTATGAGTTTACCGAGATCGAAAATGCTAATGTGCTCATGCGCGCAGAGGTATTAAACCGGCTAGCCAACAAAACCCATCCTGAAATAATTGTAAGCTATCCGGAAGCGCTCTGTGAAAAAGTCATTCATAAACGAGCACTGGCTACTAACACATTCAGCATCACCGTAGGCGAAAAACTCGATATCGGTTTTCTGGAAGAATTCCTTCATAACTACGATTTCGAAAAAACTGATTTTGTTTACGAAGCTGGCCAGTTTGCAGTGCGGGGTGGCATCATCGATGTGTTTTCATTCGCTCACGAACTGCCATACCGCATAGAACTTTTTGGCGACGAAGTAGACAGCATCCGTTCGTTTGAGCCCGGCTCGCAACTCTCTGTGGAAACACAAGAAAAGATCAACATCATTCCAAACGTTCAGAACCGATTGCTACAGGAGGAGCGGCAGTCGTTTCTGGATTTTATTTCCCCCGATACCCGGCTCTGGTTCAAAGATGCACAGCTCACAGAAGATCTGATTCAAAAAAGTTTCAACAAGGTAGAAGCTTCTTTTGAAAAGATGATGAAGGAGAGCGGCAACACCCAAATTATTTCTAAACCGGAACAATTGTTTGAGACAGGTTCCTCGTTTATGAAGCAGACAGGAAACTTCGTACGCATCGAATTCGGTAGCCGCTTCATTTTAAACAATTCAAAAACGTTCGACTTTCAGTCGTCTGCGCAACCCTCGTTCAACAAAAACTTCGAATTGTTGGCTGCCAACCTGTTCGAACACCAGGAGCAAAATTTCAGCAACTTCATCGCCGCCGATATGCCCCGGCAGCTTGAGCGGCTCAAAGGAATTTTCGAAGAGATCAACTCACAAATACAATTTCAGCCACTGGAATTTGCGCTCCGTCAGGGTTTTGTAGACCATGTGCTGAAGATCGTGTGCTACACCGATCACCAGATCTTCGAAAGATTTCACCGGTACCGCGCCAAAGAAAAATTTACCAAATCAAAGGCGCTTACGCTGCGCGAGCTTCAAACCCTCGCACCGGGAGACTTCGTAACTCACATCGACTACGGAATAGGGAAGTTCGCGGGACTGGAGAAAAAGGAAGTGAACGGCCACGATCAGGAAGCTATACGCCTGGTATTCCGCGACGACGACCTGCTGTACGTCAGCATTCACGCACTGCACAAAATTTCTAAATACTCCGGAAAAGATGGTGCGCCCCCTGTGGTAAGCAAGCTCGGAACGCAGGAGTGGGAGAACAAAAAAGCCAAAGCGAAAAAGCGGGTTAAAGACATAGCCAAAGAGCTCATAGAACTTTACGCAAAACGTAAGACAGCGCCCGGCTACGCATTTCCTTCCGACAGTTTTCTTCAGGCTGAACTCGAGTCTTCATTTATGTATGAAGACACACCCGATCAAGCCCGCGCCACCGAAGATGTAAAACGCGACATGGAGACGCCGCACCCGATGGACCGATTGGTATGTGGTGATGTGGGTTTTGGTAAAACAGAAGTGGCCATTCGTGCTGCATTTAAAGCGGCGACCGAAGGAAAACAAGTGGCCGTACTGGTGCCAACAACCATCCTGGCCATGCAGCACTTCCGCACCTTCAGCGACAGGCTGGCCAGTTTTCCGGTAAAGATCAATTATGTTTCCCGGTTCAAATCAGATAAGGAGATCAAACAGATATTAGCCGATGTCAAAGAAAGCAAAATCAATATTCTTATCGGTACACACCGGATTGTGAGTAAAGATGTGGAGTTCAAAAACCTCGGACTACTTATCGTGGATGAAGAGCAAAAGTTCGGCGTGAAAGTCAAAGACCGGTTAAAAGAACTCAAAGTAAACGTAGACGTTCTGACGCTAACCGCCACGCCAATACCACGCACGCTGCACTTCTCTCTGATGGGTGCTCGTGATCTCAGTATTATATCCACCGCCCCTCCAAACCGTCAACCTGTAACTACTGAACTTCACACCTTCGATGAGGTGATCATCCGCGACGCCGTAAGTCACGAACTTCGCCGGGGCGGACAGGTATTTTTCGTTCACAACAGAGTAAGCGATATCGAGCAGATCGCCAATGTGATATACCGTCTGGTGCCTGATGCACGAATTGGCATCGCGCATGGGCAGATGGAGGGCGACAAGCTTGAAAAAGTGATGTTGAAATTTATCGAGGCCGAATACGACGTACTCGTCTCTACCAACATCATCGAATCTGGTCTCGATATCCCCAACGCCAACACCATCATGATCAACCAGGCACACATGTTTGGTTTGTCTGACCTTCACCAGATGCGGGGGCGTGTTGGTCGATCCAACAAAAAAGCATTTTGTTATTTGCTTACACCGCCTGCGTCATTGCTCACCTCCGATTCTCGTAAACGATTGGCGGCACTGGAAGAGTTTTCAGAACTTGGCGATGGATTTAAAGTGGCCATGCGCGACCTCGACATCCGTGGTGCCGGAAATTTGCTTGGCGCCGAGCAAAGCGGCTTTATCAACGACCTTGGCTTCGACACCTATCACAAGATCCTCGATGATGCCATTCAGGAATTGAAGGAAACAGATTTCAAAGAATTGTTTGCCGCAGAACTCGCCGAAAAAGCCAAGCTCATTGTTCAGGATTGCGTGATCGAAACCGACCTCGAAATTCTCATTCCCGAAACATTCGTGGCCAGCACTACCGAACGTCTGCAGTTGTATTCCCGCCTCGATAACATTAAAGATGAAGCGCAGCTTCAAAAGTTTTGCGATGAAGTGAAAGACCGTTTTGGGGCACTTCCCCGATCGGTTGAAGAATTGATCAGCTCTGTACGGCTTCGTTGGCTGGGCGAAAAACTGGGCTTTGAAAAATTGAGTCTTAAAGGTGATAAGCTTCGAGCTTATTTCATCAGTAACAAGGACGACTATTTTAATTCAGATACATTTGGACAGATCCTGGCGTTTGTGCAGAAACATTCACGCCAATGCAAAATGAGAGATGCCAGCGGAAAGGCTATGCTAGTCGTAGAATCGATTAAAAGTGTAGACTCGGCTATAGATTTGCTGTCGCAGATGTCAAATCAGGCCGCCAAATCAACTAAAGAGATCTTGTCCAAATAAGGTTCAAGACCAATAGCCTTATCGAAAGCATTTATCATGAGCACTTTCTGATGTTTTGGCGAGTAGAAAACCTCGATGAAGAACTCGCTGGCATGGTATAAAAACACTTTGCAATCGCCCAAGGTGCGCTGAATGATATAGCTGCCTTTGAAGGTGATCAAATCACACTTTTTTTCAAATGGCATCACGCGGAAATCTTGCAATGTGAACATGGGATTTAAGCTTTTCACCGGGCTGAACCGGAAAAAACATGCCACGTGACTCGGCCTTCGATTTTGTGCATTAAACTGCTATATTATTCATTGAACCCTGCTTTTAGGTCCCAAAAATGGAACATCCGTTCCCGATACAATACCAGAACTGAACCGGGCGTTTAAGTAACAGGGTATTTGTTAGTTCGATCAAAGAATCATGAATTCGCTGGTGACAGCTTGGAAAACATCTAATTATCTCTTTATATTAGCATTTGGTTTAAAATCGAAAATGAAAATGAAGTATTTTTTCAGAGTTCTTTTGTGTGTCATTGGCGGATCTGTGGCACTTTCTGGCTGTTCATTATTCGGTGGCGGAGGAGGAAAACCTAACGCACAAAATCCTGGACAGACGAGTACGGCTACGGGATTAGCATATAATGATGAAGATGCCGGAGGGTTCATGGTCAATCCTTACGAGGGTCAGCCTGATGCACCGAACATGGTATTTATTGAGGGAGGCCGCGCGGTAATGGGCTCCTTTGAAGAAGATGTGATGTCTTACCGCGATAATATTGAAAGAACTGTTTCTGTTGCTTCATTTTACATGGATGAAACGGAGATCGCCAACATCCACTGGCTGGAATACATCCACTACCTGGCGAAAGATTCTTCGCAGGAAGCTTATCAGGCTGCGCTGCCTGACACCATGGTTTGGGTTGGTAAACTGGCTTTCAACGATCCATATGTTGAGCACTATTTCCGTTACCCAGGATTTCGTTACTTCCCTGTGGTAGGTATTACCTGGAATCAGGCTAGCAAATATGCAGTGTGGAGAACCCGCGCGGTAAATATTAAACTGGCCCAGGATGCCGGCGAGGAATATGCCGAAAGTGACGGCCGTATTCCACTGGAATCCGGTATCGTAGTTCCTGCCTATCGTCTTCCTACTGAGGCTGAGTGGGAGTATGCTGCACAAGCACTCATCGGAACACAGTGGTTGGAAGAGATGCAAACTCACCAGCGTATCTATCCGTGGGATGGTCACGCGGTTCGTAACCCGTATGGAAAACAAATGGGCTTCATGTTGGCGAACTTCAAAAGAGGCAGAGGTGACTACGCCGGTATTGCCGGCCGTCTGAACGACGGTGCCTTGATCACTTCTTATATCTATGAATTCCCTCCTAACGACTACGGCCTGTATAACATGGCTGGTAACGTAAGCGAATGGGTACAAGATGTTTACCGCCCCATGTCATATCAGGATTTCGATGATCTGAACCCGATCCGTCGCGATGGATTCTTGGATGACACCAAAAACTACAACAACGCAGATAAAAATCCCGAATCATTTACGTCTTTGATAACTGATCGTTCAAGAGTCTACAAAGGTGGTTCATGGAAGGATGTTGCGTACTGGATGTCACCCGGTACACGCCGTTACCTCGACCAGGATTCAGCCACTGCAACTGTGGGATTCCGTTGCGCGATGATTCGAGCCGGATCAAATTATTAAGACAAAATCACTTGAAGAAGATAGAAGGCCCTCCGGAAAATTCCGGGGGGCTTTTTTATTAATGAAGCTTTAAACGTTTATGATACATTGAGGCGGGTCCTACTGCGTAGCAGCGATACACGCGATGCTCAATTCAGCGCAACCCGCATTCAACAGTACCTGACCGCAGGCTTCGATTGTAGCGCCCGTCGTCACCACATCGTCAATGAGCAAGATTCTTTTGTTCTCAATCTCCCTGGGTTTTACCGCGCTAAAAACTTCATTCACATTTTGCCATCGGTCAAGCTTGCTCTTGCGGGTTTGTGTTTCCGTCTTTAATGTCCTCTCTATAAACGAATCGAAACAAGGAATCTTCAGAATCTCCGCAATGCCCTTTCCAAATTCGTCACTTTGATTATATCCACGCCGCTTTTTGCGGCTCCTATGCAATGGAACCGGAATGATCAGATCAAATTCATTTTTGTAATTTCCCTGCAGCAAGTCCTGACCATAGACATTGCCCAACATGCGCCCGACTTCGGGCTTGTTGTTATACTTCAAAGCATGAAGCAAATGTTGGACACGACTCTCCTTCACAAATTTGAAGAGCGCCATTACGTATCTGAGCGGAATTCTTCCGCGGAATTTGTTGTAAAATGGATTTTCCCGTTCGAGATGATAATTTGACCTCGGCATTTCCAGTTGACAACGCGTGCAGATCCATTCTTCACCCTTCACCAACGAATCTTGGCAGGCAAGGCAATATCTGGGAAAGAACAATTCGACAAAATCACCCAGAATCGTCATGGCAAACGGATTACTCAAATCGATCAATATATTTGTTCCCTAAAACTAAATCTAACGTATTCCGGTTAAGGAAAAAATACTGTATGGGACTTGTACAAGACTTTAATGCTTATCGCAGCAAGATGAACGAAAAGATCATGGCCTCCGATAGCCTGATCATCAAACGAATTTTTAACCTCGACACCAACGCCTATGCCGAAGGTCGTCTCGATGTGAAATCGAAAGAACTTATCGGACTCACTTGTTCACTCGTACTGCGATGCGACGACTGCGTGAAATACCATCTTGGAAAGTGCAAGGAAGTGGGTTTCACCACCGATGAAATTCATGAAGCCATGGGCGTGGCCACCCTGGTTGGCGGGACTATCGTTGTGCCTCATCTCCGCAGGGCTTTTGAGTATTGGGAGGAGCTGCAGAATGTTTAAGCGCGACCTCGATCTTGAACGAAAGTGGAATGCACTTCTGAATAACCTTCAGGAAATCGTGGGTAAAAAACCCAAAGACCTAAACGGTGTGCTCTTCCTCATCGGTGTACAAGAGCTGGGACGGGGCAATAAAGTTTTTTCGAAAGAAGAGAAACAAGACTTGATGCATATTGGTATCTGCAAAGTGTTGTCGCTTTCAGGATATTATGAACTGCAGGGTCTTGACAAAGACGGATGGCCACACTGGAAGCTCGTTAAAAAACTACCCCATTTTGACCTGCTTGAACAAGAGAAATTGCTGAAGATGCAAGTAATCGAATATTTTGAAAAAGAGTATAATTGGGTTCCGCCCGAATCCACGCAACCCAACTAGATCCACGGCCGCTGATCACTCCCGCCTTTTGCTTTCATCTTGAATAGAAAGTATATTAGTTGGTTGCTCAACTTTACCAGTTGATACAGCGTTTTTAACTTAAAACAGATCAGACGATGAGTGATGGAGTAGGCCGTGTACATGAGAAGATCAGATCTTTTCAACGAAAGTATTATCTCAACATTTTCATTCGTGGCACCATACTTACATTATCAATCCTTATAGGATACTTCCTTTTGGTTTCACTGTTGGAGCATAACCTTTGGCTGGGCCAGGGCTCAAGATTGGTAATTTTCATCACGTTCTTTGCGGTAGGCGGCTATTGCTTGCTGAGGTTTCTCAGTCAACCACTAAGTTGGTGGCTTGCTAGGAGGGGTTTGAACGAAGAACAAACCGCCCGCCTCATTGGAGGTTCCATACCGAGCATAAAAGATCACCTGCTGAATTTGCTTCAACTCGCCTCGTCCAGCAAAGCTACGGCACTGGTGCAGGCAAGTGTGGTACAAAAATCCAGGGAATTTGAACCGATCTCGTTCGAAGCCGCCATTGATCTGAAGGAGAATAAGAAATATTTGAAATACCTGATCGTCCCCTTGCTGTTCGTACTAGGCATTCTCGTCATCAATCAAAATATTATTACACAGAGTACCGATCGCATCGTTCATTTCAATCGCGAGTATTCGCCGCAGGCGCCGTTCAAGTTTGTTATTACTAATCAATCGCTTACGGCATTTTACAATGAAGATTTCACGTTAAAGATCCGTCTGGATGGAGAAGCTATTCCACAAGATGCTTATATCATCTCTCGCAAAAACCGGATAAAACTGGATCCGATTGGAAATAATGAATTTGCTTATACTTTCGAGAAGATTCAGCAGCCGCTCGAATTTCAAATTGAAGGCGCAGGTTTCTTTTCTGACCTATACAAAATTGAGGTCGTCAACAGGCCCGAACTGATACAATTCAATGTTGAGCTCGAATATCCAAGGTATCTTCAACGCAAGAATGAAAAACTTGTTAATGCAGGCAACCTTGAGGTTCCGGAGGGCACATTGGTCCGATGGAAACTCAATACATCGAATGCAGAAAAAGCCCAAATTCTTTTCTCAGAAAACCAACCATTCGATCTGCAAGACATTGGTAATCAGGTGTTTACATATTCTAAAAGGTTTCTAAACCCAGACCGGTACGAGATTGTACTGGAGAACGACAAAAGCAAAAACCGCGAGAAGATCTCCTATCAAGTTGATGTGATCAAAGATCAGCACCCCCAAATTGCCATTAACAATTATAAAGATTCGGTTTTGTACAAACGCATCATACTCGGCGGCATGGTCAGTGATGACTACGGCGTAAGTGACCTTGCTTTACACTTCAAAATCAGGAATGAAGACCAACAGGAAATAATAAGGCGATCGGCTAAAATTAGCATCTCCAGAAATCAGCTGCAGCAAAGTTTCTTCCACAATTGGTCGCTTGACACTCTCGACCTCAAGCCGGGTCATCAGCTCGAGTACTATTTACAAGTATGGGATAACGATGGTGTGAACGGGCGAAAATCAACGCGTACCGCAAACTATACATTTTTCATTCCGACGGAGGATAATCTCGTAACAGAGATCCGAAAATCACAATCACAAACCGAAGAGAAGATAGATGAGAGTAAGGGCAAAGCCAATAAGCTTCAGGACCAGATAGAACAAGCGTATGAGAAGTTGAAAGGCAAGCAAAATCTGGACTGGCAAGATAAGAAGATGCTGGAAGACATTATTCAGCAAAAGCAAAATCTGGATCAGATGGTGAACCAGCTCAAGGAGCAAAACAAATTGCTGGAAGAAAAGAAAGAAGCTTTTACTGAGCAGGACGAGCGCATCCGTGAAAAAGCAGAGCAAATTCAAAAACTGATGGAGGAGCTCTTGGATGAGGAAACCAAAAAACTCTTTGAAGAACTACAGAAGCTATTGAAAGAGAACACTGACATTTCTCAGATCCAAAAATTGCTGGATAAACTGAATCAAAATACCAGCAACCTTGAAAAAGAGCTTGAACGCACCCTTGAATTGTTCAAGCAGCTTCAATATGACTTTAAAGTAGACCAAGCCATTCAGGACCTTGAAAAGCAGATTCAGGAACAAAAGTCCATATTAGAAAAGACTGAAGACCTTGGTGAAAAGTCAAATAAGAGCAAAAAGAACGATAGTCAGCAAAATGAAAGCAACAAGGAGCAGAGCCAGGAATTAGCCAAGGATCAGGAAAAGCTCCAGGAAGATTTCAAAGAAACATCAGAGAAACTGGAAGAACTTGAAAAACTGGGTAATGAGTTGAATAAAAATGACGACTTGCCTTCTGAGGAAGATTCAAAACAAATTCAGGAAGAGCAGCAGCAAAGCAAGGAAATGTTACAACAAAACAATCCTTCAGATGCGAAGACACCGCAACAAAAGGCTTTGAGGCAGATGCAGAAAATGAAAGAGCAGATGGAGGGCATGCAAAATTCCATGTCGATGGAGATGGATATGAAAAACCTGGAGAGCTTGCGACAGATCCTGCACGGACTCGTTAAACTGTCGTTCGACCAGGAAAATCTCTTGAAACAATTTAATGATCTACAGCAAAATGATCCCCGGTTCAATGCACTGGCTCAATTGCAGATAAAATTAAAAGACGATGCCAAAGTCCTTGAGGACAGTCTTTTGGAATTAGGAAAGCGTGATCCAATGATGGGCTCTTTTATTACGCGCGAGATTGGCGAACTTAACAACCACATTGATAAAGTCATTGAGGCCAACCACGAGCGGCGCCGGCAACAAGCTTCAGGCGAAATGCAGATGAGCATGACTTCCATCAACAATTTGGCACTTATGCTTGACGACCATTTCGACATGATGATGCAAATGATGGCCAATGCACAGCCATCTCTTAAGAAGTCTAAGCAAAAGGGTCAAAAGCCAAGTTTGAGCCAGATGCAGCAGCAACTGAACCAAAAGATCCAGGAACTGAAAAACAGTGGTAAAACCGGAAGGCAGCTTTCAGAAGAGCTTGCCGAAATGGCCGCCGAACAGGAGCGGATCAGGCGATCGCTTCAAGAAATGCAGGAAAAGATGAAGAACGAGGGCGAAATGCCGGGCGGCGATCTCCCTTCTAAGATGGAACAAACCGAAATGGATCTGGTCAATAAGCAGATTACTGATCAGCTGATCAAAAGGCAGAAAGAAATACTCACCCGTTTGTTAGAAACCGAGAAATCAGTTCGTGAGCAGGACATGGACGACGAGCGAAAAGGAGAGACAGCAAAGGAGTACGAAAAAGAAATTCCAAAGGCTTTTGAAGATTATTTGCGACTAAAAGAAAAAGAGGTAGAATTGCTGAAAACCGTGCCACCCAAATTATACCCGTATTATAAGAAAGAGGTGAGCGAGTATTTTAAACGCATGGGCAATCAATAAAACCTGTTAATCATTTCATGAATACTATTAGTATCCAAGTCCCTTCTATTACGGAAAACATCCGAATGATTGAAAGCTTCATTGACAATGCGAAAGAGAGATTTCACCTCGACGACGATATTTATGGTAACATTATGATTGCTGTTACCGAAGCCGTCAACAATGCCATCAAACACGGCAATGCAAACGACCGGGGTAAGAATGTTCTATTGAGCCTTTCCCTGGAAGAAAGCATGATCAAGTTCATTGTGAAAGACGAGGGTACTGGTTTCAATTATGATAAGCTTCCCGATCCGACTGCACCTGAAAATCTCGAAAAACCCGGCGGTCGTGGCATCTTCTTGATGAAACACCTTTCTGATGAGGTTGAATTCAAAGAAAATGGCAGGGTAGTAGAGCTTAGCTTTTACATGAACGCCTGATGGCAGCTGTTAACTTCTTTTATGAAGACATCCCTTTCAGCTTAGAATACCCCCGCAAGGTCACAAAATGGCTTTCCCTTTCTATAAAAAAGGAAAAAGCCAAGCTAAAAGAGCTAAATTTCATTTTCTGCTCTGATGACTACCTCCGAACCATCAACATTGAATTTCTTAATCACACTACCTATACCGATATAGTCACCTTCGATAACAGCGATGGATCGGGCTTTATAGAGGGGGATATCTTTATCAGCATAGACCGTGTCACCGAAAATGCCGAAAAGTTCAAAAAAAGCTTTACGGAGGAACTTCACCGGGTAATGATTCATGGCGTGCTTCATCTTATCGGCTATTCCGACAAAAAAAGCGCAGCTAAAATCGAGATGCGCAAAAAAGAAGATGCTTACTTATCTTTGTGGCCGGATTGAGACCAGGATTTGGCGGCATTGAAAGAATACGAAGTTACTCTAAGGAGTTAAGAGCTCTTGACCCTAAAAGCCTAATAAATCCTGATTAAATCCCGATGTTTTGTTCCACGTGAAACCCTTTGTGGAAATGTGGAAAGATTTTGTGGGAAAGTTTTCTGTTCCACGTGAAACTTTTTTCGAGGCATTCAACTAGACGTAAAAAAGCGATGTTTCCTAAATACGATATAATAGTAGTCGGAGCGGGCCACGCCGGCTGTGAAGCCGCAGCAGCTGCCGCTAACATGGGTTCTAAGGTTCTCTTAGTGACCATGAACATGAACACCATTGCCCAAATGTCCTGCAACCCAGCAATGGGTGGTGTAGCCAAAGGTCAGATTGTAAGGGAAATTGATGCCCTGGGGGGAATGTCAGGAATAGTTTCTGATAAATCCATGATACAATTCAGGATGCTGAATATGTCGAAAGGACCAGCAATGTGGAGCCCCAGGACTCAAAACGACAGAATGCGATTTTCTGAAGAATGGCGCACGGTATTGGAGCAAACTCCTAATCTCGACTTCTGGCAAGAAATGGTTAGTGAAATTTTAGTGAAGCAGGGTCGGGTGGCAGGGGTGAGAACGACCTTGGGACTGGAAATAAAAGCCGACGCAGTGGTACTAACCAACGGCACATTCCTGAATGGCAAAATACACATCGGTGAAAAGAACTTCGGAGGCGGCAGAACAGCCGAAAAAGCAGCTACCGGACTAACTGAACAACTTGTTAGCCTGGGATTTGAATCCGGAAGGATGAAAACCGGCACTCCTCCCAGAGTAGACGGCCGTACCCTTGATTATTCCAAAATGGAAGAACAGCCTGGAGATGAAAAACCCTCTAAGTTCTCCTTTAGCGATACAGAACCACTGAAAAAACAAAGGAGCTGCTGGATAACCTACACAAGCGACAGCGTCCATGAAGAGCTCAAAAAGGGCTTTGACAGGTCGCCAATGTTCCAAGGTCGGATAAAAGGGTTAGGGCCCCGCTACTGCCCCTCCATAGAAGATAAAATCAACAGGTTTGCCGAACGTGAACGTCACCAGATATTTGTAGAGCCCGAAGGATGGAATACGGTAGAGATCTACGTAAATGGATTCTCAACGTCATTGCCTGAAGATGTGCAGTATAAAGCCTTGACCAAAATCGCAGGCTTCGAAAATGCCAAGATGTTTAGGCCAGGATATGCCATTGAATACGACTTTTTTCCGCCAACTCAGCTCAAACTCACCCTCGAAACTCATTTAATTAACAACCTCTACTTTGCGGGCCAAATCAACGGAACTACAGGATATGAAGAAGCTGCCTGCCAGGGGCTAATGGCGGGTATAAACGCCCATAACAAAGTGCATGAAAAAGATCCGTTCGTCCTTAAACGCTCTGAGGCCTACATTGGCGTACTTATAGATGACCTTGTTAACAAGGGCACTCAAGAGCCTTATCGCATGTTCACTTCGCGAGCAGAATATCGAATACTATTAAGGCAAGACAATGCCGACATCAGACTGACTGAAATAGGACATCGACTCGGTTTGGCGAGCGATTCACGCATGCAAAAAGTAATCGACAAGAAGCAAGATGTTGCCACATTACTACAGGAACTCAGAACGCTGAAAGTAGAACCAGAAATTGTCAACGAGGAACTTTCGAATTTCAACACATCAACCATCACTGAAAAAATTCCCGCGATCAATCTTTTAAGACGGCCTCAAATTGGTATCAATGAACTGAAAAGCATCGACCATGCTGTAAAATCTCTGCTTGAAAAATATGCAACTGACGTGCAAGAACAAGCTGAAATCTTCATAAAATATGAGAGCTACATAGACCGGGAGCAAAAGTTAGCAGAGAAGATAGAGTCTCTCGAGAACTACAAGATCAAACCTGACTTTGACTACGACAAAGTAAAAGCACTTTCTGCAGAAGCTCAAGAAAAGCTCAAACGTTTAAAGCCCCAAACCATTGGCCAGGCGTCTCGTATTAGCGGCGTGTCGCCATCGGACATTTCCGTACTTACAATATATTTGGGCAAGTGATGCATCAAATCAACGAATGCCCCGTGTGCGGGGAGAAGCAGTTTACCAAAACATTCAGCTGCAAAGACTTTACTGTTTCACATGAAACATTCCAACTCATCAAGTGCAACGCCTGCAAGCTCATAGCCACAAGTCCGCGCCCGACAAACGACTCCCTCCCTAAATATTATCTGTCGGAAGACTACATCTCTCACTCCAACAGAGTCACCTCCATCATAGATCTCATCTACAAGATCAGCAGACATTTCACACTCCGCTGGAAATCTAACCTTATCAAAAAAAATAGCTCGGTATCAGAACCAACCACACTACTCGACTATGGGTGCGGCACAGGTGACTTTCTTAACAAAATGAAAACTGCGGGCTGGTCGGTAGCCGGAGTTGAACCATCCGCAATAGCAAGAACAAAAGCACAACAAGAGTATAGCCTAAAGGTCTCCGAAAAATTAACCCAAGTTAAAGAAATATACGACACGCTAACTCTTTGGCATGTCCTGGAACATGTACCTGATCTTAATGAAACCTTAGCGCAGCTAACACAACGCTTGTCGAAAAATGGCACAATGTTTATAGCTGTTCCGAACTACAAATGCAGTGATGCAAAACATTATGGAGAGAATTGGGCGGGCTATGACGTGCCGCGTCACCTCTGGCATTTTTCACAAGAGAACATGTCCAAGCTACTGCAACGCCATGACTTAACGCTGACGAAAATCATACCCATGAAACTCGATGCTTTCTATGTAAGCTTACTAAGTGAAAAATATACCAACGGAAAGATTTCGATTGTAGGACTAGTGAGAGCTTTTATCAATGGACTGAAATCAAACTACAGAGCAAAAGAAACCAGAGAATATTCCAGTTTGATCTACATTGCACAGAAATGAAAATAACCCGACACCTTTACTGGCTTATTTATCTCCTGTTCTTTTCCTGCGCCAAGCAAAGCGCTCCCACCGGCGGTCCAAAAGATACCATCCCCCCAACTCTTGTAAGATCAATTCCCGCAAATCAAGAGGTAAATTTCAAAGGTCGATCCGTACAATTAACTTTCTCAGAATTCATTCAACTTCAAAACCCCAAAGAGCAGATCATCATCACCCCCGCTATGGGAAAAGATTTCGAAGTCACCGCCCGCAAGAAAACAGTGACTATAAAATTCGAGCGTGACTTTGACGACAGCACAACCTACACCATAAACTTCAGAGACGCCGTTCAGGATCTCACCGAAAAAAATCCTGCTAGAAATCTCAAACTGGCAATCAGCACCGGCTCTTACATTGACTCACTTTCTCTGGAAGGTTCCGTCTATGAACTGCTCACCGGCAAAGAAATGAAAGACATCACCGTTGCCATTCACGAGCCAAACGACACATTTAACATCTTCAAACATCCTGCAGCATACTTTACAAAGACTGACAACAAAGGATTCTTCAAACTTCAAAATTTAAAGAATGGAGTCTACTATATTTACGCCATTGAAGATAAGAATAAGAATCTCATTGCCGACAGCCGCAATGAATCTTACGGATTTTTAACCGATAGCATAAACCTAACTGAAAACGTTTCAGGGAAATCAATTCCGCTTATCCGCCTGGACGCCCGCACACTCAAGCTCACCAGTGCCCGGCCGTACAATACTTACTTCAACATCCGAACATCCAAAAGTTTAAAATTCTTTACAGCGCGGTTCGACAACCGAGAGACAATCAGCAGCTTCGCCGAAGATCAGTCAAATGTTAAAGTCTTCAACAATATTGGCGACCTCGACAGCCTAGCTCTAAAATTCACGGCCACCGACAGTATTGGTAATTACCTAGATACCACATTGTACGTAAAGTTCCCTAACCGAGAAGTCCAGCCCGACAGATTCGAATCTACATTGCAGCATTCCAGCATCATCGCGAACAAAGGCCTATTAACCGCAAAATTCAAATTCAACAAGCCCCTAAAATCAATAAACTTCGACAGTTTATTCTACCGGATAGACTCCCTTCAACGCATTACCTTCAATACAGAAAATATCCATTGGGATTCGGCCCAGAACATCATGACGCTTGAGAAAAAAGTTGACAAAACTCTTTTCCTACCCCCCGTCATCAACCCTGTGACCAAAGATCAGGCAAAACCAAAAGCACCTCCGGTCAACAAACGGAACATTCCCTCACCTAAGAAGCAAGCCAACAACGAACTCGTCATCGGCCAGGCCGCCTTTATCAGTATAGAGCTAGACAGCTCCAAAGCTCTGCGTCAATCCATCCGCCCATCCAGAACCGACGAACTCGGCGTCATCCTGGTCGACATAAAAACCACCCAAAAGAACTTCATTGTACAGCTTTTAGACAAATCATTTACTGTTATCCAAACCATTAAAAATCAAACACAGCTCAAGTTTGAGGATCTACCTCCGGCTGACTATCAGCTACGTCTCATCATAGACCAAAACCAAAACGGACTCTGGGATCCCGGAAACTTCCTTTTAAACATGGAACCGGAACCCATACGGTACTACCGCAATGAAAAGGGAACTCAAACCTTCACCTTGAAAACGAATTGGGAGCTTGGCCCACTGTTGATAACCTATTAAATACTTGTGGATAAACCTTCTTTTCGAATCCAAAAGCGCCTAAAATCGTTTCTTTTCTAATAAACCCAAACAAATTGTTGATCACTCTGATGTTACCAACATACATTAACATCTGACCTTACCCACAATCAAACTATACACACGGCAATATTTTGTGGACAAGATCATAACAAGCTGAAGATTAATAATTTGATTGCTAAATTTAGATAACAATATATCAACGGATCTGCGAAGGGTGAACTTATCAACAAATCGACATGACTAATTATATCTATTATATAATATATTTAATATATAATAATACAAGAGTGGGTTTCTTGATGGCCTTCCTCGCCATGCCATACTTTTTACAAGCTCAGGAACATCAGGAAATACAGCTGGCTAACGAGTACTTATTAAAAGGCGATAAACGTAAAGCAGCTGAGATTTACAAAGACCTGGCCAAAAACGAATCTAACATCGTTTTGATCCACAATAACTACTTTAACCTTCTGCTCGACCTCGGGTCATATGAAGAGGCCCAAGCCTATTTAAAACGCATTTCCAGGCGTGATCCGGAGAACGTGCAATACAAGCTCGACGTGGGTCTGATTTATGTTCGCTCAGGCGACGTGAACAAAGCTGATCGTTACTTTAACGACCTGATAGCTCAGTATAAGTCAAGCGTGCAACTTTCTAAAATGATGTCAGATTACCTGGCTTCGAAATCACTTACCGACTATGCCATAAAATCGCTTACCGAAAGCCGGCAGTTTTTAAGTAACCCTTATCTCTTTTGCCTCGACCTGGCCATGCTTTACAGGATTCAGGGTCAGCAGGATAAAATGGTACAGGAATACCTCAGTTATGTAACTCAGAGTTCGGCCAATATTCAATACGTGAAAAATGTCATGCAGGCCTTGCTCACCAAGTCGGAAGAGCTTGAAAGTCTTGAAAGAATTTTATACGATAAAGTTCAGCAGTACCCCGATGTTGAAGTTTACTCAGATCTGCTGATCTGGGTGACCATGCAGCAAAAAAATTTCCACGCAGCTTTTATCCAGGCACGTGCTTACGATAAACGTTATAAAAAAGACGGTGAAAAAAGTATGGAAGTGGCGCGCGTGGCCCTCGACAACGACGACTTTGAAAACGCACTGAAAATTTACCGCTATGTGATCCGCGAATTTCCAGCCTCGCAAAATTACTTGCTGGCCAGGCTCGGATTGATCCACACCCGCGAGGCTCGCGTGAAAAAAAGTTTCCCCGTCAATGTCGACTCCGTCAAAATTCTGATCAACGACTACAAAAGTTTTATCGCACAGTATCCAACGAACAACAATGCGCTTGAAGCTTCACGAAGCGAGGCACTGCTGTTTGCTTATTTTTTAAACGAAAAAGATTCGGCAGTATCGACGCTCAATCGGCTGCTCAGCAATCCGAGGGCGTCGCTTTACTTAAAATCGAAAGCCAAACTTGACCTTGGCGATATTTATCTGATCAAGGGTGAGCCATGGGAATCAACATTGCTTTATTCGCAAGTCGAAAAGATTCAAAAAGAAAATCCGGTGGGATATGAGGCGAAATTAAAGAACGCGAAACTTTCGTATTACAAAGGTGACTTTAGGCTGGCACAAGAGCACCTGGATATTTTAAAAGAGGCCACCACACGCGAAATTGCAAACGACGCCATGGAATTGAGCATGCGCATTAAAGAAAATACGGCATTCGATTCAGTGGGGGAGGCCCTTAAGCAATATGCCGCAGTAGAGCTACTCTTGTATCAGAATAGGCAAGCTGATGCGCTCGAAAAATTAAAACAATTGAAACAAGGGCAGGCTGCACATCCCATAACCGGTGCCATGGTCACTTTTTCAAACCAAACCATTCTCGATGATATCTATTGGCTCGAAGCCGAATTGAGAATGAAACGAGGAGAATTTCAGGAGTCTATCGCGCTACTTCAAAAGATTCGCGACGATTACGCGGAAGACGTGCTGGCGGACGATGCCTTTTTCCGCCAGGGTGAGATTTATGAGCGTCAGCTTAAAAACAAGGATAAAGCTATGGAGATCTACCGCGAATTCTTAAATCAATTTCCAGGAAGCGTGTACGCCGCCGAAGCCCGCAAGCGTTATCGCACATTACGCGGAGACTTCCGCGAAAGTGAAACACCCATCAATAACTAACAAGTTCTTTTGCGTC
>JBMOKS010000319.1:0-828 GCA_049324355.1 Bacteroidota bacterium
AGTTTAACAGGGCATACGATCTTAAACAGATTTACACTTTCAAAATACCACAATGCTGCTGGCTTCATGCTGTTGATACCTGGATGTCGGTAGGCAAAGATAAACTTTCAAGTTATCGAATTCGCGCGCTGAGTCAATACGGGATTAAGACGCGGCTTTGACCTTTACCTTGAATGTCTTACCGTTGACAAATGTGATTTTTTCGATACAACCGGCCATTTTGACATTTCTCTGCCGGTGATCGATCCAAGTCCTGGGACTCGTAGACCTTATAATGTGTAGAAGCAATTGCCCAATCTTGTAGAGTGACTTGGCGATTTTCAGCCCTTTCGCGGTTAAGATCGATTAGTTTTTTATGGTCAATTAGTACCCATAGTGCCCGGGATGCCAAGGTTTTTGGCTCACCTAATCCCTGTTTATACTTCTCATCTATATTTTTTCGAGCCACATCCTGTTCACAGTCAGTCTATCAACCAAACATTCCATTCGATGATAACACTGATAACAAAAATCGAGAACACAATCAGCACGAGACCTTTGTGAGCCCACTCATAAGTAATCCGTTTTGTCACTATTGTAACAAAGGCTACCGCCAGGAGCAGTTGAAGGATTTGAGTGAACGCCTGCATATCGATGATAAACAAATTGTACGCGATGGATAAGAAAGCAGAAACACTGAAGACCACGAAAATCTTGCGATAGCTATTGTAATAGAAAGATTTTAGGTCTATCGCTTTTTTCTTGAGGGCGAATGGAAAAAGAAGTCGTGCCAGTACAAAAAGATTTACAGGATAAGCGATGATGAAAAGAAAAGTCGGTAATCGCCAC
>JBMOKS010000319.1:838-18079 GCA_049324355.1 Bacteroidota bacterium
TATCCATACCAAGTGTGGCCAGTAGTTCTTCACGCGGTCACTCTTGTGAATCAAATCCGCAATACCAGTTAGTATTTGTGTGATGCCTAAACCTAGGATAATTGAAATCAGTACGGTTACGTATTCAAATGCAGACATTTCTACGCACAGATGTTTTTTTATTTCTCAATAACGCAGAACCGCAGATTCGCATTCCATTGTTTATGTCTTACTGCCGACAAACTCAAAAGTTATTAGCGGGAAAACTTGTGTGGGTTCCCGCCTTCATTTGCAGCATAGCAAATTTGAGTATCTTAATGTCAAAGTTTACTTTACAAAAGGCTGGCTGCTATGAGAAATATTATTGTACTATTAATACTTACCTGCTACTCAAGTGTCCTATTTGCGCAGGATAAGAGTTTCAACTACGGAAGCCTCACGGGAGCAATAGGAAGTGGTGAAGGTAGTGTTTCAGCAGACTTCTTTCATTTGTGGAAGGTTGGAAAAAAGGACAAAATTGAAGCTGGAATCGGTGCGAGATTTAATTCATATTTTGGAACAAACCAATATTATTCATCTGCGCCTGCCAACCTTGCTAATGATGAGAAGAAAACTGACAGTGTGAGATTTGCTCGCGCACAAGTAAACGCTTTTAACCTTGCGATCAACTTCGGATACCGGTTGTCCACAAAAATAGGCCTTGGCTTCAACATCGATTTTTTGGGTTTTTCGTTTGGAGGCAAAAAGGATGGTACCTACATCAATGGAAATCAAATCGACAATACCACAGCCAAGCCTACGTCTTTCAATGTGCTGCTAGTGGGAAACAACGATCATGGTATGCTTAACTCCGAATTCTATGGGCGTTATTTCTTTTCTGACCGCATAGCACTGAAGGTGGCATTCCAGTATTTATTCACCGAATACACAACGGATACCCCGGTTCAGCAGCAGCCTGAAAGTAACGACCGGTTTCGAAACAAGTCGGCAATGGTCAGTGTCGGTATCACAAGAAAATTCTAAAAAAGTCTCGTGGTGCCAACCACTAAAAATATTATATCTGCGCAGTTATTCATTCTTGCATTATTCTTCCTTCAACTGGAGGTTCGAGCGCAAACTTTTGTGCCTGATGATAAGGAGTCGCAAGTGGTTTTTAAAATCAGGAACTTCGGGGCGACCGTAGCGGGAACTTTCAAAGGACTGAAGGGAAACATTCATTTTGATACCACCGTGGTGAGCAACTCAAAGTTTGATGTTACGCTGGATGCTAAAACTGTTGACACAGGAATAGGGATGCGCGACAATCACCTGCGCAAAAAAGAATATTTCGGAGTTGATGAATTTCCTCGTATTCGGTTCTTGTCCACGAAGGTTGTGTCAACCAAGGCCGGTCAAGGTTTGATCACAGGGCTTCTTACAATTAAAAACATTACGAAAGAGATTCGTTTTCCGTTCACATATGCCGTTAAAAGTGGTCGTCCGGAATTTCACGCGGAGTTTCGTCTCAATCGAAGGGACTTCTCAGTTGGCGGTGGCAGCATTAGCCTAAGTGACGAGGTAACCTTGATTTTGAACGTTAAGACAATGGCCAAGTTGGAGTAGCGGCCTCGACCCGTAATTGTCTTTTGATTGACATTGATGCAAATTTCTAAGCATTGGTCAACGCATTGCCTGTGGAGTTTTGTTTCACAGTCATGAACTATGAGCTTAAAGACAATTTACTCAATGGCCATTTGAGGCTGTCCAATGGTTTTTCGAAGTCAACGAAACAGATCTTGACTTGCTATACGTTTATCTGGAACCGGGGTGCCGCGAAACATTGGGAAATTGACCTTATCCCCATCACCTTTGACACTAACACAATCTTCTCCCTATCCCCTGGCCAAACCCTGCACATCATTGACCCAATGCATGATTGCATAGTGATCCAGTTCAATCGTGAATTCTATTGTGTGCAGGATCACGACAAGGAAGTATCGTGCAATGGAATACTGTTCAATGGTGCCTTGTCGACACCCATGATTAAACTGGACCAAAGCGAGCAGCGCTCATTTGATATCTTACTCGAAATAATAAGAGAGGAATTCGCCAACCGGGATGAGATTCAGCTTGAGATGCTTCGCACCGTCCTGAAGCGCTTCATTATTAAATGCACACGATTGGCCAAGCTTCAGTTTGCCGGAGCGCTTGTTGATGGTCATGATCTTGATGTTGTCCGGAATTTCAGCGCGTTGGTTGAAAAACACTTCCGTACGATGCACATGGTCAGTGATTATGCGGAGCTGATGAATAAATCTCCGAAGACACTTTCCAATGTTTTTAATACACTAGGTCAAAAAACACCCCTGCAGATTATTCATGAGCGTGTTATTCTGGAAGCTAAAAAACTTTTACTTTATACTGATAAAACGGCCAAGGAAATCTCCTTCGAATTAAATTTTTCTGACCCCGTGCAGTTTAGCAGACTGTTTAAAAACGCTACAGGTCAGACTCCTGTAGAATTTAAGAAGCTTGGAATTGGTGCTTCCGTCTAACGATAAGATGCGCGAAGGTTATCTATTTGAAACCCCGCATGTGGAATAACTGTGACTTACTTTTCGTTCTCAGATATTCTATCAACCTTATAACCCGTACCGTTAATGGCATCTGCAATTTCTGAGGCTGATGTTTTATTTTCGTCATAATCCACCACAGCGTTACCTTTTTCATAGGAAGCATCCGACCTCAAAACACCGGCAAGCTTGTTGACTTCATGTATAACATGCTCTGCGCAACCCTGGCAGGTCATTCCACTGACTTTGAATTCTGCCCTCTTAATATTATCCTTAGTTACATGGACGAATTGCTTTTCGTTGTGAGGATAAAATATATGAGCATAATGTGGGAACGAAAGCATGGCGAATGCGAACACGGTTACGATGCTGAGGAAAGTCTTGGTTTTCCAGAATGTTTTACTGTCCGTATCACATCCGCATTCCTGGGAATTTCTTTTCGGAAAGCACTTTTGATACCACGCAAACCCGAGCACTGCAATAGTGACACCCGCAAGGTAAGGCCGGATGGGTTCAAGCCAGGAGAAT
The DNA here is from genome assembly GCA_049324355.1 of Bacteroidota bacterium. Taxonomy (GTDB): domain Bacteria; phylum Bacteroidota; class Bacteroidia; order Cytophagales; family Cyclobacteriaceae; genus Chryseosolibacter. Next base: position 3,898 of record JBMOKS010000319.1, read on the forward strand.
GAAGCGGCAATGCTTCCTGTGCCAGCGATCATCGCGAGCACGGGTGTGATACAGCACAAGGAACTCAGAAGCGCGGCAAGCAAGCCACCGCTCAAAAAAATACGCTTTTCCTTCATGGATCAATTGGACAGGTTAACAGAGGCTGCTTCACTTTTCACCCTACAACAACCCGGCAGGGGCGACTGTTTAAAAGGGCATTGAGGCGTATCTTTCAATGGGCAATTCACCATCGGACATGCAGGAGTTCCCTCTAGCGGACATGAGGTGGCCGACTGGCGGTTCAACTCAAAGGCCATTGCACCTAGACTGGCCAGAGCTACAGCCGAAATAAAAACTGCTTTTTTAATCATAACCGTAATTTTTACACTTGATGATCAAAGGTAAATTTCAAGGGGAGGGGGTCTCCAAATCCTTTCGCAAGATTTTTTCCCGGAGATGACCTTCAATTTTTGTCGCCTCTTTTAGCTTTTGCGGGACTTCCTCCAATTGAATTTCGGGAAACAGGCTACGGAGTTGCTCAATGTTCTGCTCATACCCGCAATTGCCTGGACAGTTTTGCCATGAGAAAGAAATCTTTTCAGCCAGAGCCTTGCGATAGACTTCGTCAAGAAGCAATAAAGTAGCTTTTTGCAAACCGGCCTGTACGGCCCTGAGTTGCAGCAGCGTCCGATCGGGAAATTCGGAGTCTACCATTTTTTCGATAGCCTTCAGGTGGCCTGACAAGCCTTTGATCGAATCTTTGAAATTTTTCGTCAAATCTTTTGAGATCATATCATCCATGTTTAAGAACAACACTTCTCACTTAGTTGAACAGGTGGACATTTCACGCTTCCGTATGAGCAAAACACGCAGCAGTCGCCTGCCTTCGGTTTTAACAATGTCTTGCAATTCTCGCACTCATAGAAATACTGGCATGCGTCAGTGGGCATGGTTTCTTCTTTCTGATGTCCGCAATTCGGGCAGGCTATTACCGACCTGCTTTTAATTTCAATACTTTCTCTCATGAACTATACGACTTTGTAATAACAAATTGCATTAAGAGTTTACCTTATCGTTTTGATTGATATGCCTGAAGAAAGGCTTCAGGATCTTCAAATGATCTTCCGTCAGGGAATAAAAGATCGTTTGCCCAACGCGTTTTGACTGAATCACGTTGCCATCCTTCAGCTTGCGAAGATGCTGTGAAATCGCGGGTACGGTCATTCCGAGAATATCACTGAGGTCGCACGGACACAGTTCTCCTTCTTCCTCCAGCAGATATAAAATCTTCAACCTTACTTCATTACCCGACAGCTCAAGCACGCGGGCCAGGTTGCTGAACGCCTTGTCGTTGGTGGCGACTTTGTTCTTGCATTCTTTGATTTGGTTGAGATCAGCAAAAACACGGATACATGTGGTTTTTTCCATAAGCGGGAATCGAATATGGATGCAATCTGTAAAGCATTTATTATTTAAGCAAATACTTAAATATAAAACTCATCATTTGTCAACGATTTGACATTCTTCCGGCTGCAGAAGCAGGCAGGAAGAATTGTTAAGGGTTCGGGAAACCTGGTCATTTCCTGGGTCCTCCAGCTGCTGCAACTTTGTACCGTCAAAGCGACAAAGAATAAATTGTTAAACCGAAAAATTTGAAAATTATGTCAACATTGGAGCCGCTTACGCGCGAGCAGGCAAGCCCTGCAGTACAACCTATTTTTGATGCGCTGAAATCAAAAGTAGGCATGGTGCCTAACTTGTATGCAACAATCGCTAACTCACCCAACACGTTGCCGGCTTACCTTGCTTTTGACGAGGCGCTGGGCAAGGGAGTGTTCAACGCAAAGGAAAGACAGGCGATTTTTCTTGTTGTTTCACAGGTTAATGGATGTCATTATTGCCAGTCAGCCCACACTGCGCTTGGAAAGATGAACGGCTTCACTGAAGAAGAGACGATCCAGTTGAGACAAGCCACCATCGGAGATAAAAGATTGAACGCCCTTACTGCTCTCGCGGCCGAGATCATTCGTGAGCACGGGAAGCCCTCGCAAGGAGCGCTTGATGCATTTTACGCGGCAGGCTATGGCAACGATGCACTTGTTGAACTCGTTGCGCACATTGGTTATAAAACGGTAGCCAACTACCTGCACAACATTGCTGATTTTCCGATCGATTTTCCGGTAGCAAAAGAACTTGCCTCTGCAACTGCGTGATCAAATGAATCGAAAATCTGTCTTAGACATATCCGATATGGAAAACAAGATCAATTGGAAGAATGCTATTCTTGCAGGCGTACTGGGTACGATCCTGTTTGATATTGCCGGGCTGATTTTATCAGGACAATGGTGGGATGTGCCTGCGCTGCTTGGCGAGAAAACCGGTTTAGGGTTAGCTTATGGAGTGTTTGGTCATTATGCCAATGGAGTACTGCTTTGTATTCTTTACGCAGGCATTGCGCCTTCTCTGTGGGGACCAAATTGGGTGCGGCCGCTCACGTTTATGGCTGCGGAAACAATAGCACTTGTTTGGTTCTTTATGTTCCCTTTGCTGGGCGCAGGAATTGCTGGCGTTGGGATGGATCCAATGGTTCCAGTTGCCTCGATGATCAGGCATTTGCTGTTTGCAGTACCTCTTATTTTCCTTATAAAGGTGAGGAACTAATAGGATAGGAGGCTGTTGAAAGCGGCCTCCTATCGTTATAACGACACCGTTCAAGACTGGCGAAGTTCCACGCAGAAAAGTTTCATTGCCTACAATTGCTCGCCCTTAGCCACCTTCATTTCAAACTGCGCCTTGTTAGAGAGTGCGACTGCCTTTAGGTAATCAATTTGTGCCTGCATGTAAAACTGCTGCGCTTGAAAGACTTCAAAAGGTTTGGCTGTTCCCAATTTTTGTCGCTCAACGCTCTGTTTCAACGCCTCTGCTGTTAACTTCAGTGCATCGGTGGCTATGCTAACCTGGTCTTTGCTGATCACCAGTTGCTGCTGAGCATTCCTGATTTCCTCATTGATTTGTGCTTTGATTTGTTCCGATCTCGTTTCCTGTATTTTGATCAGCGAATTGTATTTCTTCAAATCACTGCCATACAACAACCTGCCAACTGGAATTTTCCATTGCAGCGATCCGTTAAACGCTCCGGTCGGATAGAGTTGCTTCGTGTTGGGGTATTGATCAGGTGCCATAGGCGTTACCGGGCCGTTCAAACGGCCGAAATATGAACTGAAAGCTCCAATACTCAACTGCGGAATAAACAAGCCAGTAGTGGTAGTTTTTTTCTCTTCACGAATTGACCGAAGGCTAAAGTCGATGACCTTCATCTCCGGATGATTCTGATAGATTGTGTCGTTGACGCTGAGAAGTTCGTCCTGAAAATCTAATGGCACGAGCAATGAATCTACGCTCACTAATTTTACTTTGCTGTCAAGGTTGAGCAGACGGACCAATTCGGCCGATGTGCGATTGAATTCCGACTGAGCGTTTAACATTTCGATCTTCAAATGGTTCTGGTTGCTCCTTGATAGCAATAATTCCGACTGATACCGTAAACCCGCATCTACTTGAACAGCGATTTGCTGTGTTATGGTATCTGCCTGTGATACCAATCTTTGATAGGCAATCAGCTTAAGCTGCGCGGTTTGCAAATCATAAAATACCTTGACCATCGCCAGCAGCGCTTTGTTCTTTTCGGCCCGGGTTTGAGAAGCAGACGCCAGGACCTGCAACTTTGCGGCTTTGGTTTTATAAACAGCATCCGCGAAATTCCAGTTAGCGTTTAACCCAACTCCCGTCCAAAGGCTATTACGGCTCACATCGAGGAAAAAGCTTCCATTGCCATTCATCACCGCTCCCCAAAGCCGGTGAGTCTCCAATCCAGCATATACCTCGGGCAGCCACCATTCCCTTGTTTTTGAATAGGAAGCGTTTGCCAATTCCTGCCTCGAGTGAAATTCTTTAATGGTAAGGTTGCTTGCGCCACCCATTTCCAAAACAGATTGCAAGTCGATAGGTAAGATTTCCTGCGCACTTACCTTCATGATTGCCGAAATAAAAAATGCAAGAAGCAAGTTGTACTGTATATTCTTCATCGCAAATTCGTTTAGTTGTTGGTTGATGCCTTTGCATTAACGATTGCCCCGTCATGACAAAACTCCTTGCCCTTTACGACAACGCTGTCTGTTGTTTTGATTTCCCCGCTTAACAGTTCGGTAAATCGCTCGTCACGTACGCCTGTTTTTACATCGACTTTTTTCACCACTCCGTTAGTTACTGTATAGATAAACGATTGTCCCTTAATATTTGCGACTGCTTCGTTAGGAACAGAAAGCGCCTCCTTGTGCCCGCTTCTTTCAATCCAAACTTTCGCATACATTCCCGAACGGATCTTCAAGTCTTTGTTCGGCAGATCTATTTCCACTTTCATTGTCCGCGTGGCTTCGTTTAGGCCGTAGGCAATCCTCGAGACCGAGGCTGAGACATCTGCATCAGGAAGCTCCGGGAATGTCACCTTTACGCTCGAGCCCTTGCTCACCATGGGCGCATCTGCCTCCGGCACATCAATCGTTAAGCGTATCGGCTGGAGATCCTGGATTTCAAGCAGGGGAGTTGTGCCAGGACTGTTTAGACTGTTTTGAACTATTGCGCCTTTATCGAGATGACGATTGACAACGATACCTGTAAATGGCGCCTTCACATCAAGGTAGAGTATTTGCTGTTGAACCGCATCAAGTTGCGCCCTGACGCTTTCATATTCGGCCTCCGCTTTCTCTACATCAACAATCGTAGTAAGTTGTGGTGTCTTCTCATAAACACTCCTTAGCCTTTCGTAAACCGATTTCTTACCTTTCAGTTCAGCCTCTAGCCTTGATTTCTCAGTTATCAACTCCGGGTTTCGCAAGACCGCCAGCGTTTTTCCTTGGTTTACAAAATCGCCAATGTCGGCATAAAGTGCTTGCACGTAACCGTTGGTCATTGCAAATACCTTCACCTGTTGATTGGGCCTTGCTGTGCCCGCGATCTCAACAGCCGCGCTGAACTCATGCCTAACAGGCTGGCTTACAAAAACAGTCGCGGGGTTTCTTGAAGCCGATTTTGTTTCCTCCTTTTCTTCCGTGTTTCTCATACAGGAGGAAAGTAAAATGACGGTAACTGCAATGATGGTTATATTAATCGATTTCATTTGGTTTCAGATTTTTTGTTGAGCAGATAAAAAAGGACAGGCACTACGAACAGTGAAAGGAAGGTCGCAGCCAATACACCACCAATGATTGCTCTTGCCAATGGCACGTTCGCCTCTCCTCCGGTTTCATAACCCAATGCCATCGGGAACAAAGCGAACACTGCTACTATGGCAGTCATCAAAATAGGGCGGAAACGGTTGCCGACCCCTTCTTTAATAGCTTCGATCAAAGGCTTACCTTCCTTTGAGAGGTTGTTCATTTTGTCAACGAGCAAATTGCTATAGGCAACCGTAATGCCTACCATCAAGATAATGCCCATCATGGATTGAATGTTGAGATAGGTATCGGTGAGCAGCAGCATTGCCGTTACGCCAATTAACCCAAGTGGGATGACCGTAATGATGATAAGCGGAAGCTTGAAGGACCGTAGGAGCGGAACGATAACCAGGTAAACCAGTAGAATGGCAAGCGCCAACCCCAGCCCGAGATTTGAAAAACCTTCGGTCATGCTTTGAACTTCCCCGCGGATTTCAATTTTGTATCCCTCCGGCAATTCTTTTTGAAGCATTTGCAATTTCGATTCGATCTCGGAAGCAGCGGAGCCGATGTCGCGTCCTTCAACATTGGCAAACACATCCGTTACCCTTTGCAGATTCAAATGATTGATTTCAATAGGTGCTGAAGTGAGCGAGGTTTTTGCCACGTTTTTCAGCTGCGTTATTTTACCGTTTGTTCCCTTCAACGATATATTTTCGACTGACTGCGGATTGTCAAGTTCTATTTCTGGATAAGTAACGCCAACGAAATAGTGATTGCCATTTCGTTCATCAATCCAGAATGAAGGTTTGAAATTCACTGAGGAGTTGAGAGCCGAAACTGTATTTTTTACAATGTGCTCTGCGTCAATTCCCAGTTGAGCCGACTTTGTCCGGTCGATTTCTACCTTAATTTCCGGATGATCGTATCGCTGATGAATTCGCACATCTTCCGTACCCTCAACGGTGTTGAGGATCTCGCGAATCTCCACAGCTATTTCATGCGCCTTGTGCAGGTCGTTGCCAATTACCTGTATATCAATAGGCGAAGGCAACCCGAAATTCAGCGCACTTGTTACGATCCCCCCGGTGTTGAAAATAAACTGCACTCCGGGGAATTTTTCCTTGAGTTTCGGGCGAAGCATCCTTACGTACTCAGCTGTGTTGGTTGCGTGTCCTTCTTTCAGTTGCACATTCACCGTTGCATCCTGTGTTCCCGAATTACTGGTGTATGCCGCGGGCCAGTCATTTAAAACACCAATATTTGAAACGATCAGGTTAGCATCCTGGCCGATTTCGTCTCTTAGAAACTGCTCAATCGCAGTTATCGTTTCTTCAGCTTTTTCGATGCGCGTTCCGCTTTCCATTCGCACATCCATCGAAATCTGACCTACGTCCATGCGCGGGAACAATTCGCGTCCTATGCGTTGAAAGCCGAATGACGCGAAGGCAAATAACAATGCAACGCTCCCCAACACCCACCAACGGTACTTGAGCGCCTTGTCCATCGTCCGCACGTAATTGTTTGTCAGACGGCTAACAACCCTATCGAATTTCCCAAGAAGTCCTTTTGGCTTGTGTTCAGTCGTGTGTCCGTCAAAAAATGAGGCTGCCATAATGGGAACGAGTGTCATTGAAATGAATCGCGAGCCAATCATTGCCAGCGAAACTGTTATTGCCAGAGGCGTGAACAGATACTTAGAAATGCCTGTTAGAAAGATGATCGGGAAAAAGACGATGATAATCGTAAGCGTTGTTACCAGCACGGGCATCGCTACCTCTTTTGCTCCATCATACGCAGCGCGCGCAGACGCTTTTCCGAGTTTCAAATGCTTGTCGATGTTTTCCAGCACTACGATGCTATCATCTACAAGTAATCCAATGGCCAGCGCAATACCGCCAAGTGTCATGCTGTTGATCGTGTCACCGGTGAAAAATAATCCTATGAAGGCGAACATTATGGAGAGCGGAATACTTAGTGCCACAATGAACGTAGACCGGAAGTTTCCCAAAAAAAGAAGCAGGGCTATCGAAACCAGAACCAATCCGATGATGCCTTCCTTTAATAAGCCGTTAATGCTATGGCGCACATAGGTGGATTGATCTAGTATCACGTCCAGGTTTACGGACTTTGGTAAACGTTCTTTCAGGTCGACCAGTTTGCTTTTTACCGCCTCCACCGATGCAATCGTATTTGCACCGGTTCGTTTGTAGATAGGAATGTATACCTGCCGTTTTCCGTTGATGTGAACCACGTTGGTTTGAATAGCGGATGCGTCCTGAGCATAGCCAATGTCTCTTAAGAAAATGGGCGAACCATCACTACTCATTTTGATGACGATTCCATTAAAATCGCTCACGTTGGGCAGCATACCATTCGCGTTTACGCTGTAGTTGATGCTTCCAATGTTTACATCGCCCGTTGGAATCATGACATTGTTTCGCTGCACCGCATCAACCACATCGGTCTGCGAAAGATTGTACGCCTGAAGCTTGTCGGGGTACACATACATATAAATTCTTCGCAGCTTACCTCCATACACTGCCGGTGCAATGATCCCTTTGACCGAGCCCAGCAGGTTGCGCAGGTCAAAATAAGCGATGTCGTAAAGTTGCTTCTCTGTAAGACTATCGCTGCTAACGGCAAGCAATGCAAGGGGCGTTGAGGCGGTTGGATCGTAGGGCATTACCATAGGCGGAACAGTGCCGGGAGGCAGGTAATACAAGTCGGACATTGCAAGAGAAGTGACCTGCGAAAGAGCGGTGTTGGGGTCAGTGTCTTCCCCGAAAAAATCTTTCACAATGCTTACACCAATCAGGCTTTTGCTTTCCTGCTTAACAATGCCGTTGGATTGCCCGGTCCACCGTTCGATTCTTGAAGTAATATCTTTCTCCATTACTTCGGCAGGCATGCCCGGATAAAGCGTAAGCACTTGAACGGCAGAAGTATTATAGTTAGGCAGAATATCCACCGGCAAGCGCCCGATGGCCACTATGCTGATCACCGCTATCAATAGTGATAAAACAATTATCAGGTATTTATTTTTAAATGCTAATTCTAACATATCTCCTTTGGTTTGCATGAGTTATCACGACAGGGCGCGCGTGATCGATACGCATCGCTCGATCCTGACCTGACTGAATTTGAAAATGGGTACAATCGCGAACAACCTTCTTGCGAAGGCGTAGTGAATCGCACTCTGCCTGCCGAGGCAGGCAATTAGAAAGAAGTGTTAAACCAAAGGAGATCCGCGGGTCGGGCAGTCAGAAATCAAAGTTGCCGAACGGCACCTGGGCTCAGGTGGAAATTCAGTTAATGCCTCGCCACTGTCGGGACAATGAATTTGTCCGAGAAGAGCACACGGAACAGCAACAGTTTGAAAAGCAGGAAGTACATTTTCGGTCTGCGGCTGCTGGATGTCATCGATCTGCGCGAGGATATGATCGCAGTCCATGGGCGGCATTAAGTGCTGACCCGGTTGCTGCGCTGCCAATCTACGCAATTCACAAGGACTTGGCCCATCGTGATGCTCATGACCAAACGGATGAGCAACGCAAACCAATTGCCATGGGAATAGCGTTATCCCCAGAACAAACAACAACAGCCTCGCTTTTAATTGACGCATTTGTGTGTAAATATAAGAATTAATAGGGCAGTTAGAAATTTGACGAAATGAGGAAATAATGTTGGAAAGTTGTTAACTCAAAATTGCCACGTACGGAAACCGACTAGAATTTCGATATGTCTTTTGTTACAATTCCTTCGTTGTGACCTGGCGATTTTCCTTTTGCTTCGATTTGCTTCTGCCAATTATTGAGCAGCTCGTCCACTACCTTGTCAAATCCATTTTTCATAAGCGGGTGCAGGAACACATTCATGATCTTCCGTCTATAGGCAAACCTGTATATCATCCTGACGACCGTCCTGTCTTCCCCAATTGATTCAACCTGCCACGTGCCGCTCAAATATGATAACGGGTAAGGATAGTCACTGGCGTTGGTATTGACAATAAACGAAAAAGCTTCTCCTTCATTCCACATCGAGCACGTTTCTGTCCAGGCGTTACGGCCATGTGAACACTGACGGATCATTCCTTTTCTTTCACCGGACACTATCTTGACGTCATCAATATTGGGTGCAACCTGATGATAGTTTGCTACATCAGAAACAACTTGCCACGCTGCGTGTTTAGATGCATTGACCGTGCGCTTGAATTCAAGTTGTTTGACATTCTCTCCGGGTAATTCGTCAAGCTTTGATAGGTGTCGAGCCTGATTAATTCCCATGCCGAGTACAACAAGTGCCACCGTGGCTATCGCATAGTTTCCTTCTGAGGTCAGATCGAATGGCTGAAGGATCAGGATTACAATGCTTCCAAAGACCCAGAGCAAGTCCTGTGTTACGATCCAAAGTATCCCAACCGGGTTTTGACGTTTTATCTCAAGCACAATATTCAGTAAGAAGAACAGCAGCGCGGCTCCGATGATCCAGAATACGTTGGAATTCGCAACTCCGAAAAACTCTGCGATACTTTTATTTAGGCCGACTAATACAATGCCGGACACGGACGAAAATACTGCGTTCAATGCAAGCGCTTTTTTCATATTTATTTTTTTTTAAAACCTTGCCTGAAATTTATTCGGCATCCATGGTGGTACATTGATATTTTGCGCCAAATTGTCGACAAAAATGAAAAGAAATAGTACAAGACAGATTTGCGCTCCACACGTTGCTAACCTTCTGGAGTTCTCCAGGTGCCTTGGATTGAATGAGAAAGCCCTGCGAAGGAATCTGTCAAACTCGAAAATGGATCTTAATCTACTGGAGAACCGTATTACAGAAGCAGAGTATCAAAAGGTGGTTAAAGATTTAGTTGATCAAACGCATGATTATTATCTAGGTCTTCACTTAGGATGTTTCCTGAACATCAAGGCGATGGGCTTGATTTTTACCATCTCTAAGTCTGCCACCAGTATTGAACAAGCCGTTCTTTTCCTTCAGGATTTTCTCAGCCATACGTTTCCTATCATAGAGGTGAGGTCAAAAACTGTTGGCGATATCTCGAGCCTTGAACTTGATTGCTTACTCCACGATGAGAGTGTGAAAAGACACGTCTTGGATGCAACACTTTGTATTCTGTACCGCGAACTACACCTAATGACGGGTCGTCCCTCTGCGATAAATATCGGTTTTCCATACCCAGAACTGAAGGAGTACAGAAGAGCGATCGGAAGTCACGTTCGCAACAGCACGCGACACAATTTGTCATTCCAAAAAAAGATATTAAATGAACAACTGAATCAGAAGAATCTCAATGCAATCAGCGAGTTGCTGCCAGCTTTTCTTCACATGCTGGAAACTGCGAAAGGCAATCGAGACTTAAAATCACGCGTTAAAAAAATGATACTAACTATGTGCGCTCCCGAGCTTCCTGACCTTGAAAACGTGGCCGCCCAATTCAATGCGGGTTCGCGCTCTTTTCAGCGGGCGCTTACAGGAGAGGGTACATCTTTCAGGAGAATTACAGAGGATATCAAACGTGATTTGTCAAGGTACTTCAGAAGGGGTTCCGCACTGAAAACTCAAGACATTGCCTACCTCCTAGGGTACTCGGATGCTAGTGCTTATTTACATGCGGAAAGGAGATGGAATAAAAAATAGTTATGGAAACCGACTTGGGGTTCTGTAAATGGCCGCAAACATGCGGTTGTGTCGTGGATTGGACAGTAAGTATTTTTAAAAGCATTGCTAATCCGCCAATTTTGCCCGAAGTCTAATGTTAAAGGTGCACAAAGTAACGATAATACATTTATGCCTTATATACAGGTTATCGAGCATGCCGAATCCACAGGCGAGTTAAGAGGTATTTACGATTATCTTATCGCAACGCGGGGTAAACTTGCCGATGTTCATAAAATTCAAAGTTTGAATCCGCCTGCGCTGCTAAGTCACATGAACCTCTACAAGGATGTCATGTTTGGCCAATCCCCGCTGAAGCGATATCAGCGTGAAATGCTGGCAGTAGTAGTCTCCCAAGTAAACCAATGTAAATACTGCATGCTGCATCACCGCGAAGCCCTCATGCATTACTGGAAAAATGAAGAAAGGGTGAACTACCTTCTGGCCGATTCCTCAGCAGCACAACTCTCAAGCGAGGACAAGGCCCTCTGTGACTTTGCCAAAGAGCTTACAACGGGCCCAGACCGTGTAACCAGTGAACGAATTGACGCGTTGCGCAGTGTCGGTTTTGAAGATCGGACAATTCTTGACGCAACGCTCGTAATAAGTTATTTCAATTTTGTCAACCGTATAGTTCTTGCCCTGGGCCTGGAACTTAATTCGTCCGAGATCGGTGGCTATAAGTACTGAGCAATGTCTTATTGATGACAAATCGAAGCAAACCTTAAAAGTTGGGCAACTAAAACGACCAATGATTCAGTTATTACATAAAATACAAACGGATATGAGCAAACTAACATCGCATCTTCTCTTAGTCATTATTTTCCTCAGCGCAACAGCTTTCTTGCCATTGGATGATACTTACGTGGTTGATACTAATGCAAGCGCGCTGAAATGGACCGGCTATCACCTGGCAAAGTCGTACGAACATTACGGCAATGTGAAAATCAAATCAGGTAAATTTGCTGTCAGCGGAGGCCGGATTATCTCTGGGGAATTTGTCATTGACATGAATACAATCTCCAACACCGATCTCACAAATGCAAAGGATAACACAAAGTTGGTAAACCATCTTAAATCGGATGATTTTTTTAATGTCAAAAAGTTCCCTGAGGCAAAACTGGTCATCAAAAATAGCGAGCCTAACGGAGCAAATCTCAAAGTGACTGGCGATCTGACGATCCGAGGCATTACGAAAACAATTGATTTTGATGCCACACTTAAAGAAAACGGGAACGGCCAGACAGAGGCAACCGCAGACATTAAAGTACAGCGCACTGATTTCCAGGTGATGTATGGTTGGAAGGTGGAGAATGCAATGCTGTCAGGTGAGTTTAGGATGGAAGTGAAGTTGGTAGGCAAGAAGTAAAGTAAAATTAACAAAGCGCTTCTCCAATAATTTCTAGCCAATTTTACCCTGCCAGACGCCCTGTCTTGCAGGGTAAATTTTTTCTCAATGGCGGACGCATTATCGACAACATTGCTTTTTTATTGATTGAAAGGGAATTATCAAGTTTAGATCTGCCCCAAGGCCAAGTCTCGAGCGCGATTAAGGTGAGATCGCCTTTTTAAACTTCTTAGTTTTCACCTCATCTTATTTTTGAAGTGCCCTAGGTTCATCAAAAAAAAGGTAGCTTAATTTTGCGTAAACACTTGTTTACGTTTATATTTATGTAAACAGGTGTTTACATATTAAATGGAAACAAGAAGGGACGTTTTTCAGGCGATTGCCGACCCGACCAGGAGGGAAATTATCGATTTGCTTTCCCAACAGCCGATGAATTTGAATGCTATTGCCCAGCATTTCGATGTAACCAGACCTGCGATTTCAAACCATATCAGAATACTGAATGAATGTGGCATCATTGTGATCGAGCGAGTAGGGAGGGAACGTTTCTGTAAAATTCAACCTGATCGTCTAAAACAAGTTTCAGATTGGATCGGAAAATATGAGGAACTCTGGGTACAGAAAATTGAATCTTTCGAAAAGTATTTGTATCAATTAAAATCTAAACAAAAAAAACATGGCAGAAAATGACCTATCAAAAAGGACACTTTCATTAAAGAAAACCTTTGACGCACCTATTGAATTAGTTTGGGAAGCATGGACACAGCCAGAGCATATAGCGCATTGGTGGGGACCAAAAGGAATGTCTCTTACTGTGGTTGAACACAATTTCAAGGTTGGGGGAAAATGGAAATATGTAATGCCGATGCCAAGTGGGGGAGAATTCATTTCCGAAGGACAGTACTCTGAAATTGTGAAATTTCAGAAGATCGTCACTTCTGCAAATTTCCGCCCGATGACGGAAGGAGTAGAGATACGCGCACTGTTCGAGAAAAACGGCAGCAAGACCAATTTTACTTTTAGCGTGATTCATCCCACAGAGGAGTATAAAATGCAACAAGAAAAAATGGGGTTCTACAATGGCTGGGGATCTACTTTTGACAGATTCGAAACTTTTTTATCATCACTAAAATAGAATGGAAATGAGCAGCAAAAATCAAAAGATCGTCTACCGGATCGCCACGGGCATCTTAACGATAATTATCTTGATGTTTGTGGCCAACAACTTGTTCAATCATGAACTCTTTAGTAAGCGGTTTGTATCTCTCGGCCATCCAGGATACTTGATCTTGCCCCTAACAGTCGCAAAGGTCTTAGGATTGGTTGCGATCTGGTCAAATAAATCAGCATTATTGAAGGAGTGGGCCTATGCCGGATTTCTCTTCGTTTTCATTTTAGCATTTCTTGCCGAAGTGAATGCAGCAGATGGCGAAGTCTTCTCGTCCTCAATCGCATTAATATCGCTAATTGTATCACGGATGATGTGGAGTGTCCAGATTAAAACTCAGACAACATAAAAACGAAAGTGTTATGAAAAAATTCGCTTTAATAACAGTCGGATTTGTTACGCCAACAAAGGAGATTATGGATTCATGGCAAAGATGGTTTGAATCCATTGGCGACAGGATTGTAAGCCACGTGGGTTTGGTCAACGGAAGAGAAGTGACACCAAAAGAGATTGTCAATCTGCCAATGAACAGGGAAGCCGTTACAGGTTATATGGTAATCAATGCGCAAGACATTAATGAAGCGATTGAAATTGCCAAACAGTGTCCAATGATTACCAGTACCAATGTGTACGAGATAATGTCACACGCAGAGAATCAATGTTGAGAGCTGTGCTTCTTTTCGTAGTATTTCTTGTGAAAGTGAGTATAGCACAGCTTTCCTACAATAAAGTAAGAAACAAGTACGAATAAAGCGCCAAGGTAAATGCCATTTGTCAGCAGGCCTGATATTCCAT
>JBMOKS010000320.1:0-18069 GCA_049324355.1 Bacteroidota bacterium
GGATTCCTGTCTGAGAGGGAATCGAAATAGCCAGGATAAGCTATATCAGGAATTTTATGGTTATGCCATGGGGATCTGCCTTCGTTACTCCAGATCAAGAGACGAAGCTATCGAGATTGCCAACGATGGCTTCATCAAAATTTTTTCGAAACTGAACAAGTATACACGCGGACTGTCGTTCAAAGGCTGGTTTAGAAAGGTGATGATCAATTCGGCCATCGATTACTATCGCAGAAATGAAAAGCACTATCCCACGCTCGATATTTCGCATGCGAACTATGAAACGCCTTCGGAGACAATACTGGACAAGCTTTCAGAACGCGAGATCATCGCGGCTATTCAACTCCTGCCACCGACTTACCGGATGGTCTTTAATTTGTTCGTCATTGAGGGTTATAAACACGAGGAAATCGCTAGCCAATTAAACATCAGCGTAGGCACGTCGAAATCCAACCTGTCTATGGCCAGAAATAAGTTGCAGAAAATATTGATACATCAACAGGGAGAGCGGTTTACGCATGAGCAAAATGGATGAACAAAAGTTTGATGATATTATCAAAAACAAATTAAGCGGCTACGAGGCGCCGGGATTCGAACCCGCCGCACTGGCATCGTTGCATCATCAGATAGCCGCTGAGTCTGCAATACCTTGGTATGTTAGCTATCGTACCGAGCTTGTTACTGGAACATCTATTGCCATTGGCACAATCTTGATCCTCATCGCCCAATGGTATTGGACTAAAGATCAGGCACAAATACTAAAAGAAGAGATCTCCGCGCTGAGACGGGGTCAGGAGCAAATTGACAACTTGAAACCGCAGCCTGAGTCAGAAAATATTTTGCGCGACACGGTTCGCATCACCGAGGTCAGGCAAGAACATTCGCGAGAGCACGTGCTATTGTTGCAACGCGTCACTGCGCTGGAATTTGAGATCCGGAAACTTAACGAGCAATTAAGAATTGCCAATGTCCGCAATGAAAGCCAACCTACACTTTACGCGTACTTACGCTCGGAGGAGGGTCATGATGCCGGAAATCACTTGTTCTCAGGTAGGATAAATCCGCGCAAGCGGAAAGTTGATTCGCAACGAGCCACGCTGGAAAGGCCTGCCGGAGCGGAGCGACATCCCGATCTTTCACCTGAAACAATACGCGACCTTGAAAAACATTATCTGCGGGGCATCGGGGTGAAGCTCGGACCTGCATTGGAGGTTTCAAAGGGATTTTATTCTCCTGGAACGAGCAGGTTTATGATAGGATATGGTTTGTTGACTGATCTCATTCTGTCGCCGTCAATTTCTTTGGAAACAGGTGCCAAATATTTCAAACGATATTATGATCTCGACAATCCTGCATTGGTCAGGATGCCACTTCCTGGTGTAGATGAAAGTTTGGGTGATCTGCAGCGCGCGGAGATTGATTATTGGATGCTGGAAGTGCCATTGAACTTAAAGTACCGGTACCCGACTTCTCTGAAAACACACTGGCTCATCGGCGCGGGCTATTCGCCGAACATTTATCTGAAACAGGTGTTTGAATACGAATATCAGTTTAATGATGGAAGCGGAAATAACAATTTAATGACTCACTCTACCTACAAGGATAAAAAACTGACAATGTACCCAGGCACTTTAAATTTCTCGATAGGTCTCAACAACCAATTAAAAAATAAAAAACTGATCGAAACTTCAATTTTCTACCAGCACGGTTTGGGAACGACCGGAATGGAAAAAATCAGAACACGCTTCGTGGGAGTTCGTGGTGTTTATTGGTTCACGCTACGGTAAATCCTCATTTTCGCAACAGGTGTAAGCCAAAAGCAAGGCTCACAATATCGTTGATGGGTCACTTCGTGCGACTTGAACTCATACCAAAGATACAAACCAATTGTGGTGACTCTGCAAAAGAACTCATACCCCCCGAAACATTTTAATAGTGGACGTCAGGTTGCGAAATTGAAACTACTACCTGCGCAGGTGCGGGCTCCGAAGGGGCTGTAGGAAAGAGGAAGGTTGCAGGGGTCGAACTCTTCGACGAATGGCATACCACGTTCCTGGAGAGACCAGTAATTGAAGATGGCGCTACAGATCATTGAGCGTCGTGAAAAAAAAGACTACATCAATTTGCACGTCATATTCCAGAAACTTGGAGCGCTTTCATGTCTTGCAGCAATTCAAATCCTATAATCCGCATGTATCAGAAAAGTCAATTTTGTTTGCGCTGGGAGAAGCAGAGGTGGCCCGCGTCAATAAATCCGTGATGCCTGAGCTGTTGATCGATCTGCCCTGGATTACTATCGAACATGCCATGATCGGCGCCGCTCGTGAATATATCGCTTCCCAGGATCGACAGCAAGAAAAGAAGGTATGGGATGTCACGCTTCTTTAAAGACCACGTGAACGCACAAGGTAGCTTTCACCTCTCTCGTTTTTCCATGGTTCAAATTTCGGGTTCTGGTTCGATAAAAAAGCCTTCGAATTGCTGAAGATTCGAAGGCTTTGTCTTAAGTACCCGGGGCGGGAGTTGAACCCGCACAGCCATTACTGGCCACAGGATTTTAAGTCCTGCGTGTCTACCAATTCCACCACCCGGGCGAAATAGTCACTAGTTATTGATCGCTAGTCACTAAAATGTTTTCTGGGCATCTCCTCTCGTGCTGCAATGCCTGGGGCATTCGGCGTCGGGAATATGAGGGCTTGTCCGTCTGATCGTAAACCCTTTAAAAAAACAACCCCTCTCCATGGGAGAAGGGTTTTTGTTGAGCGGGAAACGAGACTCGAACTCGCGACCCTCACCTTGGCAAGGTGATGCTCTACCAACTGAGCTACTCCCGCTTATCCGTTTTCGGCCCTTTAAGACCCAAATTGCAATAATCTGAGTGCTTATACCCCGAAAGGGACTGCAAATTTATAACCGATTCCTAAATTTCCAAATCCGGTCTTATGCTTTATCTGTAAAATGACGAACACTTTTTTCTGACGAAAATTTATCGTCGTTGTAGCTTTTGGAACCGCCTTTCGGGATCGACAATGACCTCCAGCCGTCTCCCTTTAGCATTTTAGCCACATAGACGATCTGGCCGACGTGATAGGGATAATGTGCCAGCTGCCGCTGCAGGGCTTCCATCACCGTATGGCCTTCGTTCCGGATGTAAATAATTTTTTCGAGGTCGGCTTCCGTCAGCGATTCCAGGGTGGTTGTTACCTGGGCCCAGCCCTTATCCCAGGCGGCCATCATTTCGGCTTTGTTATCATATCCTTCTTCAAATTCAGCTTCGCGATTGCGCCAGGGTTTCTCGCCGTCGCTGGTCAAAAAGTCTGTAAACCGAGAAAGCATGTTGCCTGTCATGTGGTGCACGATCAGGGCGACACTATTGCTTGCTTCGTTAGAGCGCCAGTTAATGTGCTCGTCGTCTATTTGCGCGATAGCTTTTTCTGCGAGCTCTTTATAATAGAGAAATAGTTTTTTGGTACTGCCGATGAAGTCTTTCATTCTTGTGGTTGGTGAAAGTGAAAATAAAAAAGCCGTCCTGACGTCAAGACGGCTTCTAAAGAATTTTAGTTTCGTTTAAGCAGATTGTTTTAGCTCGATTGGTTCCGATTCCTTTTTCACAGACTCAAGTTCTTTTCTGAGCTGCGCGGCATGTTGTTTATTTTTCGAATACTTGATATGTTTCGGCACGCCTTTCAGATCCCAGATCAATCCCACTGCCGACAAGCCTTTAAGTACATAATAGGTGATATCTACTTCCCACCAGAAGAATCCCTGGCGTGAAGAAACTTCATAGTAGTGATGGTTATTGTGCCAACCTTCACCCAGCGTGAGCAATGCAAGCCAAATGCTATTGCGCGATTCATCGTGAGATTCGTAACGCTGAAATCCGAATTTGTGCATGATCGAGTTGATCGAAAACGTGCCGTGATAAAGAATAACGGTGCTCAGGAAAAATCCTATCAGCAACGTAGACATACCGGCGGCAGAGAACATAGCGAGGATGCTTCCTCCATTCACCATTCCACCCAGCGCTGTAACGATCACTGCCAGCACAACCGGAGGAACCAGGTAATGTTTATTCAACCACACCAGCTCGGGGTACTTAGCATAGTCGCCAATGGTTTTGTAATCGGTTTCTTTGAAATCCGGTCCTACGATCCAGCCCACGTGCGAATACCAGAATCCGTAGATCTTCATTGAGTGAGGATCGGCAGGTGTATCGCTATGGCGGTGGTGATGGCGATGATGTGCGGCCCACCAAAGTGCGCCTTTTTGTGCCGATGTCTGCGCCATGAAGGCTATAACAAACTGAAACCAGCGTGATGTTTTATAAGATTTGTGGGCGAAATAGCGATGATAGCCGCCTGTTACCCAAAACATTCTAACTACATACAATACGGCACAAACGATCCAATCAAATAATGTGGCGCCTGTAAAGATGGCAGCCAGCGGAAGTAAATGCACCGCGAGAAAGGTCAGCTCCTGTGAGAGGATCGGCTTTCTTCTTACTTCGGGTGTTAAGGTTGTTTGACTCATGTCTTCCTACAACAGCAGAGATGTTAAATAGTTCGAAGGCCTGCTGAATACACCTCCGGAACTTAAAGGCACAAAGGTCGCCCCTAATTCGCAAAATTCATTGTCTCGTTTCGCAAAATTATTTTGGATGTGCTTTTCGCCACCAATACGCAGGTTTATGAACAGTCGTTAGGCACACATTTCACCCCAAATTCACCACATTATAAACCGGCCCCAAAATTATATCGTATTTCAAAGCGTCCTTAAATGCAAGAATAGGCCGGTTCATTCAGTCATTCAAAAAAATAATCGTAACTGAAAATTATTTGCCGAATTGAAATCGTGAGGGATAGGGGTTTATTCCAGCGCAATTGTCTCGGTGAAAACAAATGATAAAAAGACCCTCATGAAAACGATACTCCCTCTTAAAATTTTTATCCTGGTTGCTGGTTTAGTAGTGGCGTTGCTCGCTTCGATCAGCGTCTCGGCGCAGTCAACTCAAACTGTGCGTGGCCGCATATTCGATGAAGTATCACAAATGCCGCTGATCGGGGTAAGTGTAGTGGTAGTATCAGACCTGAATAATCTCGGGGCGACAACCGATGAAGAAGGGGCATACCGAATTGAAAAAGTGCCCGTCGGACGGCAAACCATTAAGATCACTTATATAGGCTACGAAGAACAAACCATCCCAAATGTGGTGGTAACAGCAGGAAAAGAAGTGGTGATGAACATAAACTTGGTGGAGCGTGTAAGCGAGTTGAATGAAGTAGTGGTGATCGCCGACACTAAAGAAGACAAAACAGCAACCAACAATGATCTCGCCGCGGTGAGTTCCCGGTCTTTCAATGTAGATGACACCAAACGTTACGCCGGTGCGCTGGGTGATCCGAGTCGCATGGCGGCGAACTTCGCTGGCGTGATCGGCGGCGATGACTCGAGAAACGATATCGTCGTGCGGGGCAATTCCCCAACGGGTATGCTGTGGCAGCTGGAAGGATTGAATATTCCAAACCCCAATCACTTCGGCGCGCTGGTAGCTACGGGCGGGCCCGTGAGCATTTTGAACAACAACAATATCGACAAGTCTGATTTTATGACGAGCGCGTTTCCGGCGCAATATGGAAATGCCACCGCCGGCGTGTTTGACCTTCGACTGCGCGACGGCAACGATCAGAAAAAAGAATTTATCGGACAGGTGGGGTTTAATGGATTTGAGCTGGGTGCTGAAGGACCTTTCTCCAAAAATTCGAAAGCATCGTATATCGTGAACTACCGCTACTCGACGCTGGCTATCTTTCAGGCTTTGGGTATCGAATTCGGCACAGGATCGAATACGCCGTTATACCAGGATATTAATTTCAAAGTGAGTGTTCCCACCGGACAAAGCGGTAAGCTCACGGTGTTCGGTCTCGGAGGATTGAGTGAGATCGATCTGCTGGGCAGTGAAGCCGAGGTTGATAATCCCGATGATCTTTACGGTGATGCCAATGTAGATTCTTACCCGCGGTACAAGACCGGCGTGGCGGGCATCAGCTACGAAAGAAATCTTTCCGAAAAAACTTTCGCGAAGCTTACGCTTGGGGCGAGTGCTACCGACGAAATCTTTTGGGCAGACTCGCTGGTGCGCGACAGCGAAAACAAAGTGATCGCTAAACACCGCAGTGCCGAAGCCGAGTTTGGAACTGAAAAATATTCGGCAAGTTTTTATACGCGGACAAAATTCAACTCCAAAAACAGCCTTACATCGGGTGTGATGGCCGATTTCACCAACTTTGATATTTATAATCGCGAGATCTACGCAAACCTCAACCGCGACTCAGTTCGATTAAACATGGCCGATAATACGTCCTTGTATCAGTTTTATACCACGTGGAGACACCGGTTCAGCAATCACTTGGCTGTGAATCTCGGCGTGCATGGACAGTACTATTCTCTGAGTGAACAACTTGTAGCGGAACCGCGCGTGAGTGTTCAATACATCATCAATGGAAGTCATTCGTTAAGCGTTGGCTACGGGCAGCACCATCAGGCGCCCAACATCACCACTTCGTTCATGCAAACCAAAACAGCTTCGGGGCAGGTGCTCACCACCAATCGCGACCTCGGTTTTACTAAAAGCGACCACTATGCATTGACCTACGATTGGAACATTTCTAGCAACACAAGGCTGAAGGCCGAAGCGTATTATCAGCAGCTTAGCAATGTTCCGGTTACTGAACACCCCAGCACCTTTTCTGCGCTGAATACCGGCGCCAGCTTTGCGCCCGAAGATGAAGACAGCCTGGTGAACAACGGCACCGGCAGGAACCACGGCGTGGAACTCACGCTTGAAAGATTTTACAGCAAAGGATATTACTTCCTGATCACCACGTCCCTGTTCGATTCTAAATACAAAGGTAGTGACGGCCATGAAAGAAATACGGCTTTCAACACAAAGTATGTATTCAACGCATTGGCCGGAAAAGAGTGGAGACTGGGCAACAACGGAAAATTCTTTTCCGTCAACCTGAAGTTCACCACCATTGGCGGAAAATATCTCACGCCGATCAACGTAGCCAAGTCGCAGGAATTTAGCCGAACGATCTATGACGAAAGCAATGCCTACAGCCAGAAGCAGGACCCGTATTTTCGTGCCGACCTAAAATTGTCGTACCGGAAGGAGTACCGGAAGAGTACGCTGGAGATCGCCATGGATCTGCAAAACATAACAGCTAACAAAAACATTTTCGCACAGAGCTACAACTACCGCACAAACTCGATTGCCAAGCAGTACCAGCAGTCGTTCTTCCCGGTGCCTTTTGTGCGCTTCACCTTTTAACAATATTCCCAGCAGGAAAAAATTCTGAATACCGAAATTTTGGGGATGAATCACCGTCCACAAACGCACAACTTTTTAATGATTATGAACATCCTTTGAAGTAAGAGCCGTGAAATCTCTCGCCTTCTTCGTTTTATGCCATTTCACAGCCGTGGCAGTAAGATTGCGTAATGCGTTCAAACTGATAAGTGATGAAAGCATATCAATTCGGGTTAATTGTAGCACTGATGTCGGTTGGCCATGCCTGCCAGTCGCAGGAAAGAATTAGAGGATGGGAGTCGGATCTTGATTACTTCACCAGCCAGGTGAAGCAGCAGCACTATGTCTATAAATCCAGGCCGCTGCCTGAAACGTTCGTCGCTAAATCTGAAGCGCTAAGAAAAAATATGGCGCAGCTCAGCGACCAGCAAATACTGGTAGAGTTCGAAGGACTTGCTGCCACGCTGGGTGATGGACATACCTACGTGCTGCCTTGGGGCGCCGATAAAGTTGAATCAAAGGGATTGCCCTTCAGGTTTTATTTGTTTTCAGACGGCCTTTTCATCATTCACGCGCCAGAATCTTTGAAACACCTGATCGGAAACCGGGTAGTAAAATTCGGAGATGTTGCCGTGGAGGATGCGATGAAACGTATTGCGCCGTACATCAGTCGCGATAACGAAATGGGTGTTGATTGGATCGGCCCATTGTTTCTTTCGTTTCAAGGCGCGCTCGAAGCAGTGGGTGTGAAGATTAAGAGAGACGGGATTCCCATCACGCTGGCTGACAATCGCGGAGAAATATTTTCCATGCGGCTTACGGCCACGTCTATTGCACCCTTGAAAGGTGTGCCGAAGCTTATTCCCTCGAAGATCAGCGGTAATCCTGTGCCCTTATACCTGCAAAATGTAAAACAAACTTATTGGATCAAATCCCTTAGACATGAAGGTGTAAATCACTTGTATGTTCAGTTCAATCAGGTGATAGATGATCCAGCTGAAAGCCTACGAGATTTTTCGTCAAGATTGAGTGACAGTCTCAAAATGATTAAACCTAAGAAACTGATCATCGATGTGCGCCACAACAATGGTGGTAACGCCGAGTTGCTGCCGCCGCTGCTGAATTCATTGTCAGCTTTTCAACAAGAAAATCCGAAGTCAACGATCGTGATTATGACGGGCAGGAATACTTTTTCGGCGGCGCAGATCTTTATTTCGAAAGCCGATAATTTATTGCACCCGGTTTTCGCCGGCGAACCCAGCAGCTCTAAGCCCAATTTTGTGGGCGAAGAAAACGGTGTGATGTTTCCTTACAGCGGCGCCATTTGCAGCATCTCTAACCGGTATCATGAATCTATTCCCGGGGATGACCGAACGTGGATAGAACCTACCATCAAGTTAGAGCTCACGTCGCGAGACTATTTCGATAATAAAGATCCTTTGCTGGAAAAGATACTGGATTATTAAATTCTAGGTGCTTGCGAACTGCAAGCCACGAGTTACGAGCTTTTCTCGACGCTCGCAGCTCAAAGCGCACGGCCTGAAAGCTATTTCTTCAGTACGGTAAGCACTTCGTTGAGCTTTAACAATGCTTCTACCGGACTAATCGTGTTGATATCCACGCGGCCTAGCAATTCCTGGATCTCCTTAAACCTCGGGTCGTTTTCAAACAAAGTCATTTGTGGCGTGGGCTTGGGCAGCTCCTGGAGTTTTTTATTGCCCTGGTTCTTGTGTTTGTCTTTTTCGAGGAAGTGAAGGATCTCATTGGCGCGTAACACCACTTTGTTGGGCATGCCTGCGAGCTGTGCCACATGAATACCAAAGCTATGCTCACTTCCGCCCTGTTTCAACTTGCGCATGAAGATGATCTTGTCGCCAACTTCTTTTACCGACACATTGAAATTCTTCACCCGTATGAGGTCTTCTTCCAGCTGGTTGAGCTCGTGGTAGTGTGTGGCGAATAATGTTTTGGGCTTGCAATCTTTTTGTCCGTGCTGGTGCAGATATTCAACTATAGCCCAGGCAATGGAAACACCATCATAGGTGCTGGTGCCGCGACCGATCTCGTCCATCAGAATGAGGCTTCGGTTACTGAGGTTGTTGAGGATGCTGGCGGTTTCGGTCATCTCCACCATAAAAGTAGACTCGCCCCGCGATAAATTGTCGGAAGCGCCAACGCGGGTGAAAACTTTATCAACCATACCGATCGCAGCACTCTCGGCGGGAACAAAACTTCCCATCTGTGCCATCAGCACGATCAGCGCGGTTTGCCTGAGCAAGGCAGACTTACCGGCCATGTTCGGACCGGTGATGATCAGTATTTGTTGATTTTCGCTGTCGAGATAAATGTCGTTGGGCACGTACGTTTCTCCCACGGGCAATTGTTTTTCAATTACAGGGTGACGACCGGCCTTAATGTCGACGATCAGCGAATCATTGATCTCCGGCTTGTTGTATCTGTTGATGCGTGCTATGGTGGCGAACGACAACAGGCAGTCCAGCTGGGCCAGCGTGCGCGCATTCTTTTGTATCTGCGGAATAAACTCCGAGGCAAAACGGATCAGTTCATGGAAGATGCGTTGCTCGATCACCACGAGTTTTTCTTCGGCGTGCAGGATCTTCTCTTCGTATACTTTTAATTCTTCGGTGATGAAGCGCTCGGCGTTGACCAGCGTTTGTTTGCGGATCCAGTCGACTGGAACTTTGTCTTTGTTGGCGTTGCTTACTTCAAGGTAGTATCCGAAAACTTTGTTGAAAGAAATCTTTAACGAATTGATACCCGTGCGTTCTACTTCGCGCTTTTGAATTTGCAACAAATAATCTTTGCCCGATCCCGCCATGTTCTGCAGCTCATCCAGTTCTGCGTCTATGCCAGCTTTGATAATGCCACCCTGGTTGCTGGCGATAGAGGCGTCTTCGCGAAGTTCTTTTTCTATTTTCTCAACCAGCGACTCGCATGATTCAAGCTGACTGGCCAATCGATTTAGCTCCGGCGACGAATATTCAGCCAATACTTTTTGAATGGGCGCAATACACTTCAACGAACGTTTCAGCTGAAGCATCTCCCTTGGATTGATCCGGTTTACGGCCACTTTCGAAATAAGCCTTTCCAGGTCGGAGATTTGTTTGAGCGGCTCCAATACTTTATCGCTTATGAAACTATCGTTGTAAAAAGTGTTGACAACACTCAGGCGTTCGTCGATAGCTACTTTGTCTTTCAGCGGAAGTATCATCCACTTGCGCAACTGGCGCGAACCCATCGGCGTCACGGTGTGATCGAGCACGTCGATAAGAGGCACACCACCATCGTTTTGCGAGCTTACAATTTCGAGGTTGCGGATCGTGAATTTGTCCAGCCACACATATTTGTCTTCATCAATGCGCGATATCGACGCGATGTGCGACGTGTCTTTGTGCTCCGTGTCTTCGAGGTAGTGAAGAATGGCACCCGCGGCGATGATAGCTTCGCCTTGCTCGTCGATACCATATCCTTTTAAGGAGGCCGTTTTAAAATGAGAGGTCAGCTTTTCGTAGGTATAATCAAAGCCATACACCCATTCATCCAGCGCAAAGATGTTGTGGCCGGCGAAAAGCGATTCAAATTTCTCGCGCGATGGTTTGCTGAAGATGATCTCCGAAGGCGCGAACCCTTGAATAAGTTTTAAAACATAGTTCTCATTTCCTTGTGCGGCATAGAATTCCCCCGTAGATACGTCCAGAAAAGCTACACCCAGAAGATCCTTGCCTTTAAATACGGATGCCAGAAAATTATTTTGCTTGCGTTCAAGCACATTGTCGTTGAATGACAAGCCCGGCGTTACCAATTCTGTCACGCCACGTTTTACAATACCTTTTACAAATCGGGGATCCTCAAGCTGATCGCAAATGGCAACCCGATGGCCGGCGCGAACCAGCTTCGGTAAATAAGTATCCAAGGCATGATGCGGAAATCCTGCCAGTTCGGTTTCTGAAGCTGAGCCATTGCCACGTTTGGTGAGCACGATATCAAGCACCTTACTGGCAGCGACAGCGTCCTGTCCAAATGTTTCATAAAAATCTCCCACACGGAAAAGCAGAAGCGCCCCGGGATATTTCGCCTTGATGGCGTTGTATTGTTTCATCAACGGAGTTTCTGCAGCAGCTTTAGCTTCGGCCATAACGGCAAAGATAGAAAAGTTCAATGTTCCCTGGTTCAAAGTTCCTGAGTTGATTATTCGGAGCATGCTTTATCAACAAGTAGCCCCTGAACATCAGAAACTTAAGCCATATGAACATTGAACTAAGAACATTAAACCTGGAACCATGAACGGCTACGCTCTCACAAGTTCATGTTCTAATTCGGCGATCCGTTCCTGGTATTCTTTTTCTTTGCGGGCCATAGCTTCCTGTGTGGCGGTGAGTTCTTCGAGGTTCTGACGCATTTCTTCCTCGTTGGCCTTTAGTTCTTCTGACATGACCTGTGCTTTCTGAAGTAGCGTCTTGGTACGATCGTTTATACGATTGTTAGACACAAATGACGCCAGCGTCTCACCCACTTTTTGGAAGAGTTCAAAGTGCCGTTCCTCCATGGGCTGGAACGAAGCAAGCTCGAATAATCCCTCCACCGTCTTATTGGTTTTCATCGGCACAATAGCAACGTGGCGGGGTGTGGCTTCACCTAGTCCGGAAGTGATACGAACGAAATCCGCCGGCACTTCTCGCATATAACACAGCTCACCTTCCAAATAGGCTTGTCCTAAAATGCCATTGCCGGGCTCAATCGTACCCTCTACGAATTTTTTTCGTTCGTAGGCATAACAAGAAACAAGCTTCAATATGGTTTCGCCCGATTCTGATTCTGTGGTCAAAAACATAGCACCCTGATTCATTCGGGTGTACTTCACCAGGGTGGAGAGCAATTTGTCGTAAACCTTCGAAGTGTCGTCTGACGACTGAAGGATGGTGATAAGCCCGGTAAGGCCCTTCGAGACCCAATCGCGTTCCTGATCTTTTTTCCTCGATTCCTCCAGTTCATGAAGTGTTTTTTTGATCTCTTCTTCGTTGCGCCTGAGTAACTCGGTTTGTTCCAGGTCTTCGTTCAAAAGTTTTTGGGTTTTAAGATCATACTGATTGCCGAGGTTGAACATAAATCCGGATGACACCAGTATCATAATGGCCAGCACAACCATGTCTTCATAGATCACACCGTAAAAATTATTTTTTAACCCCAGGGCCTGATAATCGACGCCGAAAGAACTGTGAATAGAGTCATAGCCGAAGGCGAGAACCAGTATGATGCCGACAGTCGCCCACACGAATCTTCTCTCTACCGGTGTGAACATGGTGAAGGGCAAAACCGCGGAACCCAGAATGAGCATGCGGGGCGTTGCGTAATGGAGGATATCAATTTTCGACGGATCGCCGAACTTCAATGAAACGTTCAGGAACAATAAGCCCACAGCCGGAGTAAGGCTGGTGACCATACGCGACAAACGTGTTAGGCCGGCGTGGTTAAATAGCCAGATGACAATGGCGATGAAAAGCAGTACCAGAAAAGGAACAAAGTTGAAATTCTGCCGCGAGGCAAAGACCACCATGAAGACCAGTGTCAAAGAAGCGATTAACAATGCAAATTGGTTGGAGAGAATCACGCGACGGGCAAGCCGGAAGTCCATCTCGTCGGTTACACCGATACGGGATAACCGTTTCCATAGATTTTTTTTCATTGTGAGGGTTTTTCAATCCATAAATAAGTTAAAAATCCTTTAGCTCTTTTGAAATAAAGAATGATTTATTTTTGCCTTCTAATAAAAACAAAGCCAATGAAAAAGCTGAAGCTCGAAGAGTTGGGCAGAATATCGGTGACAGAATTCAAAGAAGCGGCGAAACTGCCCGTATGCGTCGTGCTCGATAATATCAGAAGCCTGCACAACGTAGGGTCTGCTTTTCGCACGGCCGATGCCTTCAGAATTGAAAAAATTTATCTTACCGGCATCACCGGCCAGCCGCCACACCGGGAGATCGAAAAAAGCGCACTGGGGGCTACCGCTTCCGTGAACTGGGAGTATGTTGAGCACACGGCACAACTGGTAAAACGACTTAAAGACGAAGGTTATACCATCGTTATTATCGAGCAAACCACCGAAAGTCAAAAACTCAACGACTTCACCCCTGCTGCCCACAAAAAATACTGTCTTGTTTTTGGCAACGAGGTGAATGGAGTAAGCGAAGAAGCCATTGCCTTCGGAGACCTGGCCCTGGAGATACCGCAGCACGGAACAAAACACTCCTTAAATATTTCGGTTTGCCTTGGCATTGTAGTGTGGGAGCTTTTTCGCAAGCTGAGTTTTTAGAATATAAACCTTGACGAAACAAGAGAGCCATGCAATGGTGTTGCGCCGCCGCAAAGATTCTATCACTTCTTGGAGTATTTTTGCCAATTTTTTGAAGCAGGCTAACCTATTTTTGTACTTGAAGTAAAAACTTTTTTAGCCTCCTCCACCCTGGTGCCCCTCGTCATTGTCAGTGTTAGGAGCATCTTTTCTTGTTATGGTAACGGTAGCTTTGATTTGCGCGAGGGCGAAGTGGCTTTGCCTTGTATTTATGATTGTTTACTCACCCGTATCTCTGGGTCAGGCGTCCTTTAGATCTTTGATTAGTGGAGCCTGGAACGATCCTAGCACCTGGGTGCGCGACCGCGGTACAGATGTCGATGGTGTGCCGGATGAGAACGATACCATCACATTGGTACGGGGCACGATCGTGACTCTAACCGTCGGCACACGATGTAAGAAACTTTCGCTGCAAGGCAATGGCACCCTTAACATACCCGCAGAATCTACGCCTACTACACTGACGATACTCGGTACGCTGATCATGAATGGTGACAGCCGCATCAAAGGTACGAGCAACGCCAGCATCGACTTAATAGGTGACTTTATCATACCCGAGGGGCAAACAGGCAACATTGAAGTCTGGATTAAACAGACTGGAAACTTTAAATTATCAGGAACCTTCAACTATTCTGGCATGGCAACAAGTTGGTTAGGCGATGCCACCATAGAACCTACCGGCCAGCTGAATATTCTCTCCCGTGAAATTCTACTGGCCAATTGTCAGCTTAAGAATGGCGCGGTCATCGATGGAAATTATGACCATGCTAAAAAGGGTTCGGTCATCATTGAAAAGAAATTTCTGGTTTCACCGGGGCTACCAGGGCAGACCGCTAAGATTGGGAAAATAAAACTTTTTGCAACCAACCGAACCGACATTGACGGACACCTTGTTTTTACTGCTGCTGGTTCAGGATCGAAGATCTTTAAGAAAATTGTGGTGAGTAGCGGTGGAACTTGGGACAACACCGTTGGCGAACAAATTACGATTTGGGGAGATATCATTAACGATGGATTCTGGCCTGCGCCGATGCAAGGCAGCGGCGAATATATTGTGGATTCAGGTGGCCGCTATACCTTCTCAGGATCATCTGAAATTGGCATGACTCGACTTAAAGTCGCCGCTAACAGTTCGGTCACAAATTTTGGCCGACTGAACTTGACAGGAACTTCGGGCGCTTTGACAGTTCAAGGTGGCGCGGTAACGACATTTGTTAATGGAAGAGAAGGCCACGTGAAGTTCACCTCGGCAGGAAAACCGATCAGTGTTACGTCTTTCGAAAACCTGGATTTTACTGCAGCGACCAATACTGTGGAATATGCTGCCACAGATGGAATCCAGGACCTGTACCCAGCAACGTATAGCAACCTTATCATCAACAACAGCAGAGGTGTGATCCTCGTTGGAGGCCGGGCAACCATCAAAAATAGTCTTGCGCTTGCCAAGGGGGAATTTGACCTGAACGGCAACACCTTGAATATCGATCGGGCAAGTACTGAAGCGATTTCCCGCACGAGCGGATACATCAGGAGCGAAACCTCAACGCCACCTTACGGTGTAGTACGCTGGAATACTGCGACATCTGAGGGGCCATTTATTTTTCCCTTCGGATTGTCTGCCACTGAATACATTCCTTTTACTTTTAATATAACCAGAGCCGGGTCACGCCGCGAAGGATCTGTTGCTGTTGCGACCTATCACACGGGTTTTGATAACCAACCTTTGCCCGCACCCGTGGTGAGCCTTCCGGATCATAGCGGTGCCAACACAGTTGATCGTTTTTGGATCATAAAGGTTGAGAACTATAGTGGCAATCCAACATCGGAGATGACGTTTACGGCGACTGCCAACGAGGTTGGATCCATTACTGGCCTTAAGGCTTACCGATGGGGCACCGGATCATGGGGTCAGCCAACGTTCAGTTCGCAAACCAACACATCGTTTTCGGCCACCATTTCCGGTGTCGCCAGCTATTCACCCTGGACCTTGGTTGGCGATGTTCCATTGCCCGTTGAACTCTTGGATCTGAGGGCTGTAGAAGGTAACGGGGAAGTTGAGATCAAATGGATCACGGCGACAGAATCAAATAATGCATACTTTGCTGTTGAGCGCTCTGCGAATGGTGTCGCCTTCGAGGAGCTAGGTAAAGTTGATGGCGCGGGAGACAGCCGGTTGAAATTGGTTTACAAATTTGCGGATAAACTTCCGCTGCCCGGCCTGTCGTTCTATCGCTTGAAGCAAACTGATACCGATGGCACCTCGAGCCACTCTAAAGTGATATCTGTAGAAGTACAACGAAGAAACTCCGTTGTACTTTTCCCCAATCCTTCCAACGGCACGCAGCTTGAAGTTTGGTTGCCTGACGAACGGGAGCATCACGTTGTTATTTCCATATTTGATGTGAAAGGCAAAAAGTTGTTCGCTTGGGCCACCCTACCGGGCGATGTAAAAAAACTTTCGCTTGACCTGACAAACCGCCTGGACCCCGGGATTTATGTTGTGGTTGTTGAGAATGGACCAGTCGCTTCACGACATCGACTGCTTATAGCGAATTGAATAATCATCGAGAAGCAAAACATTACAGGGGAGTTCATTTAGCCGTCAACAAAATTTCATTCTGGTATTCTGCTCTCGCATTGCTTAAATTGTGGCATGAGAGCCATGGTCATCCTAGTTGTTATTTTAATATCCATCTCTGGAATAGCCCAGGATAAAAAACCATTTAAGATCGGTATTGCCGGCCTGACCCATGCTCACGTTCACTGGGTGTTGGGCCGCGCAGACGATGGTGATATTGAGATCGTAGGTATAGCCGAACCCAACCGTGAGCTGGCCGAGCGTTATCTAAATCAGTACAACCTCCCGCTCACATTATTGTACCCCTCGCTGGAGCAGATGCTGGAAAAAACAAAACCTGAGGCAGTTACGGCTTTCAACAGCATTGACGAGCATCTCGACGTTGTAAAATCCTGCGCACCAAAAAAAATTCATGTCATGGTCGAGAAGCCGTTGGCCGTAAGTTTCGACCATGCCAGGCAAATGCAGGCTTTAGCCAAAAGACATGGCATTCAGTTGCTCACCAATTACGAAACCACGTGGTACGGCAGCAATCATAAAACGTATGATATGTTAAGTACGCTGGGCGAACTGCGAAAAATTGTGGTGCATGATGGCCACCAGGGCCCGGAGGAGATTGGTGTTAACAAAGAATTTCTCGAGTGGCTTACCGATCCGATAAAAAATGGTGGAGGTGCCATTACCGATTTCGGTTGCTATGGCGCCAACCTCACTACCTGGCTGATGAACGGCGCCAGGCCGATGAGCGTAACAGCCATCACCCAGCAGATCAAACCCGATCGTTATCCCAAAGTAGATGATGAGGCCACCATCATTCTGACATATCCGAAAGCCCAAGCGATCTTACAGGCTTCATGGAACTGGCCCTACAATCGCAAAGACATGGAAGTTTACGGTCGGGTTGGTTACGCTATCGCAGATCGCAACGGAATAAAATATAAAGCTGCCGCAGACAAACCTGAAGAATATATTGCAGCAGGTGCTCTGGCTAAACCTTTTCACGATCCGTTTGCCTACCTCGCTGCCGTCGTTCGGAAGGAGATTACCGTAAAACCCACTGATCTCTCCGCTTTGCAAAACAATATGATCGTCATGGAAATATTGGAGGCCGCCAAAGAATCTTCCCGCCGGGGTAAAGTCATTTATTTAAAATAATCCTGCGCCTGTCATTGCGGCATTGGCATTTAAAAGTTTGCGCTTCCGATAAAGCTCCGGACACTTGCGCGATAGCTGTGCCGCCGCTAAGCTAAGGCGACACGCTGGCAGGCTGCAAGCTTTACATCTCATCGGTTTGAGGCGCCAAATATTCTGCATCCAGTGTCCACTATCCAGAATCAAGTCGTAATTTGCGCCTTCAAAATTAAAGTTCCGTTTCACGTGTCCGACCGATATAACCAGCGCGGAGTTTCTGCTTCCAAAGAAGATGTTCACCAGGCTATCAGTAAGCTGGACAAAGGGTTGTTTCCCAAAGCTTTTTGCAAAATTGTTTCTGATCACCTCGGCAATGATCCTGATTATTGCACAGTGATGCATGCGGACGGCGCCGGAACGAAATCGTCGCTGGCCTATTTGTACTGGAAAGAGACCGGAGATCTTTCTGTTTGGAAAGGTATTGCGCAGGATGCCATCATCATGAATATCGATGATCTGTTGTGTGTAGGGGCTACTGACAACATTTTGATTTCATCAACCATAGGTCGCAACAAGAACCTGGTGCCCGGAGAAGTGATCTCGGCGATCATCAACGGCACAGAAGAAATTCTCGACATGCTGCGGCACCACGGACTCAACATTGTCAGCACCGGCGGTGAA
>JBMOKS010000321.1:0-3500 GCA_049324355.1 Bacteroidota bacterium
GAAAGCTTTTCAAAAGAGATTTCTTTAAGGTTCCTCTCCCAGTCATCGTAGAACTGCGACAACCGCTCGTAGTACTCCTGCGACTCCCGAAGGTTATACTTACGATGTAAGGCATACTTGTCGGCTTGGAATTGACTGATCACATCTCTGAGGTCTTGCGCATGAGTGGCAAACATCATGAAAAATGAAAAGGTAAATACCGTGAAGGTTTTTGCAGTGTATGTCATAGACCGGCGAAGGTTGATTAAACCGGTCTAAGTTTGTGGAAAAAATCATGAATTGGTAGTACTATGTTATCAACAATTTCGCGCAACAAGCCTCACCTATGCCCGAGGGCAACTACGCAAACCCGGCATCACTCACCATCAAAACCTACGGCAGGAACGACTGATGTGACTTGAAATTTGCCACGCGATGGCGAACGCAATCCAGTGGAATCTTGCCTAAAAATCCGGAGCTTAGGAATTTGATACTTTTGTCCGAGCTGATAAACCATCCCTTTCAGGGAACCCATCGGCCTTAGGCAGCGTGAAGTAAAACGAAGTACCACTGTTCAGTTTTGTGGTCAGCCATATTCTGCCTCCCATTTCTTCAATAAATTCGCGGCAGACCGGCAAACCAAGTCCAGATCCTTTTTCTCCCCGGGTGCCTTGAGTGCTTTTTCTTTCTTTCCAGGAGAACAGATTTTGTAGTACTTCTTCTTTTATGCCCAAACCTGTATCAGATACGGTGACTTCCACGCTATTTTTATGCTCGGTGAGGCCGATTGTGATGGTGCCTTTGTCGGTGAACTTATTGGCGTTCAACAACAGGTTTCTTAAAACAAATTCGACCATATTTTTGTTGGCCATGACCGGTGACATCGCTTCCAGATTATTTTTAACCTGATTTCCTTTCGCCTTGAAAAGTTCGATGTTGTCGTTAGTAATGTTATCGACGATTTCTTTTAATGAAAGGACTTCCCTGGCGGCCGACTTTTCAACGAGCTGAGAGGATGCCCAGCTTAATAAATTGGCCAGCAGATGTTGTGATGCACCGACCGTCTTTCTTAATCTTGCGATATATTCAGTGAATTCATGGTCAGATATGAGATCCGTATCCAACAATTGCAGCATGCCATCGACTGAATTTAAAGGTGCTTTAAGGTCGTGCCCTATAATGGATAACAGGCGACTGTTCCTTTGGTATAACCTTTTCAGTTCTTGATTTTGTTTACGGGCTTCCAACAGTTGAATGACTTGCCGGCTTAGTGCTTGCAACGTAGATTTTTGTTCGGGCGCAAGTTCTTTTGGCTCTTTGTCAATAATGCATATTGTTCCGAGATTGAAGCCTGTGGGGGTGGTAAGCGGTATGCCTGCATAAAATTTCAATCCAAAGCTATTGCTCGCCATGGGATGGTTGCAGAATCGCTCATCCTTTGTCACGTCAGAAACAATCACCATATCATGCTGCTCGATCGTGTGAGTGCAAAGCGATATTTCGCGAGGCATTTCTGTAATACTCACTCCAACACGCGCCTTAAACCACTGCCTTTTTTCATCGATCAGTGTGATCAGGGAAATGGGAGAATTACAAACGAACGCAGCCAGTTTGGCAATATCGTCGTAATCTATTTCAGCTTCTGTGTCTAATATGGAGTACTCGTTCAACGCCGACAACCGGGCCGCTTCGTAGGCCGGTGCCGTTTCATTACTCAGTTTGATTAAGGCCATGAAAATTCCGATTTGGCTACTGTTGCCAATCTCTATGCCACATCATATAACTATTTGATTATCAATAATTTTAAAAGAAAAATGATTTACCATGGGCCCAGATAAACGCGATATTTCGTGCATCCGTAACCCGGTAGCTCGGGTAACGACGAGCAGAAAATGTCAAACACAAATAGCTTGAGAGTAGTCCGTTGCGTGGCCAGCTGTTTTAATTCGTCACCAAGTTATGGGTGTAAGTATCACTGTTTTCTTTTTTGATTGAAATTGGAGTAACTGCGTGCAACAAGCAATCAGGGGGGCAAACATTCCTAAGCCGGAGGAAAATCCGGCCCTTCAAGGTGAAATCAGCTACAGACAGCACCCAAGTCCATTGATCGATTTTGATCCTGTCATCGCAGCATCGGGTAAATACAGGGTGTCTACATTAAAAATTTTAACGACTACCTGCTTGTCATCTTAAACTTGATATAAGTTCGGCGTAACGTATGTTAAGACAGGTTTGCTGGCGTGATTGACAACATCTTCTGCAATGCTACCGACGAGCACATGAGCGAATCCGGTTCTGCCATGGGTTGCCATGGCAATCAGGTCAGCGTTGATGCTGGAAGCGAAGTGAAGAATTCCCTCCTCCTCACTTCTATCGCTGAAGACGTTTATGGTATAGTTTTGAAGGTGAAGTTTCCGGGCAAAGTCCTGCATTACCTTTTTCGCAATATGATCAGGCTGGAAATTCATTGGTGTATTGATCCTGACCAGGTGAACGGTTGCGTGATACATCTCTTGCGCGCTCCTGACAACGTCGGCAAACGCTTTTTCATTTTCGTTGAGTGAACTTGCATATACAATATTTGAAAAGTCATTTCCCGCAGGCTTTTCGTGAACGGTCAGGACGGGACACTTGGCATACCGTATAACTTTTTCGGTATTGGAACCTACAATCATCTCCTCGAATCCCGACCTTCCTGACGTTCCCATGACAACCAGATCAACTTTATGGTCAGTAATTACAGTTCTCATTCCGTGAAAAGGATTTCCGAGCCGAAGTTCGTATGTCACAAGAATTCCCGCGTCTTCGGCGAATTTTGCAGCTTGTTCCAGCTGGATCTTATTCCTCTCGATGAGTTTAAAGGTGAACAATTTATCTTCCCAACCTTCTTCATCCATAATTTGCCCTTCAACGTTGAAGGATTCAGCTGTGGGTTGCTCTACGATATGGAGCAGCGTTATTTGTCCTTTTGCTTTTTTTGCAATGCCGGTAGCGACTTCCAAAGCCCACTGAGCGGGTTTAGAAAAATCGGTAGGGACCAGAATTTTTTTCATATACACTTATGTTTATGGTACAATGACAAGAGGAACCTGAATACTTTCGGCGAGCTCATCAAACGATTCGTTGTTAGTTACATTCATCTTATTACCCATCACCAGGAAACTAAGTCCGTTCTTCTTTGCGTGGTCTTTTACTCGATTAGACAAAAAACCAACTTCAATTTTAAAGTCGTATCGAACACCACTATCAAAAAGGATTTGTTTTTCCAGGGAGGAAAATTGCTTCATTGCATTTTCCTCGGCTTGCTTTTTGAATTCGGTGGCTTCCCCATTATGCGAGTTCACAAGTCTGTAAGGATAAATAATAGTTAAATGGGTATTAAGAAGTTTTGCCAGGGAAACAGCCAATTTCAAGGCATCCTTTGATGATTCCGAAAAATCAATAGTACATAAAATCCCTTTGGTCATATCTGTAATCACTATAATTCGCTTGTGCAACAAACTTAGCACAAGCGAGGGGCA
>JBMOKS010000321.1:3510-8664 GCA_049324355.1 Bacteroidota bacterium
AGGATATGACTTTTATCATGTTTCCAGGATGATTAAATTAAGGAATTTTAAAGCAAAACCAGGTTTATGGACTTCTCTCAGGTGTCAAATGAGGCTTATCGCGAGATCTTTCAGAGTATGTCTGAGGGCATTATCATGGTCGATGAAACCGGAAGAATTGCTATTGCCAATCCAGTGGCGGAACAGCTTTTTGGATTCGAAAAGGACGGTCTGATAGGGTTAGCCCTTGAAAATCTGCTTCCTGAAAGGTACCGGAAGGGTCACGTCAGCCTTAGAAAAGCGTTTAATTCAGACCCCCATCCCCGCAAAATGGGTTTTGGCCGTGACTTAACAGCTATTCGCCGTGATGGAACGGAGTTCCCTGTTGAAATAAGCCTCAGTTACACGCAGGTAAAAGGCAATCTACTGGTAATGGCATTTATCAGCGATATTTCCCAAAGGAAGAAGGCCGAGGACGCCTTAAAACGCAGCGAAGAGCAACTAATTGTTTACGCTTCTGAGCTCGAAAAGAAGGTAGAGTTACGAACAGAAGCGCTTAACCATACTATTTCAAAATTAGAGCAGGAAGTTTTTGAAAGAAAGAAGGCCGAAGAGGAAGCAAGGAAATCGCTGGAAAAAGAAAAGGAACTGAATGAATTAAAGTCAAAATTCGTCTCCATTGCTTCTCATGAGTTCCGTACGCCGCTCAGCACGGTGCTCAGTTCTGCTTCTTTGATCCAGCAATACAGAGAGAAAGGCGACTACGAAAAACAAGACAAGCATATTCAACGCATCAAGTCATCCGTAAATCATTTAACGCAAATACTGAACGACTTTCTCTCGCTAGGAAGATTGGAGGAAGGCAAAGTGGACATCAAACCGGAAACTGTTGAGATCGAAGTTTTTTTAAATGAGATCAAAGAGGAAGTCAATTCCTTTTTGAAAGACGGCCAAAAGGTCGAAGTGAAGTGTCTGGTTGACGTTAAGGAAATTGAAACGGACGCCAGAATACTTCGCAATATTATGTTTAACCTAATATCAAATGCAAGCAAGTATTCGGAGCCTTATAAATCTATTTTTCTCTCGTGTGACTTACAGGATCACAAATTGCTTGTCCAAATAAAAGATGAAGGTATCGGTATACCGAAGGAAGATCAAAAACACTTATTTGACAGATTTTTTCGCGCCAGTAATGCTGGAAATGTTCAGGGGACAGGATTGGGTCTCAACATTGTAAAACGATATGTGGACTTATTGCGCGGTGAGATTTCCTTCACTAGTGAATATGAAAAAGGCACAACATTCTCGATTATCATACCCCTAACGCACTGATGATGAAAAAGAAAATACTCCTTATCGAAGATAATCCTGACGTAAGAGAAAATACCAGCGAAATCTTGGATCTGGCAGGATACAACATGCTCACGGCTCCGAACGGAAAGGTTGGGGTTGAACTTGCGCAAAAGGAAAAACCAGACCTGATCATCTGCGACATCATGATGCCTGAACTTGATGGCTATGGCGTTCTCCATATTCTAAACAAGAACCCTTAAACGGCCGGTATACCATTTATCTTTCTTACGGCCAAAACTGAAAAGACTGACATCCGGAAAGGCATGAATCTTGGCGCCGATGACTATCTGACAAAACCTTTCGATGACACCGATCTTCTCAATGCTATTGAAGCCCGACTTCGAAAGTCGGCCATGCAGCAACATCTTTACGACACTACACCTGAAGGATTAGACAGCTTCATCAGTGATGCCAAAAAAGTGCTGAATCTGAAAGACCTTTGTAAAGACAAGAAGATAAAAGTTCTGAAAAAGAAAACCGAATTATTTGCAGAGGGAGACACCCCTCTTAACATTTTCTTCGTCAAATCCGGTAGTATTAAAGTATATCAGTCGCATCCGGATGGCAAAGAGCTCATCACTAACGTTTACAATACAAACGACTTTTTTGGCTTTGAGCCAATTCTTGAAGGAGGCAACTATCAGGAATCAGCCGTTGCCATGCAGGATTCTGAAGTGATCTCAATTCCAAAGTACGACTTCACAACTTTGCTTCAGTCGCACCCAGACGTTTCAAAAGGATTTATTTCACTATTATGCAAAAAGGTTGCTGAAAAAGAAAAGCAGCTTCTCAATCTAGCCTACAATTCTGTGAGGCAACGCACGGCGGAAGCTCTACTAAAAGTTCGTGATCTGAAGGACCAAAAAGAAAACATTCAGATCTCACGCGATGACCTGGCAAAGATCGTAGGAACGGCTTCAGAGTCTGTCATCAGAGTATTGTCTGATTTTAAAGATGAAGGTCTTATTGAAATAGATGGAGGGAAAATAAGGATCATCCATCCAGCGAAATTGGAGAAGGTCGTGCGATGGAACGTCGCGAGGTAGTTTAACGACACAACACTATATCAACAATACCTTGTTTGAGTGACGTAGCCTGTGGGATGTGTACAATAAAAATGCGGACGATCAGGAATACTCCGGAAAAAACAAGGAGTCCTGTTGTTATCGCAGCAGGTTTGAAATGAAGCCGATCAACTGCCCACCGAAAAATCCCGGTAAAGCCGAGCATCACCGGCAATGTGCCAGCGCCGAACAGGAGCATGAATAAAAATCCATTTGCAGGGCCGGAAAGGGTCAGGCAATAAGTCAGCGCAAGAAAGGAGAGTCCGCAAGGCAATATGCCGTTCAATGACCCCATAAGAAAGGTTGAGAATAAAGTTTTGTTTCTGAGAACCATCGAAAACAATTTTTTAACCCGATTGCTGACATATCCCAGCACTCGAGTAATTACAGGAACATGAACCGGTGATCGCGATACGCCGGCGATGACCAATGCAAAACCGAGCAGAATAGACACAAGATTTTGATACTTAATAAATGGTCCAACAAGTCCAACGGAAGCAACCATGCTGCCTAACACCCCATAAGTAAGAATGCGCCCTGAGTTATACAGAACTCTATACGCCAAAGCTGACGAAGACATGCTTGTCAAACTTATGGCCAAAGGGCTACACATTCCAAGGCAATGCAAGCTTCCGGTAAAACCTAATATGAGCGCAGTCCATTCCATCAAATATAAATTACCTCCTCATAATAGTATTCTTTTCCATCCATCGACCAAAATATTTTTGCGCGGTACATACCACTCTGAAGGTCATCTATTTTAAAAGATTGCGACTGTGCGGACGAATTGAACACAAAAATTCGATCCATACGCTGATTAGACGGGCAAAATAACTTCAACTCGCCTTTGTCAATTTTATCTGCAAATGAAACCTCAAGCCTAAGTTCGTTGGTTTTGCCCACCTTTGGTTTGATCTTAAGATTCTGCGCGTTGCTTATTCGCCTGATCTGCTCCTGATAAACCAATTCTTCCTTGTAATAATCTTTAGAGACAAGGCTTATATCCTGCTGCACGCAAACCGTCACGAGAGTACCCATAAATAACGCAAAGAGGATAAAGGCGACTATGATCCATTTTCCGAAGTTCATACACAATTCAATTTAATTTCTCTTTGCATCGGACGGCTTTGAAACAGGGCCTATAAACTTCACTTTCACGGTCTCCATCAATTCATCGTTGTGATAAACACCCAGCAACACCACTGTTCGTGCATTCGTTACTTCAGAATCTGGCACTCGAATGAAATAAACACTTTTTGAAAAGCCTTCGGCCGGAACGACAACTTCCTTCTTATCAACGCTGACAAGTTCTGCCACTTTCGGATCTACTACTCTTATTTCGAGTACTATATCGCTAAAGGTTTTATTAACGCATTCAATATTATAGAGGTTTGTAATGAAGCCATTTTCCCGCTGGTATAATGTACCTGGCACTTTTAATACTGTCGTCTCGACATCAGATCTGGTTGCGAGGGAGAATCCTAAAATTGATAACAGCGCTACCAATACGATTGAATACCCGACTACCCTGGCGTTGACAAGCTTTTGAACACCTTCCCTAATAGAGTTGTATGACGCAAATCGAACGAGGCCCGTTGGCTTACC
The DNA here is from genome assembly GCA_049324355.1 of Bacteroidota bacterium. GTDB lineage: Bacteria > Bacteroidota > Bacteroidia > Cytophagales > Cyclobacteriaceae > Chryseosolibacter. Next base: position 7,512 of record JBMOKS010000321.1, read on the forward strand.
TACCTTTAGCATCACTTCATCGCAGGCATCAATGCAGGCAGTACAATTGACACATTCAAGTTGCGTTCCATGGCGAATATCGATTCCTGTAGGACAGACGTGGACGCACAGCTTGCAGTCCACGCAGTCACCGGCGCTCGTGTCATCTACCTTTTGTTTTTTTAAATGTCTTCGGGGTTCTCCGCGCAGCCAGTCATAAGCGACAACTATCGATTCTTTTGTGAGCAGTACGCCTTGAAGCCGGCCGTAAGGACAAACTGCAATACAAGCTTGTTCGCGAAACTTTGCATAGACACCATAAAACATAACGCTAAATACCGATAACCCGATAAATCCCGCGAGGTGTTCGCCAGGTGGACTAGCCACAATGCTCAACGTCTCGTGAACGCCTACGAGGTAGGCCATTAGCGTGTGAGCAATTAAGACAGAGATTGCAATAAATATGAAATGTTTCGCCGTCTTTTTACTAATCTTTGAGATCGACCACGGTTGCTTCGCCAATCTTCGCTGCGCATTCGCATCACCCTCAATAAAGTACTCAATTTTCCGGAACACCATTTCCATGAACAATGTCTGGGGGCACATCCACCCACACCATACTCTACCAAATACTACTGTAAACAAAATCACAAAAACGAAAAATGTGATCAACCCAATAGCGAGAAAAACGAAATCCTGGGGCCAGAAAGCCTGGCCAAAAATCACAAATTTTCTTTCAAAAACGTTCAACAGAAGAAAGGGCTGTCCTTCGATTTTTAAGAACGGTCCCGCGAATAGCAATGTGAGCAGCACAATGGTCACGAGAATTCTCCATCGGTGAAACTTGCCGGAGGGCTTCTTTGGATAGATCCAAATCCGTTTCCCCTCTTCGTCCACCGTTGCGATATTATCACGAAACTCATCTTCGTCATAGATGGAATTTTGCGACAATCCTTGCTTTCGGATACTGTATTTGATTGAGCCTTCCATGAATCTTATCTACAGCGATGCCCTGATCTTCACACTATCAGCCTTAACTGCAGTCTCCTTGAACAATTCGCCTTGTGCAGCCTTTGCGTTTTCGGGTCTGGTCCCTTGTAAACTCAATACGAAATAAGTGACATCACGCACTTCTTGCGGGCTCAGTCCTTTGCCCCACGCCGGCATCCCCTTT
>JBMOKS010000321.1:8674-18039 GCA_049324355.1 Bacteroidota bacterium
TTTTGATATGTCCACCGTGTAGCCAATACTCATCTGTCAGATTGGGACCAATAGCGTTTCCTCCGCCATCATTGCGATGGCATGATCCGCAATTATTGTCGATAAATACTTTTTTCCCATTGGCAATGATGGAGACCGAATCGGGTGAAAATACAAGAGCATTTTCATCTATTTCAGCTTGAGGCTGCGATGCCTTTAATTTTTGCGCTTGTGCTTCTGCCAGCGCCAGTTCATTTTGATATTCTCCTTCGGACAAAGGCAGAGAAGCAGAAACGTGAAATATCAAAAGGTAAACTACCGACCAACCGATAGTGGTGTAAAACAACCATTTCCACCATGGAGGCAGGTGATTGTCAAGTTCTTTGATCCCATCATAACTATGATCGAGTTCAATAGTTTTTTCCTGCTCAACGGGAACAGAGGCATTCATCTGTTGAGAGAAACGATTCCACCAGGAAGGTTTGGGAACATATGCAATTCCAAGCTTCTTTGCATTTTCCTGTTCCTGCTGAATCATGAGTACGTTGAGAACCCGTATGATGTAGATTCCAACAACCGTAACCAATATCGCAACCGTAACCACCAAGGCTGATACGAGATAAATTGGCAACATCGGATCACTTAAAGGATCCTTCCAAAATGATTGCGCCTCGGGTTGTTTCTCTTGAGCAAAAGTGAGAGCTGAAAGCAAAACGAACATCAGCGTTGTTGCAAATTTTCTGATCATAACTGTGGTGTTTTAATGGGTTCATTTTTGCTGACATCTTCTTCGACCGGGAGGCCTTTCATTTTCTCGATGAATTTCTTGTCGGTTGTGAACACCCAAAGTAGCAAGCAAAGAAAAAAGACAAAAAATATTACGAATGAGATAACGGGCCAGATCTGGATGTTCTCAATACTTTGAAGCACATTCTTATACATAACCTATTCTTTAAAATTTTATTTATCAGTTTTATCGGCAGTTTGAGTGCCCTTGATGTCAGTGCCCAATCTTTGCAGATAGGCAATCAAGGCTACAATTTCCGCATCGTTGCCGACTTCGATACCATCTGCTTTCAGCGTGCGAGCTATTTGGTTAGCTTGTTCATCAAGCTTTTCGTTTGCTATGTCTTCGAAACCGTCTTCATATGGCACGCCGATCGTTCTCAAAGCAGTGATCTTTCCTGGAGTTTCTGCTCGATCAATAATCTGCTCGAACAACCATGGATAGGCGGGCATGATAGATCCGGTTGAAACCGCATCAGGAGCAAGCATGTGATTATAATGCCACGTATTTGAATACTTCCCGCCTAGCCTATGAAGATCTGGCCCTGTTCTTTTCGATCCCCACAGGAATGGATGATCGTAAACGAATTCACCGGCTTTCGAATATTCACCATAACGTTCGGTTTCCGATCTGAACGGCCTTACCATTTGTGTATGGCAATTCACACAGCCTTCACGGATATAAATGTCGCGGCCGTGTAATTCCAGTGGTGTGTAAGGTTGGACGCTCGTGATTGTGGGTACATTCGATTTGATCAGGAAAGTCGGAACCATTTCGATGAACCCGCCAAGAAGAATAGCAATCAATGAAAGCACAGTGAACAATACAGGTTTATGTTCAAGGACTCTGTGATGCCATCCGCCACTTTTTGCCACATATTCTTTCGCCAGTGGGGCAGCTTCAGTTTCTTCGTTGGCAACAAACACCCCTGCATAAGCGGTCTTGATCAAATTGTAAGTCATCATGAAGGCACCGATGAGATAGAGCATGCCACCGGTTGCCCTGAGACCATGTAGCGGAAGAATTTGAACCGTGGTTTCAAGAAAATTTTTGTATACGAGGAAGCCTTCAGGGTTAAACTCTTTCCACATGAGGCTTTGAACAACACCCGATACATACATGGGCAGGGCGTAGAAAATAATTCCAAGGGTGCCTAACCAAAAATGCAGATTCGCAAGTTTCGTTGAGTATAGCGGTGTATTCCACATTCTTGGAACAACCCAATACAAAACGGCAAAGATCATAAACCCATTCCATCCTAGGCCTCCGATGTGCACATGGGCTACGATCCAATCGGTAAAGTGAGCGATGGCGTTGACGTTCTTCAGAGAAAGCAACGGGCCTTCAAGGGTAGCCATGCCATAGGCGGTAACGGCCACAACCATAAATTTCAAAACAGGATCTTCCCGCACACGATCCCAGGCCCCTCTTAACGTGAGCAGTCCGTTTAGCATACCACCCCAGGACGGAGCAATCAACATGATCGAAAAAACAACTCCAAGCGATTGTGCCCAGTCAGGCAAAGACGTATACAGCAGATGATGAGGACCCGCCCATATGTATATAAATATGAGTGACCAAAAATGGATAATAGAAAGGCGGTACGAGTATACGGGTCTATTGGCAGCTTTTGGAAGGAAATAATACATGATCCCTAGGAACGGAGTGGTTAAGAAAAAAGCGACCGCATTATGACCATACCACCATTGAACTAAAGCATCTTGAACTCCGGCATACCATGAATAACTTTTGAAGAACGTCACCGGCATCTCAAAGGAATTAACTACGTGCAGTATAGCCACTGTCACAAACGTTGCGATGTAAAACCAAATCGCCACGTACATATGCCGCTCTCTGCGGTTCAAAATGGTTCCAATCATATTCCATCCGAACACAACCCAAATAACAGCGATAGCTATGTCTATCGGCCACTCCAGTTCGGCATACTCTTTTGAAGTAGTTATTCCGAGTGGAAGCGTGATCGCCGCTGCCAGGATAATTAATTGCCATCCCCAAAAATGAATCCAACTTAATTTATCGCTGAACATCCTCGTCTTTAGGAGCCTCTGCATGGAATAGTAAACTCCGGCAAACATCGCGTTGCCAACAAACGCAAAAATAATCGCATTGGTGTGCAGCGGACGAATGCGTCCGAATGTAGTGTACTGAGTATCAAAGTTGAAGATAGGATAGACCAACTGAATTGCCGCAGTGAGGCCAACTAGCATTCCGACTAGTCCAAAAACAACGGTCGCGATCATAAAGGCCTTTACAATCTTATTGTCGTAGCTGAATTTTTCTATTTCCATAATAAACTTCGGGTTTCTCTTTTCCGGGATAAAAGTAGATCTACCCAAAGCGCTGTTTTATGACAGATATCGTATGAAAACATGACTTTTGTCATCCTTTTCATCTTTCCGTCGAAATACTTTTAAATCGGAATGAAGACTTTTATCAGTGACATATCGAAAGAGGAATTCTCGTTAAGTGAAAAAATTTCAGCCAAGTCACTGAGGCCAACTATTATGGCCACAATACAAAAGGATCATCCTCAATTCAACTTAAAAAGTTACCTGGCTTTGAGCGAATTGAATGTCTATCGGGAAAGGTACATTGCGGAACACCTGGCAAGCGAGGTCGGAGAATTAAGCGAATTAGAAAATATCGTATTGGACGCCTTACACAAAAAAGAAACTATCAGCGACAAGGTCGAAGAGCCGAAGAATCTTACTCCAGGCCAATATCTGGCCGATCAGGTAGCCGCTTTTTGGCGGCAGCTGGAAATTTATCATCTTTTTTGCGCTCTTCATGTTCACATGGATTACCACAAATGTATACTGGTATTCTTACAGCGCTTTTGATCCTTACCCATTTATTCTTTTAAACCTGATACTTTCATGCATCGCGGCACTTCAGGCTCCAATCATTATGATGAGTCAGAACAGGCAGGAGGAAAAAGACAGGGAACGATCCAAAAAAGATTACATGATCAATTTGAAATCAGAACTGGAAATCCGAATGCTCCATGAAAAACTCGATCACCTGATCATTCATCAGCAGCACGAATTGATTGAAATTCAAAAAGATCAAATCGAAATGATGAATGAAATACTAAAAGAGGTTAAATCGCGGTGATAAAGATCATCACCATTTTAAACGGCCATCATATTCAGAGCGCTACCCAAATAAGATATTGGTGCTAGTAAATATTAAACCCATACATATATGTCATTAATCAAACGTTCCGAATGGCCATTGCTAGGCAATGGATCATGGTTATCGGAGTTCTTCGATAACGATAAATTTTTTGATTCTGACTGGCTGAAAAGATCTGCAATGCCTGCTGTAAATGTGAAAGAAACTGAAAAGAATTACGAAATCGAAGTTGCTGCACCTGGCCGAAGCAAAAAGGATTTCAACATCTCTTCTGAAAACGGTGTACTTACCATCTCATCTGAACAAAGGGAAGAAAAAGAACAGAAGGAGAAGGAATACACCCGGAAGGAATTCAGCTACAGTTCTTTCAGCCGGTCCTTCTCGTTGCCGGAAAATGCTAACGAAGAGGACATCAATGCAAATTACGCTGACGGAATTCTGAAACTCCAAGTGGCCAAAAAAGTGATCGGTCAGCCGAAAGTGAAGAAAGCGATCGAAGTCAAGTAATATGGTCATAGTTGGTTTAGTTAAAGCCTCCGTGAAAAAACGGAGGCTTTTTTTATGATCAAACTCATCTGATAGCGTGATCAGGGTCATCCCATGGACGTTTCATACGCTTTACTTTTATCGAAGCTAACACAAAAGCCATGTTTCATAAGCCCTATCGAACTCCCGCCATACCTATACTCACAATCCTTGTAACCCTGCTCGCGCTCATCGCATCGTTCGGCGGACTGTTCATTCCCGATCTTTACAATGACAGTGATGTAATAAAGAAGGGGTGGCTTGCAAACGATTTGGTCACTATTCCATTCGCATTACTTACACCGATCACTTTGATGCTCCAAAAACGTGGTGACGAGCGCCCCATCCTCGTTTGGGCGGGGCTTATGCTGTATATGTGTTATAATTACGCATTTTATCTTTTTGGAGCGAAGTTCAACGAGTTCTTTCTGATCTATGTCGCCTTGTTCAGTTTGTCTTTGTATTCATTAATTATCGGGTTGTTAAACATCAATATCTATTCGGTTCATGGAAGTGTCGTATTTCGCAAGAGGCAAATATTGATAAGCATATTTTTGTTTCTGCTGGCGGCACCATTGTGCATCGTCGAAATAAAGCAGTGTTTGACCTTCATCTTTTCAGGCAAAACTCCCGAAGTACCCACCCTGATCTTTGCCTTAGACTTATCTACCATCGTTCCGACCACGGTTCTTGCATCTATATTGTTATGGAAGAATCGACCATGGGGAAATGTTCTGGCGATGATAATGCTCGTAAAATCTTTTGCGTATGGATTGGTGCTCGTTACCGGATCACTCATCATTAATGCTTCGGAAGTTGCGCTGCAGGATCCGCTACTCCCCTTCTATTCAGCACTTGTCATCGGAGGTCTGGTATTCGGCTGGCTCCATCTGAAAGATCTGCAACCCTCTCAAAGGTCAATAAGTCAGCGCCATGATTAGAATAATTTTATCATCCGTCATGGCCCTGCACGGCATCATTCACTTGATGGGTTTTGCAAAAGAATGGGATCTCGCCCCTGATGGAATATTTTCCGGAAAAACGCTCATTCAGTTGTCGGGGAATAGTTCCAGGTTTGTTGGTGTTTTGTGGCTTACAGCCTGTGCACTGCTATTGGCGTCAACCTTTGCTTACTACACACAGAAGGATTGGTTTTGGATGATTGGTATTGCAGGCCTTGTCGTATCACAAGCACTGATTATCCTTTACTGGCAAGACGCAAAATGGGGAACTATCGTAAATGCAATTCTACTACTGGTGGTCATCTTTGCTGCGGGAAAACTCAATTTCGATAAGATGGTAAAAAGAGAAGTGAGTTATCTGGTTTCCGCGTCTTCGGGCGATAGATTTGTCATCACGGAAAAAGAAGTATCTCCGTTTCCCGACGTTGTTCAGAGGTGGCTGCGGAATTCACATATCATTGGCCAACCTATGCCAACGAGCGTACATATCATTCAAAAGGGATCAATGCGGACGGCACCGGATAGTCAGTGGATGCCATTTGATGCCGAACAGCACCTTACTATTAACCCACCCGGTTTTGTATGGAAAGCTACCATTCATGCCAACAAGTTCATCGATATTGCCGGCCGGGACAAGTACGAGAATGGAAAAGGTTATATGTTGATCAAAGCTGCGTCATTAATCCCTATCGCAAATATCAGCGGGGAAGAGATTGATCAGGGTACGATGATACGCTACATGGCGGAAATGATATGGTTTCCTCAGGCGGCTGTCAGTGGCTATCTGCATTGGGAGGAAATCGACAGCACTCATGCATTGGTGACGATGAACTATGGCGATGTCTCCGCCTCCGGAATTTTCACCTTTAACAACAGTGGTCTTCCCATTGGTTTCAAAGCAGAACGTTACAAAGAATTTGGCGGTAAATTCTCTAAAGAAACCTGGTCGGTGGCCGTTACAGGTTATCGTTATTTTAATGGCATTCCGGTCAGTCATTCAAGCGAAGTCACATGGATGCTAAAAGAAGGTGATTTCACCTGGCTTAAACTCAATATTGTTGAAGTTCAAATTAACTAGCCAGTCATGATATCTTCAATAAACGGCACGCGGCCGAATAGCCCTAAGATAAACTAAAACCAATTATACAGATCGGCTAAAAAGCTGTCCTCCGTTTTTGTAATTCATTCTACGATCAAACACACTACAAATATTTCTAATAAACGGGTCCCCGGCAGCGCGCACTTTCAAGCCGCCTTCATATAGATAGAGGATTCCTTCCTTCTCCATTTCAACAAGTGTATCAAGAATTGGACGAGTGACAACCTGCTGTAACAAATCTGAACTCAGCTCACCCTGGCAACTGATCTGCTGTATACATTGTCTAATGAGCATATCTTCATCAGAGAGGACATGTCCTTTAAAGACAGCAAGGCCCTTGTCCTTCACGCTATCCATATAGTCTTCCACTTTCTTTGGATTTTGAGCGTAGGCATACTTTGCATCGCCGATGGCAGAAGCGCCAAGGCCGATCAGTAAGTCCGTGCTGCAGGTTGTGTAGCCCATAAAATTCCGATGAAGCTTCCGGGACTGGTGAGCTTGAAATAAAGAATCATGACGGAGTGCAAAGTGATCCATGCCTATATCTTCATACTCTGCTTTTCTCAATTTATATCGACCAATCTCATAAAGATGTCTTTTAAGCGAGCCTGAAGGAAGATCGGCATCTTCGTATCCACGCTGACCAGGTTTTATCCACGGCACGTGCGCATAACTGTAGAAGGCAAGTCGGTCTGGTTTTAACTGAAGCACTTTGTCAATTGTATCGGATATCGTGAAGGGATTTTGAAAGGGCAATCCATAAATCAGGTCAAAGCTCACGGACTTATAACCAATTTCCCGAGCGAGCGCTGTTGCGCGTTCAAGATTCTCAAAAGGTTGCACCCGGTTAATTGTACGCTGGACGCGTTCGTCGAGATCCTGAACCCCGTAACTCACTCTCGTGAAACCCAGTTCAAACAGGGTCTCCAAATGTTCGCGGGTAGTATTATTAGGATGCCCTTCAAAACTGAATTCAAAGTCAGGATTGATATTGACCTCCTCAAGCAGATATGAAACCAACCAATGCAGGTTTCTCGGACTGAAAAACGTTGGGGTACCTCCACCAAGGTGCAGCTCCCGGATATTGGCCTTCCGCCCGAAAATTCTTTTATACGCTTCCCACTCTTTGAGGATCGCCTGTACGTAAGGGATTTCAATTTTGTGATTCTGCGTGATACGTGTTGTACACGCGCAATAGGTACATAGACTTTCGCAGAAAGGCAAATGTATGTATAGGCTAATCCCTCTTTCCACATTCGTTTCATCAAAACATCGCTTGACCGATGAAGTCCACTGATCAACAGAAAAAGTGCTATCGTCCCAGCAAGGTACTGTGGGATAGCTGGTGTACCTCGGCGTGGGTACGTCATATTTTTTTAGAAGGCTTTCCTGGCTTACTTGTTTTTGCATCTTGATGTCGGCGTTTTAATGTTATTTTCATTCCATCCTCAAAGAGCATTCGTACGGACGGTGAATATGTGTCGTCATACTGACCGTTCTTCAAATTCCACAGAAATGAGATCAGGAATCCGACGGCAATGATCAAGCTGATTGATATTAAAAGAACTATTATTCCCATCACGATAAAGTTTTTCTAGCAACAAAATTCACTGCAAGTGTTGAAAAGCCTACAACGCTGATGCTGCTTACGGGCATGAGGATCGCGGCCACCAACGGAGTAAGGTTTCCGGTTACGGCAAAGGCAAATGCAATTGCATTATAAAGAAATGAGATCAGGAATGCCATCTTCAAAATAGCCGACGACCGTCGAGCCAAACGCAAAAACTTATCTAGCATCACGAGGTTGTTTCCATCGAGAATGCCGTCACAGGCCGGCGTGAATACGCCTGAATTATCAGATACGGCGATACCTACATCACTCTGCTGAAGCGCTCCAGCGTCGTTCAATCCGTCGCCGACCATGAGAACTTTTTTACCTTGGTTTTGAAGGTTTTTTATGAATGCAAGTTTGTCGTGTGGATCCTGATTAAAAAGTAGCTGAACCGAAGGATTGAAAAGTGATGACATCCTTGAACGGTCTGCCTCATTATCGCCTGAAAGCAGCGCCACGCACCTCTTGCCCAGTCGGTCCAGCATATCTTTAATATTCTCACGCATCTTAATTCTTATCTTGAAATAACCTTTGACTTGATGGTCCATGGCAATGAACACTACAGAAGCATTGGGATCTGATTTTGTTGTACTTCCGACGAACTCAGCCGAACCAGCCTGAACTAACGTCCCGCCGATCATGGCCTGAATCCCTTTCCCTGCGTACTCGGCATATTGCGAGAGTTTAAAATCTTGTTTTTCTTTAATGGCCTTCTCAACGAGCGAACTCAACGGGTGGGTTGAGGCGCTGGTAAGCTGTTTAACTTTTGCCAGTTCTTCCTTTGTGAGTGTTCCGAAGAAATCCACGTCTGGAACGTTGCCATAAGTGACAGTGCCAGTCTTATCAAAAACAATTGAATCGATAAACGCCAGCCGTTCAATGACATCTGCGTTTTTTAAATAGAATTTATTTCTGCCAAAGGCCCTTACCATGTTGCCATACGTAAACGGTGCTGCCAGTGCCAGTGCACAAGGACAAGCAACCATCAGCACCGAGGTCAACACCAACCACATCTCAGCGGGTTTATAAGCATACCAAAAGGCTGCTGTGATCAATGCAATTCCCATCACGATCCAGGTGAACCTCCTGGCCGCACGATCGATTATCTTCTGATATCGGCTTTCGTCTATCTTCTTCAATGAATCTTTGTTCCACAAACTTGTCAGGTGACTTTGCGATGTTTTTCTTTCCACAATCAGTTCGACGGGCTGACCGATGAGTTTTCCGCCGGCGTAAACGAGATCT
>JBMOKS010000322.1:0-1998 GCA_049324355.1 Bacteroidota bacterium
GCGAATTGATCTCATTGGCCGTGCGGCTGATCGGCGAAAGCCTCATCTGCGCGAGCAAATCCTGCAGTTCTGTTTTGGTTTTATAGGAGTTGGAGAAGGGAGCAAAATCGTTCGTGATGAGCCGATAGCGCGTATCGGGAGGAAACACTTCGGTGATCTGTTGAGCGAACAAAGTAGCCGCATCAATCCCACGAAGTTTCTCTTCCATCGGCACGGTCATGCTGAATGAATTGTCGAGGTAGATGGTCTTGTTTTTTCCAGGCGCCGACTGCTCCGTAGCAGGAAGAAAAGGTTGCGCAAACGCCATGATCAAAAAGAATAGAAACAGAAGGCGGGAGGCGAGCACCAGGTATTGCTTCAGCTTTCGCTTTTGTGTGGTTTCCTCTTTTACCTGCTTCAGGAAGCGTGTGTTCGAAAAATAGACCCGGATGGTTTTCCTGAAATTGAAGAGGTGAACGATGATCGGTATGGAGAGGGCTGTAAGTGCCCAAAGGAAGCCAGGATAAACAAAACTCATCTTCGCAATTTAATACTAATCCACCGAAGCATGATGGGTGGTTATCCGACCTAACGCTTTTGTTTTTCGATTAGTTGTGACTTCAGGACGAGCGGCGGCTTTTATCGGTTAAAATACCCCAGGTTATGACTACACGAGAAGCACCCCAGGTGAATGCGGGGTCCATGGCAGATATTGCCTTTTTATTGCTCACCTTTTATCTGATGACAACCGTGATCGCCGAACAGAAAGGATTGCTGTTGATGCTACCCGAGTTAAGTACCACGAGCGCGCCGCTGCATGAACGCAATGTTTTCTCCATACAAATCAATTCGTTCGATCACATGATGGTCGAAGGGCAGGCGCGCGAAAACGCCACGGACTTACGGGCCGAAATCAGAGACTTTATTCTGAACGAAGGTCGGCAATCACACTATTCGGAAAGTCCGGCCAAAGCAGTGGTGTCGATAAAAACGGATCGGGGTACCAGCTATGGGGCGTACATCCGAGTGCTGGACGAAGCCTATGCTGCCTATGTGGAGATCTACGCCGGGCGCGCAAACCTCACCGCGGAGCAGTTCCTCAAACTCGACCCGACGGACGCGCGCGAACGAAAAATTTACGATCGTGCACGCGAGGGAGTGCCCATGAACATTTCCATTGCAGAACCCACCGGCATCAAAAAATAAAAAAGGCCTCGCGCAGGTACGAGGCCTTCATAAATCAATTCGCCTGGTTTGTTACTTCGTTTTCTGAGCCAACAACAGGAGATCATTTACATTAATCTCGGTTACGTAACGTTTCTCGCCGTTTGTTTCATAAACGCGGTGCACCAGCTTCCCTTCCACGCAAACCTCTTCACCTTTTTTCAGGTATTTCGCCGCCACATCCGCGAGCTTACCCCATATCACGATGTTGTGCCACTGCGTGTCCTCCACTTTTTCGCCTTTTTGATTCCGGTAGCTGTCGGTGGTAGCAATCGAAAACGTCGCCCTCTTAGAGTTGGTGAATGTTTTTACTTCGGGGTCTTTACCTAACCGACCAATCAATTGCACGCTGTTTCTCAAACTTTTCATAGTTGTAGATTTTTGTTTTTAAATTTTTTTTGAGGTGTGTCAATCGTTTTGTTCGATCGACGATGCAAAAGTGTGAGAGTCAAAAAGCGATAGCCGGATACTAAGCGTTTATTTCCGACAATAAACGCTTACAAACGGATAACCTTTGAATTCAGGCCAAAATCGTCGATTTCTATTTACAACGGAACGCTAGGCGATGAGCGATGATTGGTCGGGAAATGCAAACGAGTTGCTGTGACAAACCCGCAACCTGGATGCTTGGCCTTCAACACACTAAAAAAAACCGATTGTCAAGTTTAATTTATTTGTAATTTTTGTGCGAATACAAGCCCATTCGTTGTATGACTGTTGTCCCAATAAGAAACTGCATGGAGTGTGGCACGAAGATTTCGGGCCGTGCTGATAAGAAATTCTGCTCAGATCAAT
>JBMOKS010000323.1:0-4704 GCA_049324355.1 Bacteroidota bacterium
GCTTGGTGAGTTCGAAATCAATCCTATTTCAGCGCATTTGAAAATCGATTCTTTGTTCGTGTTTGAAGTGATCGTTCTGTTGAAGGAGGACGACTTTTTGAGTAACAAAATGCAAGCAGTGTACAGTTGGTGCTCGGAAAAGCAGCATAAAGAGAACGGAGAGTTATACAAAATATGGTTTCACTTTATTGATGTGATGCCAGAATTTGATTTCAACCAGCTCAGTGCGGATGGTTTTCGATTCAAACACAATTATTTTCTCGAAAAAGAAGCAAAAAAACGCTGAGTCTTTATTGCACGATCCCAGCTAAAATTTAGAGAACCGATGAGCAAATCTCACGCATTGCACAATGAATCAATTTGTGATCATCTTCTTCCCCTAAACAAGTACAACGATTGGGTTATTACTACCGCCTTCTATTCAGCGCTGCATTTTGTTTACCATCAAATATTTCCAATGACAATCAATGGAAATAGCTATGCATGTTTTGACGATTATTACCAAGGCGAGGTCGCCGGGAAGAGTGTCAAGATTAGTAAACATAAAAGTACGATAGACTTAGTGGCCCATAACTTGAACGGATGCTATGCCGTTTATAAACAGCTTCATGATATGTGTATGTACTCGCGTTACAATCACTATAAAGTCACTCATCACAAGGCTAAAATTGCACGTACCTACTTGCAGTCTGTCAAAAGCCTCTGCTCGAAACCCTAAAAAAATAAGAGGATAAAATGCTGGTTTGACCGGGTGAATCCTCCGGGCTCAACTAGAAGGAATCTTATATTGTAAAAACAGAAGGCTCGAACCTTGAACTATTAAACTAACGCCCCGGAATAAGTTTCGGTTATTTCGTCGAGGATGCTATAAACTTCGGCTTCCGTGTTGGCTTCTACAAGACGCATGCGGAATGGCTTGAAATCGGCGATGCCCTTGAAGTAGTTGGTATAGTGGCGGCGCATTTCAAAGATTCCGAGGCGGTCACCTTTCCAGCGAATGGAAAACTCAAGGTGTTGGCGGGTAACGCGTATGCGTTCGCGCATGTCGGGTGGCGCTGCATATTCGCCGTACTTTAAATATTGTTTGATCTCATTGAAGATCCAGGGATAGCCAATAGACGCGCGGCCCACCATCATGCCATCTACGCCATAACGGTTCTTGTACTCCAGCGCTTTTTCCGGAGAATCAATGTCGCCGTTGCCGAATATAGGTATCTGTATCCTCGGATTTTCTTTGATCCTGCCGATCAACGACCAGTCGGCAGAGCCTTTATACATCTGCACGCGGGTTCTGCCGTGAACCGTGAGTGCCTTGATGCCGATATCTTGCAAACGTTCGGCTACTTCAAGAATATTTTTAGTGTTGTCGTCCCACCCCAATCTGGTTTTTACCGTGACCGGCAGGTGCGTACACTTGACGATGTCGGCGGTCATTTTCACCATTTTTGGAATGTCTTGCAATAAAGCAGCACCGGCTCCTTTACAAGCCACGGCTTTCACCGGGCAGCCATAATTGATGTCGATCAGGTCTGGATTTACGGCCGTGGCAATTTGCGCCGACTGCACCATGTGCTCTATATCGCCACCAAAAAGTTGGATGCCGATAGGGCGCTCATATTCAAAAATATCGAGTTTTTGACGGCTTTTGGCGGCATCGCGAATGAGGCCCTCAGAGGATATAAATTCCGTATACATCAGGTCTGCGCCCCCTTCTTTACATACGGCACGGAATGGCGGGTCGCTCACATCTTCCATGGGCGCCAGCAGCAAGGGAAACTCTCCTAACTCAATATTGCCGATTTTTACCATATTTGCCCTGCCTATATAGCAGACAGGCCGCAAAGTTAAGCCATTTCCGGGAAGATGTTGGAAAATGAATTAAACCCACGGATTGAGAGACATCCGCTTGTATCGTTGATCTTGACGCTTTTAATTGTTGGGTTGGGCTTTGTGATTGTCGGCCCTCTCATAGGTTTTTTTGTCGCACTGCCTTTTTTTCCGGGCAACGTTATGGAGATGGCCGAAGCTTTACAGGCCCCCGAGAATCATCCCGAATTGAAGCTGCCATTGTACATCATGCAGGGCTTCGCCACTTTTGTGGGGCTCATCATCGCTCCAGCCTGGTTCCTTTATACGGAAAATAAATCCATCAAGCATTTTTTCGTCGCGCAAAGAGCAGAGCTCATTCCCGTGATCATCACAGTAGTAACGGTCATTGTTTTTATGGCCGTGAACTCGATCTTTATCGAATGGAATTCAACGTTTCATTTTCCCGATGCGCTCAAGGGTTTTGAAAGCTGGGCTCGCGAACGTGAAGATGAAGCAACCAGGCTCACTACTTTCCTAACCCAATTCGATTCAACGCCAGAGCTTGCCATTGCCGTAGTTGTGATTGCCATGCTGCCAGCAGTCGGTGAAGAGCTTGTGTTCCGTGGCATGATCCAAAACAACTTGTTCAGCGCCACGAAAAATATTCATATTTCAATATGGATATCGGCCATTCTGTTCAGCGCCATTCACCTTCAGTTTTTTGGATTTGTTCCGCGATTGCTACTGGGCGCCTTGTTTGGATACCTTTATTTCTGGTCGGGAAACTTAAGCTTGGCCATGCTTGCGCATTTTGTCAACAATGGTATTTCAGTAATAGCCATGTATTTTTATCAGCGGGGCGCTCTTGACCTCGACGTGGAGAGCACGGAAGCTGCACCTGTAAACGTGATTATTTTTAGTGTGCTGGCCACAGCAGGACTTTTGTATTACTTCTATAAATATTTTGAAACCCGAAAAACCCGGAGCCATCAATTGTGATTTCATCGCTATCTAAATATAATAACCTGACCCAGCGTATCGTCACCGGCCTGCTGGGCTCGGCGGGCATCATCGCGGGCGTGAGCATTGGGCCTTGGACTTATTTTGTTGTATTCTTTACCATCTGCCTGTTTTCGCTACTGGAGTTCTACAAGCTCGCCGGGTTGGATGGACTGGCTCCGCAAAAAACGTTGGGTACGATCTGTGGTATATTGCTCTTCGTTCTTTCATTCTTTATCGAGATGGGGTTCATTTCATTCCGATACTATTTTCTCATCTTTCCTCTCTTATCGTGTGTATATATGATCAAGCTGTATAAGAAGTTTGAGCGGAAGCCTTTCACCAATATAGCTTTTACATTCCTGGGGATATTTTACGTGGCGGTGCCATTCACCTTATTGAATGTTGCTGCTTTTGAAGAAGGTAATTATAAATTTCAGATCATATTCGGCTGTCTGTTTATTCTCTGGGCCAGCGACACAGGCGCCTACTTTGCCGGCACTTTTTTCGGCAGAAGAAAATTGTTTGAGCGCATTTCTCCGAAGAAGTCGTGGGAAGGATTTTTCGGCGGAGCGCTGTTGGCCATGATCTTCGCTGTGGCGCTGCCGTCCTTTTTTGCGTCTATCGGTCAGCCTTCTCATATATCTTTGTTGGGTTGGATCATCATCGGTGTGATCATCATTGTTGGCGGAACCTTCGGAGACCTGGTGGAGTCGCTGCTCAAAAGAAGTATCGAGATCAAAGATTCAGGCAACACTCTTCCGGGGCACGGTGGATTTCTCGACCGGTTCGATGGGCTGTTGATCTCGGCACCATTTATCGTAGCCTACCTGGAGATTTTCTAATATGTTTGACAGGCGCGGGTATTTCCGTCAATTAGTCAATGGTCAGTGGAATTGCTTCTATTCACCAATAACTAATGCTCAATGACTATGACATCACCCGGGAAGCGCTATTGACAAAGAGGTCGAAAAGGTGAATTTTGTTTCTAGAACTCTCGATATGTCAATAAACCAGAAGCTCGCCCGGTATTTCGAATCCAAAAAAGATCATGGCGCTATCTTTATTCGTGTGATCGTCGGTTGGCGTTTGATCGACGGTACGCAGGATAATGTTTTCAGTTGGCAGCGCATGCTGGAGTTCCGCGACTTTCTTGAACAGCATCATGTGGCATTTCCGCTGGTTGCTGCTCATATTTCGGTCTATGCCCAGTTCATTTGCGGCATTTTGTACGTACTGGGGGCTTTTATTCGACCTGCCTCCATCGTGATGATCGTTAATTTTATTGCGGCACTGCTAATCGCGCATGTCGGCACAACCTTCGAACAGTCGTTCGATGCGCTGATGATGCTCTTCAGTTCCGTGTTTTTCCTGATCTACGGCGCCGGCAAAATTTCTGTGGATAACCTATTGATGTTCAGAAACTAATTTGGGGATTATCGGCAGACGGCAAAATCTTTTGTGGTCATGCCGGCTTTTCGCATTTTGTTTTAAATCCGTTGGCAAAGAGGATATTTAATTATCTTTGCAACCGTTTTAGATCAGCTTTTTAGCCCTTTGGGCATAAATTTATTGGTCTGTAGCAAAGGCAAACTATCACTTTTTATGGCATATATTGAACCGGCACCCCTTAAAGACAGGGAGAACCCGTTTGAGGCGATGATGTCCAGATTTCATGTGGCATCGCAGATCCTCGGTCTTGAAGATGAAATCTATAACGTATTAAAAAATCCAGCGCGCCAGGTCATTGTCTCTCTTCCGGTGACAATGGATGATGGCAGCATCAAAGTATTTGAAGGGTATCGTGTTATCCACTCTACTATTCTGGGGCCCTCAAAAGGCGGTATCCGCTTTGATATGAACGTGAACCTCGATGAGGTAAAAGCGTTGGCAGCA
>JBMOKS010000323.1:4714-9685 GCA_049324355.1 Bacteroidota bacterium
ATGGATGACCTGGAAATGCGCCGTAGTCGATATTCCTTACGGTGGCGCTAAAGGTGGGGTAGCCTGCAACCCCCGCGAAATGTCGGCGGGAGAAATTGAACGTCTGGTTCGCGCCTATACTCAAGCAATGGCCGACGTCTTTGGACCCGACCAGGATATCCCCGCGCCCGATATGGGCACCGGACCGCGCGAAATGGCCTGGTTGATGGACCAATACTCAAGGATCCAAGGCATGACAACCCATGCCGTGGTGACCGGAAAACCTGTTGTATTGGGTGGTTCGTTGGGAAGAACCGAAGCCACGGGGCGTGGTGTAATGGTGACCGCCATGGCTGCCATGGAAAAACTAAAGATCAATCCGTATAAGGCTACTTGTGCCGTTCAGGGTTTTGGAAACGTTGGTTCATGGGCCGCAAGACTTCTGCATGAGCGAGGATTGCTGGTACAATCTGTCAGCGATATTTCTGGTGCTTACTTCAACGAAAAAGGTATTGACATAGAAGCTGCGGTAAAATATCGCGAAGCTAACAAAGGCTCGCTGGATGGATTTTCAGGTGCACAAAAGATCACTAACGACGATCTGCTGACATTGCCCGTTGATCTGTTGGTGCCTGCCGCTACCGAAGATGTGATCACCGTGAGCAACGCGCCGAACATCAAAGCGAAATTGATCGTAGAAGGTGCCAATGGCCCCACGTCGTCAAAAGCCGATAATATCATCAATGAAAAAGGTATCATGGTTGTGCCCGACATCCTGGCAAATGCCGGCGGCGTAACGGTGTCTTATTTTGAGTGGGTACAAAATCGTTTGGGTTACAAATGGACCGCCGATCGCGTAAACCGCCGCTCGGACCGGATCATGAAAGATGCCTTTAACAATGTTTATAAGATCTCGCAAGAATATAAAGTGCCGATGCGTATTGCAGCCTATATGGTGGCAATCGATAAAGTGTCGAAGACTTACAAGTTCCGCGGAGGATACTAATTCGGAAATACGAATCGTTGGAATTACGAATTACGAATAAAGAAACTAACTTTGAAGCGGCAACTTACCTTGCCGCTTTGCTTTTTATCCGAAAATTGCTCATTCTGAAATTATGACCATACACCGTGAAGGCCGCACTTTATTGTTTGTATTGCTGATCGTTTTGTTTGCGCTGAACTGGGCGGTCTTTTATTTCTTTCCGCAAAGTTCGCTGATCCAAAATTCGGCCATACTGGTCAGTGTCATTTTTTATTTGCTCATTCTTCAATTCTTCCGCAATCCGATATTTTCCATTACACAAAACACCAAGCACGTGCTGGCGCCCGCCGATGGAAAAGTAGTGGTGATTGAAGAAACACAGGAGACTGAGTATCTCCATGGCAAAAGAAAACAAGTATCTATTTTCATGTCGCCCGTTAATGTTCACGTCAACCGTATGCCGGTGGGCGGGGTGGTAAGTTTTTATAAGTACCATCCGGGAAAATACTTAGTGGCCTGGCATCCGAAGTCGAGCACGGAGAACGAACGCACGACTGTGGTTGTAAAAATGAAAGATGGTGTTGAAATTCTGTTCCGTCAGATCGCCGGGGCATTGGCCCGCCGAATTAAATGTTATGTGAAAGAAGGTCAGCCGTTCGAGCAAGGACAGGAATTTGGATTCATTAAGTTTGGCTCGCGTGTCGACATATTTCTTCCGTTGGACGCAAAAATTGTTGTGAAGATCGGCGATGTGACCAAGGGTGGCAGAACTGTCATTGCTGAGCTTCCTTAGATTGTGTTGAACTGGTCGATGTATGCCTGATGTAAGGTATTTGGTTCCTAACGGCCGTTTATAACACACATCCTTTTTACTTTTGTAAAATATTGTTACTTTATATTCCGTTATTGCGGCGAGTGTCTTTAAACCCCATGTAATGAGAGCTTCCTCTTCGATTCGCTTTTCTTCGGCCAGAGCTGACTTCTTCTCCACTTTGAATCAACGCGTCAACGAATATTTCAAATCTAAAAATATCAGCCGTTACGCTAATGGAGAGATGAAGATCAAAACAATCTTCATGTACACACTTTACTTTGCTCCTTACATCCTGATGTTGACAGGGGTTGTGAGCAACCTATGGGGAATGTTTGCCTTGTGCCTGGTAATGGGCGTAGGTATCGCCGGCATCGGCCTGTCAGTTATGCATGATGCCAATCATGGCGGATATTCTAACAAAAGCTGGGTCAACAATTTATTGGGCTATTCTCTTAATTTGGTTGGTGGCAATGCCTTCAACTGGAAAGTGCAGCACAACGTATTGCACCATACCTATACCAACGTTCATGATGTGGATGAGGATATCAGCCCCCGTGGCATTCTTCGCATGTGTCCGCATGGCGAATGGAAATCTTTTCATCGCTTCCAGCATCTGTATGCCTGGTTCTTCTACGGCCTGATGACGCTGGTCTGGGTATTGGTGAAAGACTTTATGCGCATCATCAAATATCAAAAGGATGGTCTCGTAAAAAAACAAAGGGCAGATATACGTACCGAATGGACCATTTTGATCTTGACAAAGATGGCTTACGTCGGCTACATCTTTATATTACCGGCAGTGTTGTTGCCTTTGGCGTGGTGGCAGATCGTAATCGGTTTTGTCGTTATGCACTACGTGGCCGGCTTTATTCTCGCTATCATCTTCCAGCCTGCTCATGTTATTGATGGAACAGAGTATCCGCTTCCTGATCAGGAAGGCAAGATGGAAAACAGTTGGGCTGTTCACCAGCTGCTCACGACAACCAATTTTGCAAATAAGAATCAGCTATTGTCGTGGTATGTCGGCGGATTGAACTTTCAGGTAGAGCACCACCTGTTCCCCAACATCTGCCATGTTCACTATCGTAAAATTTCCAATATCGTAAGACAGACCGCCGAAGAATTCGGACTGCCCTATAAGTCAGAGCCCACGTTTATTGGCGCATTGGTAAGCCATGCGCGATTGCTGAAACAACTCGGGGTGAAGCCGGTGGCGGCGCCCATACAAGCTCAGCCTGTTTCGGCGTTCTGACCATGAGGCCCATATTGCTCCTTCATGGGGCCCTCGGTTCATCATCGCAACTCGATCCGCTGAAAAA
Source organism: Bacteroidota bacterium (assembly GCA_049324355.1). GTDB lineage: Bacteria > Bacteroidota > Bacteroidia > Cytophagales > Cyclobacteriaceae > Chryseosolibacter. The sequence continues at coordinate 7,812 of JBMOKS010000323.1, forward strand.
AGCGCTGGAAGCCGGGCCGACCGGTGCCTCGGTTTTTATCCTCAATTTTTCCGGACACAGCGGTGAGCCTTTCGGAAAAGAATTTGGTATTCAGACGTTCGCGGAAGACGTATTGAAATTTCTAGATGCCCGCAGGCTCGGTCAAGTGGATATCTTTGGTTACAGCATGGGCGGCTATGTTGCCCTTTGGCTGGCGCATGAGCACCCCAATCGCATAGAGAAGATCATCACGCTCGGCACCAAGTTCGACTGGAGTGCGGCATCGGCCGAAAAGGAAGTCAGAAAATTAGACCCGGAGAAAATACAGGAAAAAGTTCCGGCATTCGCCCGCATACTCGAGCATCGCCATTCACCCAACGACTGGAAGGAACTCCTGAATAAGACGTCTGCCATGATGCTGGGCTTAGGATCGTCGCCGTTGCTCACGGAAGATATCGTAAAAAGTATTCAACACCCGACTCTGATCTGCCTCGGTGACCGCGATGACATGGCTGATAGAAGTTATTCTGAAAAAGTGGCTCGCCAGCTTCCGCACGGAAAATTTTTGCTGTTGAAGGACACGCCACACCCTATTGAAAAAATAGACGTTAAATCGCTGCAAGAGATTGTTGCAAGCCATTTTGGTTAGTTCCTGTTATTCCAAATTAAAAAAATCTTAGCCCCACCTTGCCTCCCCACCACATCTTCATATTCACATTGTTGGAATATGTGTGATCATAAATGATGGAAGGTCTGTAATCGGTGAAGATATCGATGTAGCCGTCGTAGGTAGTATCTGTGATGTAGGCGTTTAGTGTAACGCCAAAGGTGAGCGAGACCCGTTTGATCAGGCGAACGTCGCAACCCACATGCAGTTTGTTGAGAAGGTTGATCTCTTCGATTTCTGCGCGATGAACCAGTTGATTGGCCGTGAGATCAAAATTGAGAGACAGCCATTTGTTTATCCTCGGCGCCGTGCCTATGCCATAGCCGAACGTCCAGAATGTTGTATCGTTCTCGAAGGTGTTAGGCTTTGCGCCGGCGGTAAAGATGTTATAAAATTGACGCACGCCCGTTCGAAATGCGACGTTGGTGTAGAAGATCTCGTCGGCGGAAATTTCAAGCTTATGATACCCTTTAAGTGAGAAGCTAAAAAAGCCTACCGGAACACCACGGATGCTGTCAGAAATATTGATCAATCCAACCTGTGCACCCTTCATGCGTGTGGCATAATTTAAAAGACCCGACACCTGCCCACCTGTAACTTCACCGCCGGCAAAATTCCAAAGACCGGCAACCTGTGCGCCTTTCATGTTACCCGCCGAAAAATTCCAAAGTCCAGCCCATTGCAAAGGTGTAACGCTACCGGTTGAAAAATTAAAAAGTCCGGCAACTTGCGGACCTCTTTGCGCTCCTATTGTAGCGTTAAATAAACCGGCGAATTGAACGGCCCGCGAATCAAGCCGGGTGAAATTAATGAGCCCGGCGCCGGAAAATTTTTTCGATCCTTTCAAATTGACATTGATCAACCCGGCCAGCTGTGTACCATCAAGCGAGTCGCCATTGGCATTGAAGAGCCCCGCCAGCTGAACTCCTTTCACTCTTCCGCCAACCGTGTTAAACAATCCGGCGAATTGAATGCCATTCACATTGCCGCGGTCTACGTTGAAGATGCTGCCTATCTCCAGTTTTTGTGTGCCCAGCGCATAGCCCCCAAGGATATTAAATGAATAGTCGTTGATCACGTTTCCGCTGAGCTTCCGGTTGGTGCCCACAAACGGAACAAAAGAAACCTGAGTGGTACGGTAAAGGGTGTCGTGGATGTTGGCCATGTTCACCTCCTGGGGCTTCATGATCTTCGTTCTCCAGAAACGGCTGATCTTCCGGCCCACGCT
>JBMOKS010000323.1:9695-15852 GCA_049324355.1 Bacteroidota bacterium
TGTCGGCGACAGTTTTTATTTTTCCTTTGGTGAGATGGATAGGGATGTTCAGCAATCCGCTCTTTTCGGAAGGGACTACCACGAGCGTGTCGGTGTAATCCAACTTGGCCACCGAGAGTTTTACATCGGCGGGAGGCTTGTCGATCTTGATCTCAAAATATCCGTAGGCGTCGGTAATGGTGGAGGTCAGCGTGACGGGGTCGTAGATACTTACATTCTTCAATCGTTCACCGGTAGCTTCATCTACTACATAACCCGAGAGCAACCGTTCATCTTTATTTAAGGAACTGGTGGGTGCTCGCGTGAGAATGATGTATTTTCCCCGCGCTTTGTATTGGATGGTTCCGCCAAAAAGCTGGTCGAGCACCTCGCGAACGGTTTTTCGCGTAAAATTTTGAGTTACAATTCGACTGCCGTCGATGATCGCAGCATTGTATGAAAATGTAAAATCGCCTTGTTCGGAGATCTTTTTCAGCACAACATCCATTCGCTGCTGCTGGAACGAAACAGTAATGATGCGTTCTAAGAGTGGCGTGTCGGCGGCAAAGACCAGCAAGGGCAACACCATGACCCAAAAGCCCATGCAAAGACTTCTCCAAACGGCATTATTTTTCACAAGCTTTACCCTCCAACACGAATCGTTGACCTGATTTCTTCAGTGTGAGCCCGAGCGTTTCCGCGATCACGTTGACGATCTCGTCGATGCTCTCATTGTTGAATGAAACAGTAAGCCGGCATTGTTGCAGATGATCCGGAATCACGATTTTTTCATCGTACACATTATTGAGTGTTTCTACAACCGTGCCCAGATCTGTATTGCTGAAAATGAAAAATTTCGTTTTGTAGGCAGCCACGTTCGGTTCGGGATCTTCTACGGTAAATGTTTTGGTCGCTTTGTTGTAGATTCCTTTTCCATTTTCACGCAGGTAAACACCTGAATCCTTGTCGGTATAGAACATTACCTCGCCCTCTTCAACAACCACTTCAATAGTGTTGGAGTCAGGATATCCCTTTACGTTGAACGACGTGCCAATGTCTTTAACATAAACACCTTCTACATCTACAATAAACGTTTTGTTATCGTTGTGTTTGATATTGAAATATGCTTCGCCCTTCAGTTTTACAACATGGGCATTCTTCTTTTTATCGAAAGCGTAGGTCAGCCTGGTTTCTCTGTTCAGCACAACATCGCTGCCATCGGGCAAGGTGTCGGTGGCTGGCTTTTTCTCCGTGATGACTTCTACAGGCTTGGAATCGGTTGTCAACATTTCGTATGCGAAGAGGCCGATGCCCAGGAGCACAACAATTCCCGCCGCGATCTTCAGGAAAAGATTTTTGGGAGACCTTTCCTGCAGCGATACCACTTTGGCGGCGGGTTGTCCATGAAGTTTAGCTCGTACTTTATTCCACGCCGCGTCGGCATCGAATTGCTGCCAGGGATGATCAGCGGCTTGATCGAAGATCAGGCGGCAATGCTCGAAGTGTTTTTTGTTAGACTCACTTTTGCTCAGCCAGGCATTCACCCACGCAGTTTCTTCTGCGCTGGCTTCGCCCGCCAGGTATTTTCCAATGATGTCGTCAATATGATCAAAAGTGTTCTCCACGTCAGTTCAATAGAGCCTGGTTCGCCAGATAAACATTCATCATGATAATTAATATGGGCAAATAATCTTTCAGTTGTTCACGCATGATCTTCAGCGCTTTGCCCATGTGATTTTCTACAGTCTTCACGGAGATGTCGAGTTGTTCGGCGATCTCCGAATATTTCAATTCCTCAAACCGGCTAAGCTTGAATACCAGCCTGCATTGTTCTGGTAATTTTTCGAGTGCTTCCCGGATCCTCACCTCCAGTTCGGAGGAGGCTACGGTTTGCGCCACCGATTCATAACCCTGGTCGGCAACAGCCATCACTTCGCCGGCATATTTTTGTTTTATTTTCTCATGCTTGATGAGGTTCAGGCAGGCATTGCGAACCATGGCATAGAGATACGGCTTTACCGCTGTGTGGATGTTGAGTGAGCCACGTTTTTCCCATACTGACAGGAAGGTGGCCTGTACGATCTCCTCGGCTTCTTCCCGGTCTTGAACAAAGCTGTAGGCGTAATTGCAAAGCGGCTGATAAAAAGTCTTGAAAAGCATCTCAAAAGCGTTTAGGTCGCCCAGGGTTAACGCCTCCAATTGCTGCTGTTCAGGTAAATTCACCGGCCTTTTTGCAAAGTTAAATCGGTGTAATTTACGTGATTGAGGCGTTTGAGTTATGACAATTGAGTGAAGTTTTACCCCTATCGGATAAGAAAATATTAGTTAAAGGGCCTCACCGACCCAAAACAGGCTTTCGGCATAGATCCTGACCATGCCATCGGTAAGGGTTTCGTAGTGATCCTCAATGTGCGTCACGCCTTCTTCCACTGTGGGCTTGTGGTTGCCTCGCAGGTACAGTTTTGTGTGGGCAGGCAGCCATTTTTCAAACTGGCCCGACGCAATTCCCGACCACTTCATTTGCTCTGCGATCAGCACGATAGAAAGTTGAGGTAAGAATCCTTCTGCCAAACCGATGATTTTGTCAGGGGCTTTGTGCACTATATTAACGGCGGTTTGTTTTAGGCGGGTGAGAAGATAGAAGGACGTGAGCAGAGGATCGTCGTCGGGTGAATAGGTCAGGATCTTGACTGGCGCTTGTGCGATGAGTTTTTCTCGGACCGATTCCAGTTCGGTGGTCTTCACCAATGCAACATCGATCTTGGTTCCCCAACGCAGTACCTCGTCGATGCACGAATCGAGCACCATGACCAACGGAGCCCATTCCAGCAACGGCTCGATCAATTCCAGGTCAATGGGTTCGGCAATGAACAACGCAGGCTCCTGACCCTCACGAACAAAATGATGGGACGACATTGGCTGTAAGAATTAAAAAATATTACAAGACTGTAGCCCACAATTTAATTAAATTGCCACCAAAACCTTGCTATGTTATCAGCGGCGACCTGTTATAAGATCTTTCAACAAAGTATAGACGACTATCACTTTCATGATCATGTAGACACACCGGTTAAAAATCCGTACGAGCCCGGAAGTTTTGAGTCGTTGCTTTACCTGAAAAACTGGATCGATACCGTGCAGTGGCACCTGGAAGATATCATTCGTTTACCCAATATCAAACCGGAAGAAGGTATTAGCATCAAACGCAGGATAGATAAGTCGAACCAGGACCGAACCGACACGGTTGAAAAAGTTGACGATTATTTCCTCGAACAATTTAAGAATGTGAACCCCAAGCCGGGAACCCGCATTAACTCAGAAACTCCGGCGTGGCTGCTCGACCGTATGAGCATTCTGATGCTAAAGATATTTCACATGAAAGAACAAACCGAGCGAAAGGATGCGTCGCCCGAGCATCGTGCCAAATGCGAGGTGAAACTTAGGGTTTTGATGGAACAGAAAACCGATATGCAATTGGCGTTCGACGAATTGATGGAAGATATACAATCGGGAAACCGTAGGTTTAAAGTTTATCGGCAGATGAAAATGTACAATGACGCAACGTTGAATCCTATGCTGTATGGGCAGAAGACCAATCAATAGTCACACAATTCATTTCACGCCGCTTATTGCACATTTAATCTATCAACCTTAACTTCATACGTGTCATCCAAAAAAATACTAGTTCTGCGTTTCTCAGCCATGGGAGATGTTGCGTTGTTAGTGCCGGTCATCCGATCGCTCGTAGCGGCACACTCCGATGTTGAAGTTACCGTTGTTACCCGCCCCAAGTTTGCGCCATTCTTTTACGATATAGAGCGCGTTACCGCTTTTCCGGCGGATGTCGACTATACCTACAATGGCATCTTCGGCATGCGCGATCTCTTCCGCACGCTGATCCGCAAAGCAGATTATGACGTGGTGATAGACATGCACGACCACATCCGCACCATATTGCTGCGCAGCCTGTTTAAACTTTTTGGAACTACGACGGTGGTCTTTGACAAGGGCCGTGCCGAGAAGAAAAATTATACGCAAAAAGAAAAAAAGATCACTGGCCCGTTGCAGCATACGGTAGAGCGATATCAAAAGGCATTTGAAAAAGCTGGGTTTTCTTTTCCCGTGCTGGAGCCACCATACTTTGCCCTGAACGACACCTTGCAAACTGGCGTGTCAGAATGGCTAGCTCAGAAAAACCTGGTAAAAAATGAAAAGTGGATCGGTATTGCTCCTTTTGCCATGCATGCGACCAAGATATGGCCACTTGAAAATTACATTCCATTGATCGAAAGTATTCTTGCCATGGCACCGGCAAAATTTTTCCTGTTCGGTGGTGGTTTAAAAGAAGTAAAATATTTTGAGAGCCTGACACAGAAGTTCCCGAAAAATTGTGTGATCGTAGCCGGCCAGCTCAAACTCCGCCAGGAAATCACGCTTATTCATCGGCTGGATGCCATGATCTGTGTGGATTCATCGAACATGCACCTCGCCGCACTTTCCGGTGTTCCGCTAATTTCCATTTGGGGAGGAACTCATCCGAATGTCGGCTTTGGGCCCTTTAAAGCAAAATCCGATGGCATTGTTCAAGTCAGCACTCAGGAACTGCCCTGCAGGCCTTGCTCGGTCTACGGAAAAGAAACGTGTTATGTTGGCGGTTTTCCCTGCCTTACCCGGATTAGGGTTGAACAGATTGCTGAAAAAGTCATCCGGACGCTAGTGTAGCTGCATGTCGCACACCAAATTTGATACTATTATTTTCGATCTCGGAGGCGTACTCATCGACTGGAATCCACGATACCTCTATCGTAAAATTTTTAAAACAGAAGAAGAGGTCACGTGGTTTCTAGAAAATATTTGTACGAGCGAGTGGAACGATCAGCTAGATGCGGGTCGTTCGTTTAAAGAAGCAACGCAGGAACTTGTTCAAAAGCATCAGGAATGGGAACTGGCGATTACCGCCTGGCTCGAACGTTGGAGGGAAACCATTGGCGGTCCGATCAACGAAACGGTCGACATTCTGGGCGATATCAAGGCCTCCAGGCGGTACAGACTTTACGCATTGACGAACTGGTCAGCCGAAACGTTTCCGTGGGCTTATGAAAATTTCGAGTTCCTGAGTTGGTTCGAAGGTATCGTGGTGTCGGGTCAGGAAAAAACGCGTAAACCGTTTCCGGAATTCTACAACATTCTTTTACAAAAATTCAGAGTCGAGCCTTCGAGCGCGCTGTTCATCGACGACAACATAAAAAACATTGCAGGCGCAAAAAATGTCGGCCTGCATACCATTCACTTCTCTTCACCAACACAACTAAAACGCGAGTTGGAGCAGCTTGGAGTAATTTAATGGGCTTTTAAAAGCATGGCCCACTTTTTCTATATCGGTTTACCCTACGGCGGCGTCAGAAAAACTTTCTTCATGGAAATGTTTTTCGCCAATCTGGATCAGGTCTTCAGAGGTAGTCCGGTCGAGTTTTGAGATCATGATCTGGTAATAGTTTTCCGGAAGCCCGAATAGTTTGATGGTGCGGATCTTGTCGGCATGGGCGAATGGTGTGGTGAGTTCAGACTGAAGGCTGCCGATGAAGTGATTGCGGGCGATTTCCAGTTCGTCGTCGGCGATTTTTTCGGTGCGCAATCTTTTAAGCTCTTTGCGCACTTCATCGAACGTAACCGTTACATTTTCTTTGTTCACGTCTGCGCCTATCAGCATGTAACTGTCTTGTTGCAAGGCATGGATTGAGGCGTGAATGCCGTAGGTCAACCCTTTTTCTTCCCGAATATTTTTCATCAGGCGCGACCCGAAATATCCGCCAAGGATGTGGCTCAGCAACAAAACCTCTACATAATCGGCGTGTGTGCGCTGCAAGGATTTTTTACCGATCCTTACCGACGATTGCACGCTGCCTTCTTTTTCGGTGTACTCGTGAAAAAGCTTATGGTCGCCGGCGGTTATCCCTTTTGGGGCAACGGGACGTGTTTTCCAGGAAGAAAACTCGTCGATCAGTAACTGTTGAACTTTATCATCGAGCTTGCCCGACGCAAAAACCACAACATCCTGCATAAACTCATCGCGGTGTCCTGTCAGTTGTATTCTTGTGAGGTCCTGCACTTCAAGTTCTTCCAGTTCCTTTCCGTAGGGATGTGTTTCTCCGAAGAGGTTCTTGCGGAACAATTTCGA
>JBMOKS010000323.1:15862-17945 GCA_049324355.1 Bacteroidota bacterium
CTGGTCTTTTCATTGTTGACTTTGAGGTTCTGAATATAGATCGATTTACTTTGCTCGATCTCCTTCTCGGGGAAAGTGGCTTCTTTCAAAACCTCCATCAACAATTTCAACGCTTTCTCGGCTGTTTGCGTGAGTGCGTACAGGGATATGGAAACCACATCCAGTCCAGGTGATATTTCGAGATGGGCACCGAGCTGGTCGAAATGTTCGGCGATCTCAAAACTGCTCTTTTGCGCGGTTCCTTTGGGAAGAAGGTGCGATGAAAAGTAGCCCGCGCCTGAAAAATGTTCATACCACCGACCGGCCTTGAATACCAGCTCCACCTTCATTACGTCTTGCTGGCCGCCTGGAATAAAAAATATTTCAATACCATTGGCGAGTTTTTTAACGATGGGTGATATGAGATCAAATGAAAGGCTGCGGTTGAATCGGGGAGGGGTTTTTCTGTCGAGCATCTGCTGCTATTTATCAAATTTTTTTAATATGAAGGCATCTGATCATGCTTAAAAAAGCAGCAAGCCTCAAGCCCTGATATGCTGAAAGCGGACTTTGAAGCTTGCCATCCAGGCCATGATCACATCCTGCCAAAATTGAAAAGATTGGATGACATGGCTATGTATAGCGGACATTAGTCTGTAACCGTTTCTTCGGGTACGCTGGTGTCTTTTTTGATCTGGAAGAGGACGGAGAAACGTAAAGTTTCTGCCAAAGGATGCTCGCGCTGATTGGTGGGTACAATGTATGCGGCATCAATTCCGAAGTTATTTTTTCTAAAGCCAAGACCAAGCGTCATGTACTTGCGGTTGCCTTTGTCTTTAGCTTCCAGGAAATAGCCGGCGCGGGCAGCGAACGTTTCGTTATACCAGTACTCAATGCCGAGCGATGTCATGATCTCATGGATCTCTTCTTTAGCTCCACCAGGGGCATCGCCAAAAGAACCGAACATACCGCTGAGCAAGGTCTGATCTTTGTCGATCGTGGGCACCATCAGCTTGTTGAAATCAAGGGCGAAGGTGATCGTATTATACGGATCGAGTTGTGTTGTAAAAGCAGAACCTATGCGGAGGTTTGTTGGTAAGAAATCTTTGTTGGCGTTGTCGGTGTAAGAAATTTTAGCGCCGATATTGGAGATCTGTGCGCCGAGCGAAAGTGTAGCGCCGCGTGCGCTTTGAAGTTCTTTCGTATAAAACACGGCGATGTCGGCGGCGACACTGTTTCCAGCCTGTGCGTCGGAGCCTGTAAAGGCACCTGTGAGGTTAGAGAAGATATAGCGCCCGGTAAGACCCACACTCAGATTTTCAGTCAACAACCTTGAGTATGTGGCATCGACGGCAAGTTCTTTCGGATTGAAGTCGCCCAGGGGCTCATTGTTGTTTCCCCTGAAGCTGATCTCACCGAGATCAAAATATTTGAAAGACATGGCAACAGCCTGCTCGCGAGTGATCTGGTAAAATCCGGCAGCAGAAAAGATCCACATGTCGTTGACAATCTTTCCAAGCCAGGGTGTGTAGTTAAAACTTCCGCCATAAGCCTTATCAATAAAGACAAGTTTAGCTGCATTCCAATATGCTGCGTGCGCGTCGGGCGTGGTGGCGACACCTGCATCGCCCATTGCGGCAGAACGCGCATCCGGAGTTATAGCTAAAAAGGGCACTGCCGTAGTAATGGCTTTCTGTGCCCCAATCAGATCATTGGGATCGTTGATCGTATCATTTTTAATAACGGAAGAGTCGAATGAAAAGCTGGGCCAGGCAAATCCAATGGCCAACAGCGAAACGAGTGCAGCTCTGAGCTTCATCAATTTAATTTATAGGGGCCTAAAGATAATCAATTCAATACAATAAGTTTTGTAACCTGCTCATTTTTAGAGCTATTCGATAAGGAACGAACAATAAGCCGGGCCAAGTATAACCCGGTTGATAGTTTTTTGCCGAAATCCTCCGGGGCATTCAATTCGAGCAAATCTACGCGATAAGGGCTTTCATAAATTGAAAATTCAGCGGCTTTCATGACCTCTCCCTGCAGGTTATAAATAAATAACTGTGCCTGAAGGTCATCGCCGGCCCTGTTGTGTGTAAAAAAC
>JBMOKS010000324.1:0-1992 GCA_049324355.1 Bacteroidota bacterium
CACTATGATGTGGATGAGGCTAAGATCAGCGTAGTGCACAACGGCATTGACGAAGGGGACGGATATCGCCAGGCGCCCGCGATGAGAGACAAGCTCGTTATTTTCCTGGGGCGGATTACTTACCAAAAGGGACCACAGTTTTTACTTGAGACAGCCGAAAAGCTTTGTAAGGTATATCCGCGCGTTAAGTTTGTAGTGGCGGGCACGGGAGATCAGTTTAGACATCTGCTGGAGGCATCTGCTTACAGGAACCTTGGAAGCAAATTTATTTTTACCGGATTTCTTTCAAAGAGTAAGGTAGACGAATTACTATCGATGGCAGACGTATATTTTATGCCTTCGGTTTCAGAACCTTTTGGGCTCACTGCCTTGGAGGCGTCTCAGTTTCAGGTGCCAAGTGTGTTGTCGAAACAATCGGGTGCCTCCGAGGTCTTGCGCGCTTCGCTCAAGGCGGATTTTTGGGATACCGACAAATATGCCAACTATATTTTTGCTTTGTTGAAATACCCAACATTGGCCGCTACCCTTTCGGCAAGGGCCAGCCAGGAGATCAAGAGCCAAACCTGGGATGCTGCCGCTGAAAAGATTCTATCCGTATACGCTAAATACTGCTGACATGACATCGATCTGTTTTTACTTCCAGGTACATCAACCATTTCGACTGAAACCATTCGATTGCTTTAAGATCGGGCGCGATCACGATTATCAGGATAGCCGGAAGAATGCTGAGATATTGAACAAGGTATCCGAAAAATGTTATCTGCCCTCAAACCAGGCTATGCTCGAGTTGATTGAAAAAAATCATGGTAAATTCAGGGTTGCCTACTCGATCAGCGGTACGGCTATCGAGCAAATGGAAGAATACCGGCCCGACGTGCTGGAGTCGTTCAAACGGCTGGCTCAAACCGGATGCGTGGAATTTCTGTCGGAAACTTATTATCACTCTCTAAGCTACTTGTACTCAAAAACGGAGTTCAAAAGGCAAGTGACCCTTCACCGGAACAAAATCAAAGACCATTTTCATCAGTCGCCCGTTGTTTTTAGGAATACAGAGTTGGTGTACAACAATGCGATCGCAGATGAAGTGGCATCTCTTGGTTACAAAGGGATCATTTGCGAGGGTGTTGACCATCTTCTTGGTTACAGGAATTCCAATTTTCTGTATCATCCACCGGGTAATCCGAAGATCAGCTGTCTCCTGAAAAACTATAAACTTTCGGACGATATCGCATTCAGATTTTCAAATCGAGGCTGGAGTGAATGGCCTCTTACTGCGCCGACATTTGCGCGCTGGATCCATGCCCTGGCAGGGAATGCCGAGACGATCAACTTATTCATGGACTATGAAACCTTTGGAGAACACCAATGGGCTGAAACAGGCATTTTTGATTTCCTGCGACAACTGCCTGCCGAGGTGATGCGGCATCCGGATTTTGACTTTAAAACGCCGTCGGAAGTTATTGCAGCATATCCTGTCAGAGATCACTACGACGTGCATCAGTTATGTTCGTGGGCTGACTCCGAAAGAGATCTTTCGGCCTGGCTTGGCAACAGCCTGCAACACGAAGCGATGCGTCGCATTTTCCAATTAGAAAAAAAGGTATTGCAAACAAACGATCGACATCTGATAGACGTGTGGGCAAGGTTGCAGACATCAGACCATTTCTATTACATGTGCACGAAGTACTGGAACGACGGTGATGTCCACAAATATTTTAGCCACTACGATAGTCCGTACGATGCTTATATCAACTATATGAATGTGCTAACTGATTTTGAACAGGTTCTGGAGGATGAATTATCATTTTTATCCGAAATAGCATAAATCTGGCTGTAGCGGTCGTGCGCCTGACTTATTGTTTGGATAAAAACCGTGATGTTTAACTCATCAAACAGGAAATGATTGTACTTGACATAATATTCACATATTTGATTGCAGGGTTGCTGTTTTCCGCGCTATTCTTATTCCGGTGGATCGGACAGCTAGACGAG
>JBMOKS010000325.1:0-17839 GCA_049324355.1 Bacteroidota bacterium
AACGTAAATTCTTACGCTCCATCGGTTGTGATCACTGAGGTATTTAATACCTGATATCTACTTCTCGATTTTTTTCGATTTTAAGACCTTCAACGTGTTCCCGACACAAGTTCCTGTGTCCCTACCGAACTCCTTCCGATTTCAGTATCCCCTTTCCTTCTCGATTTGGGAGTGCAAAGGTATGCGGCAGGAGGTCACCATGCAAGTGTAACCGAAAAAAAAATTAATTATTTTTTTACCTGCTGGCCGCCAGAGAATCCTGACGATAAACCGTCTGGGTACGATCGGGGCCTGTAGAAATCAGTGTAATAGGCACGTTCAACTCTTTCTCCAGAAAATCAATGTATTGACTCAACTCCGTGGGCATCGATTCATCAGAAATTCCGGAAAGCGATGTATTCCAGCCTTTTACCTCTTCGTACACGGGTGTTATTTTCTCATGGACAAACTCATACGGAAGCATATCAGTAACAGTGCCATTCTTGAGCTGGTATTTTGTGCAGACTTTTATTGTAGAAAAAATATTCAGCACATCGGCTTTCATCATCAACAGTTGTGTTACGCCATTGATCATGATCGAATATTTCAACGACGGCAGATCAATCCATCCGCATCTTCTTGGGCGACCGGTGGTAGAACCAAATTCGTTGCCCTGTTTTCTCATTAATTCCCCTTGGTCATCTAACAACTCAGTAGGAAATGGTCCGCTGCCCACACGTGTACTGTAAGCTTTGAATATTCCATATACTTCGCCAATATGGCAAGGTGCGACACCCAAACCGGTGCACGCTCCGGCTGTCACCGTATTGGAACTTGTCACGAACGGATAACTTCCGAAGTCAATATCCAGCAACGAACCTTGTGCGCCTTCGGCTAAGATGGAGGCTCCGCTTTTCAATTCCTTATTCAGAAAATATTCGCTTTCAATCAGATTGAATTGTTTCAAAAACGAGATGGCATCAAGGAACTGTTTTTCCAGGTCATTCCAGTTGTACTCGATCTCATGATTTTTCAGGATATCAAAATGTATGGCGATAAGTTTACGAAAACGATCCATAAAATTATCGGATAGAATGTCGCCGACACGCAGTCCCTGCCGGCCGATCTTATCCTGATAAGTGGGACCGATTCCTTTTAAGGTAGAGCCTATTTTATCGGCTCCTTTTGCTTTCTCATATGCCTGATCAAGCAGGCGGTGTGTGGGAAGTATCAACGTGGCCTTTTTGGAAATAAAAAGGTTGCCTTTGACGTTGAGGTTATACTTCTGAAGTTTTTCTATTTCGATCTTAAAAACAATGGGATCGAGGACCACGCCGTTTCCGATCACATTTTTTGTCTTGTCCCTAAAAATTCCCGAAGGTATTTGATGCAGTACGTGCTTGATGCCATCAAATTCGAGCGTATGTCCGGCATTTGGGCCACCCTGGAAACGGGCCACCACATCGTACTTGGGCGCCAGCACATCAACAATTTTTCCTTTTCCCTCATCGCCCCACTGGAGGCCGAGCAAAACATCTACTTTCGACATTACCGGATTACTTTTTGAGAACTTTTAGATCTTCTTCACTTTGCACGATCTGAAATATGGCATTCAGTTTAGTGATCACCAATAATTTTTGAACGCTCTCCGAAGGTTTCATTAAAAATACTTCACCGCCTTTGTTTCTGAATTTTGTCAGGATAGTGATTAACACGCCAATGCCGCTGCTGTTGATGTAGCGGAGCTTCGAAATGTCAATAATACAATTCAACACTTTTTGTTGAATGGCATTATTGGCAATTTCCAACAAATTGGTGCCATTGTCTTCCCCGATAAGATCTCCGGAAAGTCTGATGGTAAGCGCGTTATCTTTGATCTGATGTTCAAATTTCATCTGTTTAGATATTAGTTCAAGGCTTTTCGGTTTTCGCAATTTTCCTTCTTACAGGCTGCGTATAGAATGAGTGAGTGGTGCAACACATTGAATTGAAGTATTTCTTCAACTGTATTTTGAATATTCTGAATCCGGGGATCGCAAAACTCCACTACTCTGTTACATTCAGTACAAATAAGGTGGTCGTGCTGCTTGTATCCAAAGGATTTTTCGTACTGCGCCAGGTTTTTACCGAATTGGTGCTTGCTCACCAGATCGCACTCGACGAGCAGATCCAGTGTATTATAGACGGTAGCCCGGCTTACGCGGTAGTTTTTATTTTTCATGCTGATGTAGAGGGATTCTACATCGAAATGACCTTCGCGAGAATAGATTTCTTCCAGTATAGCATATCGCTCTGGTGTCTTTCTAAGCTCTTTATTCTCCAGGTATGCTGTAAAAATCTTTTTTACTTCTTCGTAAATCTGCGGATTAAGTGCCATAATGCCATTCCGGGACAAAGATAACATTCCCCGTCAAATCTGACGGATTTATTCCTTCGAGTCGAACCGGCTCGCCTTCACAACGCCTTCAACCATTTCCAGTTTACTGATGAGTTGCTCCAGGTGGCGGGTATCGTTCACATAAAGCATAATTTCGCCTTCAAAAATTCCCGAATCGGTATGAATTGACATGGAACTCATATTTACCTTCAGTTCTTCAGAAATGATTTTCGACACATCGTTAATCAGTCCCACCCTGTCAGTGCCCCTGATCTTAAGGCCGGTTAAAAATGCAACTTCATGTTGTGACGTCCATTTGGCTTTCACTACCCGGTTTCCGTGATGGGATAACAATTCGGGCGCATTGGGACAATTAGTGCGGTGTATCTTGATACCTTCATTTACGGTCACAAATCCGAAAACATCGTCACCAGGAATGGGTGTACAACATTTGGCCAATTTATAGTCCACCACATCCATGTCTTCACCTATCAACAAAATATCTTCGTACCGGCCTTTGATCTTAGTGATCTCCTGTTCGAGCATTTTAGCGTCGGCAATTTGGAGATTCGGTTTGGCCTTAATCGGCGATGTGGGGCGGTTTTCAATAAAACGTTTGATATCGGCCGTGGTGATGAAGCCTCCGCCGACGCGGAAATACAAATCGAAGTGGGTGGGAGCGTGAAAGTAATCGCGCATTTGCTCCAGGATCTGCTGCGACGGCTCTTCTTTTAGCTGACGCAGTTTTCGGATTATGATCTCTTTACCTTCCTCAGCTGATTTTTTCTTATCTTCCTTCAGTTCTTCCTTGATCCTTGACTTTGCCTTCGAACTGACCACAAACCTCAACCAGTCTTCATGTGGTTTTTGTTTCTGCGAAGTGAGGATCTCGATCTGATCACCGTTCTTCAGCACGTAGTTTATGGGCACCAGTTTATTGTTCACCTTGGCGCCGATACATTTTGAACCTACCTGAGTATGGATCTCAAAAGCAAAATCCAACGCGGTGGCGCCGTAAGGCAATGTTTTCAATTCTCCTTTTGGAGTAAAAACAAATACTTCTTCGCTAAAAAGATTTCCCCGAAAGTCGTCGACAAAGTCGAGCGCCGAGTGATTGTTTTGTTCCAGCAGGTCGCGCACGCGGGCCAGCCACTTTTCAAGGTTAGACTCAGCCGTTGATGCGGTGTCTTTGTATTTCCAGTGAGCGGCGTAACCCTTCTCGGCAATTTCATCCATTCGTTTGGTGCGGATCTGAACTTCGACCCACTGGCCGTTCTTGGCCATTACCGTAGTATGTAATGATTCGTAGCCGTTGGCCTTGGGTGTACTGATCCAGTCGCGAAGGCGATCGGGATTGGGTGTATAATGATCCGTTACAATAGAATAGACCTGCCAGCACAAAGCCTTTTCATGTTCGAGTGGCGTGTCGAGAATGATGCGTATAGCAAAAAGATCGAAGACTTCTTCGAAAGGGATGTTCTGCTTTTTCATTTTATTCCAGATGGAATAAATGGATTTGGGTCTCCCTTTTATCTCGTATTTGATTTTTAGGTCATCGAGTTCGTCTTTGATCGGTATCATAAACGCTTTGATGAACTTGTTTCGAACGGTTTTGGTATCGTCTATTTTATCGACGATACTTTGATAGATCGGTTTGTCGGTGAAGCGAAGGTAGAGGTCCTCGAGTTCGGTTTTGATCGCATTTAATCCGAGGCGGTGAGCCAGCGGTGCATAGAGATAAATAGTTTCAGAGGCCACCTTCAGCTGCTTGTTGCGTGGCATACTGTCGAGTGTACGCATATTGTGAAGGCGGTCGGCGAGTTTGATCAGGATCACGCGCACGTCTTCCGACAACGTAAAAAGCATTTTGCGGAAATTCTCAGCCTGCTGCGAAGTGCCGTACTCGAAAACGCCGCGTATTTTAGTAAGGCCGTCAATAATGCGCGCGATCTTTTTGCCAAACATGCGCTCAATGTCAGACAGTTCGATGTCAGTGTCTTCCACAACATCGTGCATGAGCGCCGAAATGATGGAGGTGGTTCCCAATCCTATCTCTTCCGTACAAATTTCGGCCACCGCCAAGGGGTGGAAAATAAATGGCTCACCGGATTTGCGGCGCATATCCTTGTGGGCCTCCAGCGAAATGGTAAATGCTTTTTTGATGAGTTTGGCATCACCGTCTTTGAGGATTGGCTTAGCCTTGCGTAGTAATCGTCTATATCGGTTTATGATCTCCTTTTTCTCCTGCTCGGCGTCGATGACCATCATTGAAATACTAAATTTTTATGTTTTCCCAGCAATTGTAATTGATTCCTGATTCCACTTGGATCCCGCAATCCCATCCCGATGTTTCATTACCCTGTGGTATCAGGTGGTTTGGAGGCTGCAGAAGGTCGCCAAAATATTGCGAACATATCCGTCAAATAATAATCTCAACTTTTACTTAAACAATTCCAAACTATTCTTTATTCCCGAATAATCTCTAAATTTGCGCTCCTTTTTTCGGTAACGGGCAGTTATACAGGCTTTCGATAGCAGGGAATGGCAGCCGGTTCCAATCAGCGGATGTGGCGTAATTGGTAGCCGCGCCAGACTTAGGATCTGGTGCCGCAAGGCGTGGGGGTTCGAGTCCCTCCATCCGCACAAACGAACCCTCGGTGCCCGTATTTGAACCGGTATTGAGGGTTCTTGGTTTATTGATAAAAACAAACGTTTTAAGCTTTGGAAATAACACTTAACAAAAAGAACACCACCGAAGGTCTCATTAAAATTAAATTAACCGAAGGTGATTATCAACCACACGTTGAAGAAAAAGTTCGCGACTACGCACGCAAAGCAAACATTAAGGGATTTCGTCAAGGTAAAGTGCCAACAGGAGTGATCAAGAAGATGTTTGGGAAATCTATCCTTGTAGACGAGATCAATCACCTGCTTTCCCACAAGCTTTCTGACTATATCAAAGACAATAAACTGAAAATTCTTGGCGATCCGCTTCCCAATGCTGATAAGGCCCGTGATATCGACTGGGATTCTCAGAAGGATTTCGAGTTTGAATACCAGATCGGCATGGTGGAGGACTTCAAATATGAATTATCAACCAAAGCCAAAGTAAAGTCATTCCCGATCGAAGTCGACAACAAGATCATCGATGAAACGATATCGGACCTAAAAAAACGTTTTGGAAAAGTAAATTATCCCGAGGCCAGCGGAGCAGAAGACAACCTCTTTGGTGAACTTCGCGCCAAGGAAGGCGATTTCAAGCGCGATTACGCTTTCATCGCTATTGAAAAAGTAGAGAAGAAAGAGCAGAAGAAATTTATAGGCGTTAAAAAAGAAGATGAGATCGAATTTGACATCAACAAAATATTCACTGACGATACACTGAAGTCGCAACTACTCGGAAACTCACCGGAAGAAGCGAAAGATGCCAAGGGCACGTATCTCTTTAAGGTTAGCACCGTAAGCCGCACAGAGCCTGCGACGGTAAGCCAGGAACTTTTCGATCGCGTTTTCGGAAAAGATTCCGTGAAAACCGAAGAGGAGTTCGTGAATAAAGTAAAAGAGACCATCAGCGAAAATTACAAGCGCGAATCCGAACACTTCCTCGAACATCACATTGAAGATTACTTCCTGGAAAACACAGTCATCAATCTTCCGACAGATTTTTTGAAGACCTGGCTAAAGACCAGCGGCGAAGGCAAAGTGACTGACGATGTCCTGAATCAGGAGTTCGATAGCTACGTTCGTGGCCTAAAGTGGGATCTTATCAAAAACAAGATCGCTGACGACAACCAGATCAAAGTTGAGGCTGATGAAGTTAAAGCTAAAGCCAAGGAACTTATTATCGCACAATTTGGAGGTCAGGCTTTTGCCGAACAGCTCAGCGACAAACTCGATGCCATCGCCGACAACTATCTGTCTAACGAGAACGGCCAGAATTTTATGCGCATCTACAATCAGCTGCGCAACGAAAAGATCCTGAAGCACATCCGCGCCAACATCACGATCACTGAAAAGAAGGTGACGGTAGATGAGTTCAAAAAGATCGTAGAAGAACATAAGCACTAGGCCCCAACAGGCAGCTGATCACAATAAACACAGGTGGTTATGCGACAAAGGTTTTAGCATCCTTTTTTAGGGATCCTAAAACCATTTTTATTTCCTATTAGTTTAGAGAGTGGAGGTTGGAATTTTGAGGTTCAATAGCTAAGATTACCTGGATTTAGACCTCAACTACACTCGTAATCACACAATTTAATATGAACAGTAACAATGAATTCAGAAAGTACGCCGTTCACCATCTGGGCATGAGTGGCAATACTATCGACAGTTATGCTCAGAAGATCGAAAACATGACTCAATATGTGATCGAAGAGCGTCCGGGAAATTTCCGTGCTATTGACGTTTTTACACGTCTTATTTCTGACCGCATTATCTTCCTGGGGATGGGCATCGACGATCAAATTGCCAACCTTATTACCGCTCAGCTTTTGTTCCTGGAGTCTTCAGATCCCAAAAAAGATATTATCATGTATATCAACAGCCCGGGTGGCTCAGTTTACGCTGGCCTGGGCATCTATGATACTATGGAATATATCAACCCCGACGTAGCCACCATTTGCACAGGTTTAGCCGCCTCTATGGGAGCCGTGCTGCTGACAGCCGGTGCTGCCAAGAAAAGATCAGGGTTGCCCCATTCACGGGTCATGATCCATCAACCCATGAGCGGTATGCAGGGACAAGCTTCGGACATGGAAATTTCATTACGCCAGACGCTGGAAGTGAAAAAAGACCTCTATAATATTATTTCTAAGCATAGCGGCCAGAAGTATGAAAAAATTGAAAAAGATTCCGACCGCGATTATTGGATGCGCGCGATAGAAGCCAAAGAATACGGTATCATTGACGAAGTCCTGGAGCGAAAAAAAGCCTAAAGACTTCACCCCTAAATTAAATGCCGATGTGCCGAATATTCAGTACCTTTATGGCCTGACCGGCTCATCGGTTTTTCATATAAATTCCCCTGACTATGGCTGAAGTAACGTGTTCATTTTGCGGAAGATCCAAAAAAGACGTCGACCTGATGATCTCAGGTATTCATGCCCACATTTGTGATAAATGCGTTACCCAGGCTAACCAAATCCTGTCAGAAGAGAAAAAGAGCAAAAACGATGTAGGCTTTTCGCCCAATTTTAAGCTGATCAAGCCCCAGGAGATAAAAAAGTTCCTGGATGAATACGTGATTGGCCAGGACCAGGCTAAAAAAATCATTTCTGTAGCTGTTTACAATCACTACAAGCGATTAATGCAACGTAAACTCGATAGTGACGTCACCATCGAGAAGTCGAACATCATCATGGTAGGTGAAACCGGTACCGGAAAAACCTATCTCGCACGCACTTTGGCGAAAATCCTGCAGGTTCCCTTCTGTATTGCCGATGCCACGGTATTGACGGAGGCTGGCTACGTAGGTGAAGACGTTGAAAGTATTTTAACACGGCTGCTACAGGCCGCGGATTATAACGTGGAAGCTGCTGAACGCGGCATCGTGTATATCGACGAAATCGACAAGATTGCCCGCAAATCAGATAACCCCTCTATCACCCGCGATGTGAGCGGCGAAGGCGTACAGCAGGCATTGTTGAAACTGCTAGAAGGAACGGCCGTGAATGTTCCCCCGCAAGGCGGACGCAAGCATCCCGACCAGAAAATGATCACCGTGAACACCGAGAACATTCTTTTCATTTGCGGTGGCGCTTTCGAAGGTATTTCGCGATTTATTGGCAACCGGCTGAACACCCGCCCGCTGGGTTTTGCATCGGGCAACGACAGCCTGCATCCCGGCGATATCGACAAAGACAATTTATTACAATTTGTATCGGCGCAAGATCTCAAGAGCTTCGGACTCATCCCTGAACTCATCGGTCGTTTGCCCGTAGTTTCTTACCTCAATCCACTCGACCGCGAAGCGCTGCGTAAGATTTTGACCGAGCCCAAAAATGCCCTTATAAAACAATACAAAAAATTGTTTGAAATGGAAGGCATCGAGCTCGAGTTCAAAGATGGCGCCATAGAATTTATCGTTGAGAAAGCGATGGAATTTAAACTGGGCGCACGCGGACTACGCAGCATCTGCGAAGCCATCATCAACGACGCCATGTTCGAACTCCCTTCGGAGAAAAACCAGGAGCGCTTGGTGATCAACCGGGCTTACGCGGAAGAAAAATTCAGCAAATCTCAATACAGCAAACTCAAGGTGGCTTAATTGTTCCGGGTTCATTGTTCCTGGTTAGCTAGGCAGCGAATAACTTCGTTCCTCGTTACTCTTACTTCATACCGGCATTGAGGTATTTCACCATCAGGCGTGCGGCGTTAGCCGATGCGGAACCGATATCAAGGGTCTTGTAGATGTTGTTATAGTTGGCAATCACTTCGTTTTTATAGGCCTCATCCAAAACCAATTTCTGCAACTCACCGGCAACTGCCACTTCATTGGCTTCCTGTTGGATCAACTCTTTCACCACTTCCTTATCGGCGATCAAATTTACGAGTGAGATAAATTCGACGCTCACCACCCAACGGGCGATGGTGTAGCCGGCCTGGCCCGTTTTATACACAACTACCTGTGGGACTTTAAATAGCGCAGTTTCCAGTGTAGCCGTACCCGATGTAACAATGGCAGCATGAGCATGGTGCAACAGATTGTAGGTATCCTCGCTGATCGTAGTCACATTGGTCAGGCCTTTTACCGGGTCGTACAATTTAGGGTCGAGATTACTCACCGTGGCCACTGCAAATTGAAAATTCGGAAACCTGTTGGCAACCTTTGCCATTAGCGGAAGTATTCTTTCTAATTCCTGTTTCCGGCTTCCGGGTAGCAGCGCTACCAATGGTTTGTCACCAGAAAAATTGTGCTTTTGAATAAACAGCGGATCGGCCTTAAAATTCTTAACGGCATCCAACACAGGATTGCCTACATAGTCAACATCCCAATCATATTTCTTGTAAAAGCTTTTTTCAAAAGGAAGAATAACAAACATTTTGTCAACATTGTGCTTCAAATGCAGCGCACGACGCTGATGCCAGGCCCAGACCTTGGGAGAGATGTAATAGAAAACACGAATGTTTTTTTTGTGGCAAAAAGAAGCCATTTGTCTGTTGAACCCGGCGTAGTCGATCAGGATGACAACATCGGGCTTATAATCCAGAATGTCCTGACGCGAAATGGTTATATATTTCTTGATGGTTCGAAGGTTTTTGAACACCTCAAAAAAACCCATGAATGCCATGCTGCCATAATTGATGGTGAGCGCTACGCCGGCATCTTTCATATATTCCCCACCAATACCCCTGAAGTTAGCTACGGCATCGAGCTGCTTAATGGCTTTTACCAGATTGCTTCCGTGAAGGTCTCCTGAACGTTCTCCAGCTATTAGATAGTATCGCATGTATATTCTTACGGAGCGGAATTGAACAAAGTTTGAAGATCACTCTCCAAAATACTCCACGTAATTCCTGGGTGTTTCATAAAGCCGGATGCTGTGAAGTTTTCCATATCGGGTTACGGAGGGCAAGTGCTTCTCCAGTATTTTCCAGATCTCCATCACGAGGGTTTCGCAGCTCGCCAATTTGTCTTTCATAAAGTCAACGTCGAGGTTCAGATTCTTGTGGTCGAGTTTATCGATCACTTCCCGGCGAATCATCGTACTTAAACGTTTGAGATCTACTACAAAGCCGGTGTCCGGATCGGGTGTACCCTTCACGGTAACGATCAGATCAAAATTATGACCATGCCAGTTTTCGTTGGCACAGGGTCCGAAAACTTCAATGTTCTTTTCTTTAGTCCAGGCAGGATTGTAAAGCTTGTGAGCCGCATTAAAGTGTTCTTTGCGTGAGACGTAGAGCATAGCTTAATGACGCAAAATTATCAAAAGAAAAGGGATAAATACCATGTTGCTATTTCAGGATTTTGAATTCGATCCGACGGTTCAGCTGGCGCCCATCTTCTGTAGTGTTGTCGGCTATGGGCTTGTCGGGCCCAAAACCCTTCGTTAACAGGCGGGTTTGAGCGACACCATTGGCTTTCAGAAAATTGTAAACTGATTGGGCGCGTTTTAGTGACAGTTCACGGTTGTATTGCAATGACCCGGAATTGTCGGTATGGCCACTGATTTCTACCCTAAACTGCGGATTATCTTCTAAAAACCGAATAATCTTATGCAACTCGGTGATAGACTTTTCCTTCAGGTCATACTTGTCGACGTCGAAAAATAAATTCTTCAACACAGCAGTTGAGCCTTCACGTGCTTTTTCAAGATCGATATTCAGCACGATCGGTTCGTAATTCTTGATCTCCGAGTAATTGAAATTCAGGCTTTGAAACAAATATCCTTTTTTGTTTACGTACAAGGCGTACTCCGCGCCTTGTGTTAACACCATCAGATATTCGCCGCTCAGCGAGTCAGATTCAACCAACGATTCCACAACGTTGCTAGCCAGATTGATCAACTCAATTTTAGCTGAAAGCACTTCGCGAGTTTGCTTGTCGCGAACAATGCCTTTCACATAATTACTTTTGAATTTGATCTGGTTCTCTTCCGGGATCTCCATTTCATAGATCTTGCTGGTCGAATAGCCGGCGGATTTGTATTCTTCATGCGAATAATATCCCTTCTTCCCATCGGCGGTGATGAAGAGCGAAAACTGATCTTCATGATTGTTAATGGGCGCACCGATATTCACCGGATTGCTCCAGGTTTTGGACGTGTCGCGTTCGGAAGAAAAAATATCATAGCCGCCAAAACCTACGAGTCCGTTAGAAGCGAAATAAAGGATCTTATTATTGACGTGAATGAACGGAGAGATCTCATCATAAACCGTGTTGATGGGCTTGCCTATATTTTTGGCGCGTGTCCACGCCCCCTTTTCGCTCAGTGTCGTTACCCAGATATCTCTTCTGCCGGCACCACCTCTGCGGTCGGACACAAAGTAGAGTGTACGGCCATCTGCCGAGAGCGAAGGTTGCGACTCCCAGTCCGCACTGTTTACATTGGAACCTAAGTTTTTCGGTTCGGTCCAGTCGTTGCCAATCTTACGGCTTTCGTAGAGATCACAGCTTCCGTGGCCCTCACGCCCTACGCATGACGTAAATATCAATTTTCTCCCATCTGCGGAGATTGTACAAGTGCCCTCATTCAGCCGGGTGTTAATATTTTTTGAAATGGATTGGGGCTCATTCCATCGTCCACCGGCAGTTTTCCGCGAAAGCACCAGATCCTCATCTTCATTCGGACCGTTGCCCAATCTTCGGGTGAAGATCATTTCCTGTTGATCGGCGGTGAGCACCGGGAAATATTGCATGACAAAGGCATTGATAGTGTCGCTCAAAACTTTGAGTTTGTATCGCGAAGCGATCTCTTTGTTCTCCTTAGCAAATTCCACATTTTTTAGCAACAGCGTGGCGCGGTCGATTTTCTGTTTGTTTTGTAACTCAACTTTCAAAAAGTCGGTGATGACTTTCTCCGCCTTGTCATAGTCGCCCACGGTGAAATAACTTTCGCCGAGGTCGAACCAGAAAACTTTTTGTTTGCGGGGATCATTGGTGTACGTGAGACCTTTTTCAAAGTGCTGGATGGCGGTGGGAAATTCCTTCACAGACATGTAGACGATTCCCAACCGGTAATACGCTTCCACGAATTCCTTATCCTTGTCGAGCGCCTGGTTTAGCAGGGCGATGGCTTGTGAAAACTGGCCTCTCACCCTGAAATTGTCAGCTTCAGTGTACAGCTCTATTGCCTTTTTAGATTTTGTGCTCAGCATTACCTGAGCCTGTGAGGATATTGAAAAAAGCAGAAATAAACCAATAACGATGCGCATGATCCCGAAAGCTAAAAAACAATCTTCGATACATCAATTTCAGGCCCATCCAATTGGAACATGGCGTTGATAAGTTTAAAGCTATCAAAGGCATTGATGTCTTCTTTTCGTATTACCTCCTGTTCGATCTTATGCTCGTCGAGCAGGCATTGGCGCATGGTTCCTTTGAGGAGTGCCGACCACGGTGTAAACCAACGGTTGCCTTTACGGAAAATTATATTGGAATACGACGAATCGGTGACCAGCCCGCGTTTAACGATCAAAATATCGTCGCAGCCATCGCGCAGTTCATACAGTCGGTCTATTGCTTTGCGATCTTTATATTTGAATTCGTACGTTATGCGGTCGTGCTCCACCAGCCGGAGTGACTCGATCTTTTTTGGTTGATATGGAATAAACTCTACCTCTTTAGTCATGTCGTCATACGAGATCCTGCATTTATAAAGGCCTTTTGAAGGAACTTCCAGGCCTTTCAGAAATTGTTCCAGGTTCATGCCGTCATGTACACCACACAACATATCAAGCGATCGAAGCATACGTTGTTCGTGATAAAACAGGTTGAAAAACTGGCCATCCTGCAGGCGTATGGATTCAATCAAAAGGGACATATACTTTGTCGATTGCTTCCTGGTATTCCAGTTCTAAAATACTTTGTGTAGTAATTCCTCCTCCGCTCCGGTAATAGAATTGGTTGCCTTCGTGTTCCACGAAACGAATCATTACTCCGCTGTCAAAATTCTTTCCATCAAAATATCCAAACACTCCGGTATAATATCCACGTTTCTCCGTCTCGGCCTGTCGAATGATCTCCAGCGTCTTACATTTCGGCGCACCGCTTACTGAGCCCGCAGGCAAAAGTTTTACCAGAATGTCGCCCAGATGTGCCTGGTAACCATCCGGCAAATCGCCCACGATTTCGGAGCTTACCTGGAGCAGGCTTTTATCACTGGTCTTAAGTTCATCAATATAACGGAACCTTACAACCTTAACATTATCAGCGACGCCACTAAGGTCATTGCGAATAAGGTCTACAATGGTAACATGTTCAGAAAGTTCCTTCTGATCGTTTAAGATCTTTTCTCGTGCCTGCGGAATGGCGGCATCGATCGTGCCTTTCATGGGATAAGAGTAGATCTTTCCGCCACGTATCCGGATAAATATTTCGGGAGAGAAGACCATAAACCTATCGTGCACCAAGAGTTTGTATTTGGCTTTGCTGACGCTGAACAGGTCGGATAACGTTGCATTTAGGCTTATTCCGGTCCTTATCGTCAGATTGGTGAGATAGGAATCGCCGTATTCCAGGTGTTGAAGGACCTTTTCAAATTTTTTCTGATACTCTACCAGCGAAATCGGAAATTTTGCAAGCGAAATATTATCCGGACGTGTGGAGTCTGGTCCGGCATTGGTAAATCCATTAATGTCGTACTTCAGTTCTTTGGGATCCACTTCGTGGAGCCTCCAAGCCTTAGGTTTTTCCAGCTCAAAGTCGACCAGGAACAGAAACGGGACCCCTTGGGCTCCCCAGGTGTTTAGCCGTGCAATAAATGCGTCTATAGACATTCGTTCGAAGCAGAGACAATATCCAACATCATAACCTGAAATGATCAGGGAATGTTCATGTACTTATGGATCTGTAAAGAGACCTTCCAGCGCGGGTTGCTCTTCACATATTCGATGATCAAAGGCAACATTTCTTTTTCTCTCGACCACTCTGGTTGCAGAAAAAACTCACAACCGGCCTTGGTCTCCTTAGCGAATTGTTCGCCCCATTCGAAATCGCTTTTGTTATAAACGATCACTTTCAGCTCATCGGCCTGAACCGGAACTGATGGATGAGGCGCTTTGAATTTTTTAGGAGAGAAACAGACCCAATCCCATGTGCCGGTCAGCGGATAGGCACCCGAAGTTTCAATGTTCGTTCTTAACCCTGATTGTTTAAGTTTTTTGGTGAGAACCGTAAGGTCGTACATGGCCGGTTCGCCGCCAGTAATCACCACGATTTCCGTTCCGCTGCTCTTTGCACGTCGAACCATTTCGTCGACACTCACTAGAGGATGATCGGATGCATTCCAGGATTCTTTTACATCGCACCACACACAGCCGACGTCGCAGCCTCCAAGCCGGATAAAGTAAGCCGCATGACCCTGGTAAAATCCTTCGCCCTGGATGGTGTAGAAATCTTCCATCAGGGGAAGAACATCTTTTGAAATTTTTTCTTTGACCTCCACGGGGAATTAAGAAAATGTGATCAGGGGTTGCGTAATTCGGCGGCCCGCAGCGTATTAAGTAATAAAGATGCTATCGTCATCGGACCTACTCCGCCGGGGACAGGTGTTATGTAAGATGCTTTGCGAGATACGTTTTTAAAGTCAACGTCACCCTTAATAGCCCAGCCTTTTGCATATTCCGGCCCTTCCACTCTCGTTGTTCCGATGTCAATCACCACAGCGCCCTCTTTCACCATGTCTTCTGTAACAAGACCAGGTTTCCCCACGGCTACCAGCAATATGTCAGCAGTGCGGGTATAGTTGGATAAGTTTTCAGTGTATTTGTGGCAAATCGTTACGGTTGCTCTGCCTTGTTCCGCGAGCATCATGCTTAAGGGAGCTCCGGCAATTCGACTTGCACCTACGACGACAGCGTGCTTGCCTTCTGTGGGAATATTATAACGACGAAGCAGTTCCATCACACCAAACGGCGTAGCAGGCATGAGCAACGGGTTTTTAGAAATGATGCTGCCGAAATTGTGATTGGTAAAACCATCCACGTCTTTGTCGGAGCGGATCTTTTCAGTGATCTTTTCTACTGAGATGTGTTCTGGCAATGGCAGCTGTACGATAAAGCCATCAACGTCATCGTCGTTATTCACGTGGTCGATATGCTTCATTAGTTTTTCTTCGCTGATGGTGTCGGCAAAGCGCATCATGGTATAATGAAAGCCGACTGATTTGCAGGCTTTCACCTTATTATCGACGTAAGTTTGGCTCGCACCGTCGTCGCCAACAAGGATAATGGCGAGGTGCGGAACCTTTTTCCCCTGCTGCTTGCGCACCGCTACCTTCT
This sequence comes from Bacteroidota bacterium, assembly GCA_049324355.1. Taxonomy (GTDB): domain Bacteria; phylum Bacteroidota; class Bacteroidia; order Cytophagales; family Cyclobacteriaceae; genus Chryseosolibacter. The sequence goes on from JBMOKS010000325.1 coordinate 15,299, forward strand.
GAGAAATTTCTGTTTTGATATCGCTCGACACCTTGCGGCCGTCGATGAGGGTGTATGTAGTTTGCAAATCCTGCATAGTTATTTTGCATTTGCTGAACGCTTGCCATACCGAGCATTATAGTCAGCAATCTCTTTTTGTAATTTCTTATCAATGGCGAGCGACGTTTGTCTCGCCTTTCTTGAGCTTTCTGCAATGTGTTTGCTTATCTCGCGCAACTTCGACAACATTTCTTCTATTTTCTTATCGCGCTTCATATCTATTTAGCTGCGTTGCGTCTAATGAATTCCTCGAAATTTTTATTCAAACGTGACTGAAGCCTTACAAACTCTTTGTAACCTTCCAAAGATTGCTCAAACATTTCCATTCTCGCCTCAGCTTTTACCAGTCGCCTTGTTGTGAGGTTGATTCGTCTATTCGTTTTATCTATTTCTTCGTTGAATTGCCTCAGATTTATTGCAATTTCATCGAGCTGAATCTGTATTTCGGAAATGATTTCATCATAATTTCTCTCCATTTCTAAAGTTAATCAATTTTCAATACGGCCATAAAAGCTTCCTGGGGAACTTCTACCGTACCGATCTGACGCATACGCTTCTTACCTTTCTTCTGTTTTTCCAGCAGCTTGCGCTTACGGGAAATATCACCACCATAACATTTGGCGATCACATTTTTGCGAATGGCGCTGATGGTCTCGCGGGCGACGATCTTCTGACCAATGGCCGCCTGTATGGCCACTTCGAACATGTGACGCGGAATGAGTTCTTTTAGTTTTTCACAAAGTTTCCTTCCCCATTCCTGGGCTTTTCCGCGGTGCACGATAGCACTTAGGGCATCTACCTTTTCACCGTTCAGCATTACATCCAGTTTCACCATATCAGATTCCTGGAAGCCGATCACATGATAGTCAAGCGAGGCATATCCGCGGGAAATGGTTTTTAGTTTATCAAAAAAATCAAAAACGATCTCAGCCAGCGGCATCTCGAAAGAAAGCTCGACCCTGTCTGTGGTGAGGTAGTTTTGATTTTTGATTACACCACGTTTGTCCATACACAGGCTGATGATCGGGCCGATGTATTCTGACTTTGTGATGATCTGCGCTTTAATGAAAGGCTCTTCAAATTTTTCGAGCTTGGTCACATCGGGCATCTCAGAAGGCGCATGGATGTCGAGCAACGTTCCGTCAGTTAAATGTGCTCTGAACTGAACGGAGGGAACGGTGGTGATCACCGTCATATTAAATTCGCGCTCCAGGCGTTCCTGTATGATCTCGAGGTGAAGCATGCCCAGAAAACCACAGCGAAAGCCAAATCCCAATGCCGCTGACGTTTCGGGTTCCCATACGAGGGACGCATCATTCAGCTGAAGCTTCTCCATGGAAGCGCGAAGTTCTTCGAACTCCGAAGTTTCCACCGGGTAGATGCCGGCAAATACCATGGGTTTAACGTTTTCAAATCCCTTGATGGATTCGCCGGGGTTATCGGGATGTGTGATGGTATCGCCAACTTTTACTTCCTTGGCCACCTTTATGCCGGAAATAAGATAACCCACGTTACCCACTCCAATCTCATTTCTCGGTTGTTTATCCAGCTTCAATACACCGATTTCGTCGGCGTTATAAATCCTATCGGTATTGACGAATTTTACCTTCTCACCTTTTTTGATAGAGCCGTTGAACACGCGGAAATAAACTTCGATACCTCTGAAGGAATTGAATACCGAATCGAAGATCATCGCTTGCAGGGGCGCTTTCGGGTCTCCTTTTGGCGGTTTGATGCGATGTACAACCGCTTTTAAAATGTCTTCTATACCAATACCTTCTTTAGCGCTGGCGCGGATTACGTCTTCGCGGTTACAACCGATCAGATCCACAATCTCGTCAGTCACTTCTTCGGGCATGGCGTGTGGAAGGTCGATCTTGTTCATCACCGGAATGATCTCCAGGTCATGCTCGAGGGCGAGGTAGAGGTTGGAGATGGTCTGCGCCTCAATTCCCTGGCTGGCATCGACGATCAACAGCGCGCCTTCACAAGCTGCAATGGCGCGCGAAACTTCGTACGAAAAGTCTACGTGACCGGGGGTGTCTATCAGGTTCAGAATATACTCCTTGCCGTCCAGTTTATAGTTCATCTGGATGGCGTGGGCCTTGATCGTAATGCCCTTTTCACGCTCGAGGTCCATATTATCCAACACCTGAGCCTGCATCTGACGGTCTGAAAGGGTTCCGGTGAACTCTAAAAGGCGGTCAGCCAGGGTGCTTTTTCCGTGGTCGATATGTGCAATGATGCAAAAATTGCGGATGTTTTCCATACCCGTCTGTATTCCTCAAAAATTGTGGACTGCAAAAGTAGGGATAATTAAAGGATTTAGGGGGGCCTGTCGGCCATTTTTCCCTTAAACACGGGGAATTTAAATATGGTTTGCACCCGTTGTGCATTAAATACTACCTTGTATTAAAAGGTAGCGATCAGTATACATTTTTGGTTGGCCGACCTAGTCTTTTTTATAAACCATCCCCTCCTTCATAACGAAGGTCACTTTCT
>JBMOKS010000326.1:0-15802 GCA_049324355.1 Bacteroidota bacterium
TCGTAGCACGACCGCCTGCTTTTGGAAAAAAACTTAAATCTTTCGACGATACCGAAGCCCGCGCGATAGACGGTGTAAAAAATGTAGTGACCTTCGATAACAAGATCGCTGTGTTGGCCACATCAACATGGCTCGCCAAAAAAGGAAGAGACGCGCTGAGGATACAATGGGAAGATGAAGCAAAGCTGGAGAGCACGGCAGATCACCAGGAAGCGCTGAAAAACCTGATCCGGCAGAAACACGATACGCCCAAGCGCAGCGATGGCGACGTTGACAAGGCCATGACCGAAAATAAAAAAATGCTGGAGGCGGTTTTTGAAGCACCGTTCCTACCACACGCTCCCATGGAACCCATGAATTTCTTCGCCGATGTGCGCGCAGATGAAGTAGAACTCTATGGTCCCATACAAACACCGGCTCGTGGACGAAGCGATGTTTCGAAAGCGCTGAACATTCCGGAAGAAAAGATCAAGGTGGGCATGTCGCGCATAGGTGGTGGTTTCGGCAGAAGGTTACAATCAGACTATGCCGTAGAAGCTGCCAGGATCTCACAACTCGCACAAGCGCCTGTTCAGGTGATCTGGACGCGCGAAGATGATATTCAAGGAGGGTTCTACAGACCCGCTGGCATGTACCGCTATCGCGCAACCATCAACAGCAATAGCCAACTGGACTCGTGGTACCTCATTGCGGCATCGGTCAACCAGGATAATGGCACGCGGCAGGACAATTTTCCGGCGGGCGCTATTCCGAACTACAGAGTGGATAGTCATAATTTAAGATCAGCCATCACAGTGGGGCCGTGGCGTGCGCCCAATCACAACTTCCTGGCTTTCGCCGAAGAAAGTTTTATTGATGAGATCGCCTTGGAGCTGAAGAAAGACCCCGTGGCCTTCAGGCTCGAACTGCTCGACCGCGCCAAACAAAACCAATTTGGAAAACTTAGCTACAGCCCCGATCGATACCAGGCGGTGATCAAACTTGCCGCCGAGATGGGCCAGTGGACTGCCGCGCCAACCCGCGGGATCTACAAAGGATTTAGCGCGCATTTTTCATTCGGTACCTATGCCGCACAGGTAGCCGAAATATCTATCATTGATGGAAAAGTGAAGGTCCACAAGATCTGCTGCGCCATTGACTGCGGACGTGTTGTAAACTTAAGCGGGGCCGAAACACAAGTCGAAGGAGGCATTGTAGATGGTCTCGGACATGCCATGTATGGCGAGCTGAGTTTTGAGAATGGCGCGCCCGTGCAAAAGAACTTCAACACCTATCGTATGATACGTATGCCCGACGTGCCTGCCCTTGAAGTTAAGTTTGTTGAGAGCACAGAAAACCCTATGGGCTTGGGCGAGCCGGGATTGCCTCCGGTAGCCGCTGCCGTGTGCAACGCAATTTATCGCGCTACGGGGCAGCGCATTCGCAAACTGCCTTTGTCACTCACTTCTTTCACATCATGATAGTCTCATTTTGAATATTTCTGAGGACGAAGAGCACCCAGCCTGTGCTCTTCGTCTTTGCCTAAGACCCCTTTCCGACCCAAATTAGCCAAGCGACAGTATTGGCATAGATTTTTTGGAGCGTAAGATACCGGATGCATTATCCCATCTGGGCTTCCATCGCATGAAAAAGGTATTTGCCACGTTTGCCATACTGCTATTTATGGCCATTCTCTCAGGAGCAGATACCCGGGGACATGAAGATCATTTCACTCGGACCGCTCCGAGGAAAAAGTGCATCGGCTACACCATCATAGAATTTGGCAAAGGCCTGGATTGCCATGGCGACACGGTAAAACTGATTCGCCTCAATGGCGTACAAGTATTGGCTTCGCAATACGTAGAGTTGAGTAAAAAACAACCGTCGTGAATACGAATTTCGACTGACGGGTGACGTACGACGAATAAATACCCATTGCTGCCAGAGTTTAATGATTAATTACTACATTTCCCACGACACGCCTCGATGCAGCGAAAAGATGTTGCCATTTACACAAAAACACCTTCCTACGTAACTTAAGCCAAAAGAAACATATGATAACAATTGCTAAGTGGATCGTTATATTGTTTGGAGTTTTTTTAGTTGGTGTTGGAGTGCTTATGCTTTTAAAACCTAAAAGGGCAAGAGCCATTTTACAAAAAGCAGGAAGTACCAACTTCATTAACTACGCTGAGATAACCATTAGAATGATTCCTGCCATAAGTTTAATTTTATACTCAGACTTTTCGAAATATCCTTTACCCTTCTATCTATTGGGATGGTTTATGCTTGTAAGTTCCATTATCCTCTATTTTGTTCCGAGAAAAATGCATCATGCATTTTCGCTAAAAAGCGCGGACATTTTACAACCGAAGTATTTTCAATTCATATCCCCATTCTCAGTGCTTTTTGGTTTAGCGGTTATTTATAATGCATTTTAAAACACCCTAGCAAGTTCAATTACCACAAGACCCTGATCCGCACTATCCTACCCTCTCAGGGGTTCATATCTAAGTGAAAGCTTCCCTTCCCCGGACTTAGTCTGGAACAAATGATGTCCGCTATCGACTACATGCGTCCGATACTGAAATGAACAACCTCAGAAATCATTGAAATGCTGAGTTTTTGATATTGGCGGGGTTGTTGAATACCCTGACGAAAGTACTTTACCAATGATCGACTTCCATTCCCGGTTGTTTGTCCGAATCATGTTTAGAAATCTGGAGGTTTATATCCTCAAGATCATAACCTTGGCAGTGGCCTTCGCGACGTCCTTACTCATTATTCTTTTTTCGCTGAATGAATTCAGTTTCGATAAGTTTCACCACGACGCCAGCCTTGTATTTCGTGCACTGGAGAAAAATACAGATGAACAGTACAGCGGAAACCGATTGTCTGTTAAAATCCCCATGCAAGTTTTTGATCAGCTAAAAGGTGATGCTTATAAAGATTCCCTTGTTGCTTCACGAGTCAAGATCATGAACAAAGTTACCGTGCTCTTCGGGCACAGCAAAGCTTTCTACGATCAAAAGATTCATTCAGCCGATCCGGAAATTGTCGATGTTTTTACCTTTGAAATAACAGACGGTAACCTAAAGGACTTTCATGAATCCAACGAAGCTGCGGCAATGCTGTCTGTCAAGGCTGCAGAAGAGTATACGGGCACACGTCATGCGGTGGGTAGGAGAATAAAGCTTTTCACATTTAAAGACACCGTAGAGGTAAAAGTTGCAGCAGTATTCAATGACTTCCCCAAAAACAGTCATGAAGACTTTAAAGTATTTGTTGCCTTCCACGCAGATGCTATAACAACATTGAACTTTGATCCGCAAGAAGCTGGCATCTATGGAAGAACTCTCAAGGCAACACCATCGCATTATAAATTCTCCGGTAAAGAGCCGGCCACTCTTACGTATAGTCTCCAGCCGTTGCCCGAAATTTATTTTGGACCCCGGGTGCTTTTTGAAGAAGCCAGACATGGCGATAACTATAGTGTCATCATCTTAATTTGTATTACAAGCCTGATTCTCTTTCTGTCGCTCAGCAGTTTCATTAACCTTACCACCATCACACTCCCCTATCGTGCGAAAGAAATTGCCATAAAAAAACTTGCCGGAACAAGTCAATTGAATCTTTTATATGGTTTCTTAAAGGAGTCGTCCGCGCTGGTAGGCATCTCTCTGCTGTTAGGTTTGCTGATCTTGGTCGTGTCCGGTGGCTTTATAGAATCTCTCCTTAATGTTCAGGTATTGCCCTTGATTCTTGCATTCGACATTAGGCTGATCACGACCATGGCGATACTGTTTATCGCGCTCACCCTATCTCCGGTGTTGATGACCATTCGATTTGTAAAAGCCACGCCCAACCACCTGCTCAGCACCGACACCATAACATTTCCAAAACTCAAGGACATCATCACGTTTCTTCAACTGGGCATCAGTATTTTTCTGATCATAGCCTCTGTTGTGGTGCGAAGGCAAATTAATTATTCACTTGTAAAAGAACCGGGACAGAATCACGATCAGATCGTATTTCTAAATTCCCCTGCAGGCATCACCAACGAAGGCGTTCGGAACCTTCGGTCGGGCTGGAAACAATTCAACCCGAACATTCTCGATGTGATGGCTGTATCGCAGCTCCCCGACCGAATAATCAGTAAAGAAATTGGCTCGGACTTTTACTTACTTCAGGCTGATGCAGGTTTCAAAGAGTTTTTTGACCTCCATATGCAGGAGGGTTTTTGGTTTGGGCCCAACACGCGTGATTCTGCAATGGTCGTCAACCGGAGCGGTAAAGCATGTATAGGCGAAAATCGGCCGAATGTTATTGGTGTAATAGACGATCTCAGCGGTGTTTTTAATCAACCCGAGAAACCCATGAAGATTACGATCGGCCACGATTATCATTACAATTGGTTGTGCGTACGCGTTCTTGAAGTTGATATTCGCAGAACGGTAGAGCGGCTTTCGAAAAGTCTTTCAAGTGGAAGCGAAATGGCTAAGGTAAGCTATCTCAGTGGCCATTTTAAGTCGTGGGTAGACTACCAGGACCGGCTTAATAAGCTTTCGGCGATACTTGCTTTTATATCCGCGGTGCTCTCCTGTTTCGCCATTTACGGACTTAGTGTAAGCCTTGTACGCGACAAGCTTAAAGAGATTGCTGTTCATAAACTTTTTGGTGCACGGATAGCGCACATCACCTACCTTCTGGTGCGTGAGTTTGTGAAGCAACTGATAATGGCTTTGGCTGTGTTTGGGCCTGTCGCCTACATTTTGTTAAACGAGTTGCTTAGGGTATTTGTGTTCTCAACCAAGTTCATGTGGTTTGACCCGGTGTACCCGATAGTATATTGCGTTTTTGTAATCATCACCATCTGTGGGTTTCAGGCTTTGAGCCTGAATAGAACAAACTTCGCCTCGGCGCTAAAGGGTTAATTTTTCCCTTTCCGGAGTTAAAGCCTGGATCAGGCTCAGAGTCTGAGCAGGAGATAAAATTTCGCCAGGGCCCGGTGCACGGTACTAATACTACTTTATCAATCTAGTCTTGAACCTGCACGCAATTATTTACACTGACAAAGTAGTACTTCGTTTGGGAATCTGGCAATTAGTTATAATTTTGTATAACATACAATGTATAACGAATGAACTCCAGGAACATCGGCGAATTCGAAGAACTAGTTCTGCTTGCGGTTTGCATACTGCACGGCGAAGGATACGGGATCTCGGTAAAGAAGGAAGTTGAAAACCATTCCGGACGCAGCATCTTGCTTGGCGCTGTGCACATAACACTGTACAGGCTTCAGAACAAAGGCCTGCTGACCTCCGAACTCGGCGGCAATTCCGGGCAACGAGGCAACCGGAGAAAGCGACTTTTCAAGATCACGAAAAAAGGAATGCAGTACCTGAGAGCATCGCAGGAAGTTCGTCAGAAAATGTGGGCGCTCATTCCGCAACTTAACGGCTGACCTTATGAACAAAAAAACACCGGTTCAAAAACTGGCCGATTGGTTGATTACCCGTTGGGTAGAGCCCGTCGCTATTGAAGAATTTTTGGGTGACCTGCATGAGCTCTACGAAGAGCAACTTTACACCAAAGGAAAATTCGTGGCAGAGGTCATGTACATGATCAACGCTATTCACTTGCTTTTCGGCTTCTATTCCACAACACGCAAAAAACAAAATTACAATACTATGGTTATCGGCAACATGCTTAAAATATTTTGGCGGAACGCGCTGAAACAAAAACAATTCAGCATACTGAATGTCCTTGGTTTAACGCTGGGTATCAGTACAACATTGATCATTGGATTATATGTTCATGATGAAACCAGCTATGACACGTTTCACCAAAACGGCGAGCGAATTTACCGCGTTAACCAGCCTATGATTTGGGGCGATTGGAATGAACAATTTGCATCCACTGGACCCGGTGTGGCGGAGGCATTGAAGACTGACATCGCCGATTTCGAAGAAGTAACCCGAATTCTGAGCATCGGCGAACGAACAGTGCGCATTACGGCAAGCGAAAAGCAAGTTGTTTACACAGAAAAAAAAATATTTTTCGCAGATGACAACTTCCTGAGGGTGTTTCAATTCCCTCTTGAAATTGGGAATAAAGCAACCCTGTTAAAGAACCCGAACGCTTTGGCCTTAACCACATCAACAGCTCAACGCTACTTTGGCAGCAGTGAAAACGCCATGGGGAAGGTCATCGAAGTGAAGCAGAATGATGGAACTTATATTGCTTACACGGTGAATGGAATTTTATCGGACCTTCCGGCACGCTCACATTTACAGATTGACATGTTGGGATCGGTTTCATCTATTTCAGATATGAAAGACAATAGCTGGAAGTGGATATGGACCGGTTTCTCCACCTATGTGCTTCTGCAGCCAGGAACAAATGTGGCTGACCTGGAAAACAGAATTCAGGCTCTTCCCCAAAAATGGGCAGCACGTACAACAAAAGATATTTTTAACCAAAGCTTCGAGGAATTCACGGCAGGAAAAAAATGGACACTTTACCTCCAACCAGTCCGCAATATTTATCTCGCGTCAACGCCCAATTACCATAGGTTTGGTCCTACTGGCAATCCTCAATTCGTTATGATCTTTGGTGTTATCGGTATCCTGGTACTGACATTATCGTGCATTAATTTTATGAACTTGTCGACAGCGCGGTCAAGCGGGCGCGCAAAAGAAGTCGGTGTACGAAAAGTATTGGGCTCGCAGAAAAGAACGCTTATGTGGCAATTTGTGATCGAGTCGGCCATGTATGTTGCCGTTGGAACATTTTTATCAATTATAGTGGTCGAACTTTCGTTGAGTGCATTCAATTCCTTTGCCGATCGACATCTTACGCTTTTACCTCATTTTACAAAACCGTTCTTTATCCTTGGCATCCCTGCGTTCATTCTCATACTTGGTGCAGCAGCAGGCAGTTATCCGGCCTTTTATCTATCCGCTTTCAGACCGGCGGAAGTTCTCAAAGGCAAGTTAAGGGCGGGTCTTAGAAATGCCGGCATCCGCAACGGTCTTGTCGTTTTTCAGTTCACCGTTTCCATCGCGCTTATCATTTGCACTTTTTTTGTACACAAACAGCTTTCTTATACAAGAAACATGGATGTGGGAATGATGAAAGACAACATCCTGCAATTGCATAATGTAGAACAGCTCGGCAATAATGCCGGTGTGTTAAAGGAGAAAATAAGAACAAATCCAGCATTCGAAGAAGTTGCACTGTCTCATTCCGTGCCCCCTTATGTTTGGGAGGGAGATCGCTACCGTGCCGAAAACTCAGATGAAGTTCTCGACTTAAGTTACATGCGTATTGATGAACACTACCTGCCATTACTTGAGGCGGAATTTATTGCCGGAAGGAACTTTGATCAGGCAAACGCCAGCGATAAGTACAAAGTCATCATCAACGAAGAAGCTGCCCGTATCCTGGGATTTGGTACACGTGATAGCTGGGAAAATAATTCGCCTGTTAGCAAATTCATCGTGCAATCATTTGATGCCGAGGAAAAATTCGAGGTAATCGGCGTTGTCAGGAACTTCAATTTTAACAGCGTCAGGCAAAAAATACTTCCCCTTCTCATTATGCATGAAAATAACGATCTCCATTGGAGTCATGGGCAAGGCCGTAAGTATCTTTCCATGCGAATAAACCCGGCTTCCGTCCGCGACGGCAACGACCTGCAATTAATCATAGACGATGTAAAGAAATCCATGACGGAAATTGACCCTTCAATTATTTTTCAGTTCAGTTTCATGAATGATGAATTTGACAATAGTTTTAAAGCAGAGCAGAAATTAAGTGTCATTCTGAACGTATTTACTTCACTTGCCACGATCATTGCGTGCTTAGGCCTTTTTGGACTTTCAGCATATTCCGCCGAGCAGCGTAAAAAAGAGCTGGGAATACGAAAGCTTCATGGCGCAAGTATCCGGGGGCTTATCTTTGTATTCTCCAGGCAGTTTACAACCCTTGTGGGTATTGGAATTTTGCTTGCCAGCCCCATTGCCTACTTCGTCACCGACTTCTGGCTGAGTGATTTTGCTTATCGAACTCCGATCAACTTATGGGTATTTGCCACTGCGGGAGCTGGTGCCATGACGGTTGCCATCCTCACCGTAGGATATCAGTCCATTATAGCAGCAAGGAATAATCCGGTTGACATTCTTCGTAGTGAATGACTTATCGAAGCTTGGCCGCTTTGTTACGAGCGTTCCAAAAACTTCGAATACAAATTGAACTTACACCCAATGATTTGCACTGACAAAGTAGTACTCATGCCAAATGCCCATTAAGCGTTAATAATAGAACCTCCATTGGGATGTAAGACCTGACCGGTAATAAACGCCCCTTCACGAGAGGCGAGAAATACATAACATGGTGCTATCTCTACGGGTTGCGCGGGGCGTTCCATTGGCACATCTTTTCCGAAGGCCTCTACTTTTTCGTCGTCGAACGATGAAGGTATGAGCGGCGTCCATACGGGGCCGGGTGCTACGGCGTTTACGCGGATACCTTTTTTCACCAATGATTGCGATAAACTTCTGGTAAACGATACAATGGCGCCTTTTGTAGCGGAATAGTCCATCAGCGCTTCGCTGCCCTTATATGCCGTTACTGACGTGGTGTTGATGATCACGCTGCCTTCTTTCAAATGCGGCACGGCATACTTGCACATATAGAAGTATGAGAAGATGTTCACTTTAAAAGTATATTCCCATTGCTGCGCGGTGATATGTTGGATATCCTGCTGTTCGTATTGCACGGCGGCATTGTTTACAATAATGTGAATATGCCCGAACTTATCGATAGTCTGGTCGACAATATTTTTACAGTTTACCTCCTGCGACACGTCGGTTGCGATCAACAACGCTTCTCTTCCATAACGACGAACGATGGCAGCCGTCTCTTCGGCGTCCTCGTGTTCGTCGAAATACACGATCACCACATGAGCTCCTTCTTTAGCAAACGACACAGCGACTGCGCGGCCGATGCCACTATCGCCGCCCGTGATGATGGCCACTTTATCTTTAAGGCGATCGTATCCGGGTTCGTCGTTGTCGTAGATGGGCCGGGGTCTCATCTTTTGCTCTACACCGGGTTGTTTGTCCTGGTGCTGCGGGGGTATTCCTTTCGGCATTTCGGTGATCAGGTCCATCATGATGTCATTTAAGTTATTCTGAATATTGGTATCGCATTATTGCAGCTACCGTTACACCTTCGGGCATTTGTCCTTTTTCCAGTATGAATACGTCTCCGCGATTGAGGATCGTTTTGATCATGGCGCGGTCGAGCAGACATTCATCACCCTCTTCTCGTTTGTCGTGGATCTCGATCTTGTTGTTCTGTTCATCGAATTTCCCCCAGATGTGCTCGCCCTTCAAGACGAACAAATACCACACGCGGCGATAGTATGCTGCCGGAATCACTTCGAGCGGATCTGACGAGGTAAGTCCCGAAGATGAATAATTCCCGTACATTTCGCGAGCTTTCTCGGCACGGTGACGAAAGTATGGTTCCATTATTTTCCGGGCCATTTCATACAATGACCGCTGATCGTCGTATTCATGATTGCCGCTAAGAGCCTCACGCCAAATGTTATTGTATTTGGCTACTTCTTTGTATAACGGAATAAGGTACTCTACACCGGCCAGCAGCAATGGCACATGTTCCTGATGCAGCACTTCGCTCCATAGTGTTTCATCTACTTCATCGAAGTACATGGACAGGTTTGCTTTATCGTCCGGCTTTCCGGCGCCGATACCATGATAGATCGCTCCGCCGCCAGCACCCCCGCTACCGGTTCGCCGGAGTTTCTGATCGTCCTTCTCTTCAAAGTGAACAACATCTTCAACACCATGGGGCAACTCCGGCACCGGAATATAATCCATACTAAATGCATCGGCTTGGTAAAGTCTTGCTTGTTTCTTGCTCAGCACCAGTAAATAAAAATAGTCGCGCGCCGTAATGATCGGAATCAGCGGTGTCACATAAAACGTCGTATTGATGAGGAGTTCTTCTTTCGGTGTCATTGGCATTTTTATCAACCTGAAAAAGTCATCTGCCATGAACAGGGCCATACCATTAGAAAGGTTGTACCAAAACCCCTCGTTTCTCAGCAATTCATAACCCGGCGCCAACAATTTTTGAATGGTGGCTTGACTGTATCCCTTTTCGCTGAGATAGGTTGTGGCACGTTGTAATATATTCTTGAATGCAATGGCATCCATTTGTTCATTGACCTCGGCCCCCGACCGATGCGTGGGCATAAACGCCGCCATACAACATGGCGCACGATACTCTGCCAGTTCGGCAAAAAGTTCATCGGTCAATTTTCCCGGCTCGACAATCTTAGAGGCAACTTTATCATCGTTCCTCGTCTTGTTGCTTGTGTTTCCTTCGTACACCTCCCGTATCTCGTCTCCCTCGTCTCCCTCGTTTCCCTCGTATCCGTGGTTTACCTTGTTTACTTCAGTCACCTTGTTTCGCTTGTTTTCCACATTTACCTGGTTTGCTTTGTCGGCGTTTTTATTTACTTTCTTCTCTTTGGCTTTGTCAACGTTACGGTTGGGATGCCTGACACGCACGTTCGCAGCCACCTCGTCATCGCCCACGGTATATTTATCTGCAATTTCCGGATAATGCTCGTACAATTTTGGATCTACGGTAACAATACCCGCCGCCTGTCTGCGTGATATTCCTGAAGTCTTACCTGCCGGAGACTGAAACTTACCCTTCTTATCTTTTCCCATATTAAAAAGTTTAGCGTGTGAGCTAAAAATTGGAAAATTACCATACCCGACCATGCGGGCACATGTTGTTTCAGTATGTCTTTAACCGTGTGAAGTGCCAGCAGTGGATCGGCGAAAGGGCTGGTCAATTGATAGGTTTGAGTAATTTTTTCTTCACCTTAAAAAAGCAGCAGCAGGAAAAGAATCGGGTCTAGCGCGTGGTGAGACGCTAAAATTTATGCGCTTGGCGCGCCAGAAGTTTCCATCTTCCATTTTGTTTTTGCCAGACCAGCAACACACCCAGGTTTATCGTTCCCGCCTTGCCACCATCGTTAACGTCGCCTTGCAGTTTGTGGCGAACCAGCGCTGTGGTTCCAACAATTTTTACAGTTTGATCGGAAAGGATCATCGTAACAAAATCGGATTTTCCGCTGACGAGCGATTCCACAAATGAAGCTTTGTCTTCTACCCTGCCGCTGGAATGGCCGTAACTAAGGTCATCTGCTGTCAGGTTTTCCAGCCCAGTTTTGTCGGCATCGATCATGGCTTTGCGTAACGTTTCAACCGCCGCAACAATTTCTTTCTCTTCCAATGACTGCGCCTGCACCACCGAGCTAAATATAAAGCCAGCGATCAGCAAAATTTTAGTTTTCATATTAGCCATAGCTTTTTTATAAAGATAGAGAAGCATAACCCAATCTTAACACGTGACATGAATTTATCTGTTCACTATCAAGACGCAGATCTTGTGGTGTTTCCCTGAACGAATGAGTGCTTATTCGGAAAATTGAATGCTGGAGCTGGATATTCGACACCAACCCACCAGGAAAGCCCTTGCAGAATATTTTTTTATCCAGCAAGGGCTTGTGAAGTTAAAACCAAATTACTGTTTTATTCTTTTGCGGCCATATAGGTTGGTGATTGACCAAAGTCAAAGGCCTTATTGATGGCGTCTATGATCTGGGCAATGTATTCACGGTGGTAACTCACGATTGCATTTTTCTCGCCTTCGGCTGTGGCAATACGCACGGCATAACGTTCTCTGATCATAGCCGTGATGAGAATGCCGATAAGCGACAGCGCGGCACCAATAGCGATGGCCAGTGTGTTGGCGCTGATGACACGATCGCCCGATGTTACGTTGTAGTCCGGAGGTATCATGTCCAAGGCGCCACACACCGCTATTATCAATCCCACGAGCACCATCATTATGCCAGGCCAACGCTCGGGCCTGATACGCCAAAGCGACAGTTTGGTAATACCATTGAGGCGGTACGAAGCGTTCTTCACTTTGAGCGTACTTTCCGTAACGGTAACATCATGCCCATCGGTGTAAATTATTTTGTCCGGTATCATACTACATCTGTTTGGTTTTACATTTCCGTGGATATAGTTTACATACGTTGCAGAAAAAAAGTTAGTTAATATGCAGTCATAAAGAATCGATGATCGACAATATGCCGCAATAACCTGCTGCCGCTTGATTGGGCAACCGCACCCTGGCATGATTATTTTTTTTGTGATCCTTCGCTAAAGGAAAATGAAGTTTTGGAATTATTTTACCGGCTGCTTCCCGGCAGGCATTGATGCCTGGATCAATATAGCCACGGAAATCAGCACAACACAGCCAATGATATTGTATAACAGGAATGCTATGCTCGTAAAAAAATAACAGTAGAGTACCACAGCTTCGGCAATGATAGCTGCCCAGAAAACGGCAGTGCCCTTCACATACTTGACATAAAAGGCAGCGAGAAATATTCCGAGAATAGTGCCATAGAATAACGAGCCGACGATGTTAACGAACTGAATAAGATTCTCTGCAAAATTGGCCAACATGGCAAAGACCATAGCGAGCAGAGCCCACAGTATGGTAAACCAACGCGATGCTTTCAGATAATGTGCAGACCCGGCTTCGGAACGAACTGAGCGTTTGTAAATGTCGACACAGGTGGTCGAAGCCAGCGCGTTGAGTTCACCTGCCATTGACGACATCGCCGCTGAAAACATCACCGCGAGCAATAGACCGATAATGCCATGCGGCAAATTGTGGAGCACAAAATTCAGGAATATATAATCGCGGTCCTGGGTTTTGGCATTCGGAATAGCCTTACCAATCGCAGCTTTTACCTGGTGACGCACGCTGGCCTCGGCGTGATGAAGTTGCTGAACTTCGTCGCGCGACACCCGAATCTTCTCATCGTCGGCTGCATGTATGGCGTCTACAAGTTCGTTGACGGCGATCTGCTTTTGTGCGTAGATGCTATCATATTGACCCTCTAATAATCGTAGCGAATCGGCTTGCTCCGTACGCAACGCACGCGCCTTCAGCTCCTGGTTATGGAACACCGGTGGCTTGAAGAACAGGTAGAATACAAACACTAGCACACCGATAAAAAGAATAATGAACTGCATCGGTATTTTCAACAATCCATTAAATATCAGTCCCAGGCGGCTTTCGGCCACGGAGCTTCCGCCGAGATACCGCGCCACTTGCGACTGATCTGTACCAAAGTATGAAAGGAACAGAAATGTTCCGGCAATGAGCCCCGACCAGATATTATAACGGTCGTTGGGATCAAATTCTATGTTTACAAGATTAAGTTTCCCCATCTCACCCGCGATCTGAACGGTATCGGAAAACGAAATATTTTCAGGCAACAAAGTAAAAGCCAGTATACCGGCGAGGATCATTCCGCTCATGATCACGGTCATCTGTTGCCGTTGCGTAAGGCTCACCGCTCTGGTGCCGCCCGACACGACGTACACGATCACTAAAGAGCCAATTAATATTGTAGTAAGTGTTGTAGACCAATGTAGAATGGTGGACAGTACAAGCGCCGGTGCAAACAACGTAATGCCTGCAGACAGGCCTCTAAGGATCAAAAACAATATCGCAGCGAGCGAACGTGTCTTCAGATCGAATCGTGTTTCCAGGTATTCGTATGCGGTATATACTTTTAGCTTGTAATAAATGGGCACCATCGTAACCGAAATGATCACCATGGCCAAGGGCAGTCCAAAGTAAAATTGCAAAAAGCGCATGCCATCTTCTATAGCCTGGCCGGGCGTGGACAAGAATGTGATGGCGCTTGCCTGTGTGGCCATGATAGAGACGCCGATCATCCACCACTTCATGGAATTGTCACCTTTTAGATAACCCTCCATAGTAGAAGTTTTCCGCGTTCGCCACGTTCCGTAAAGCACGATGAAAGCGATGGTACCGGCCAGTACGACCCAGTCTAGGTAATTCATGCAAAAGAACGGGTTAACCAAAAATAGAGAATGATCTGAATGGCAAGCACACCCAATACCAACGTGTACCAGTGGCGCCAGGACTTAAAAACAGGCGGACGTTCTTCTTCCATGCTCAAGATTAAATGACTCGTTGGTGAGTTGTTATTTTGTTTTGTTCTTTGTTTTAGCGTTGTCTGTTTTTTTGCTCCTGCCCAACGAGATCGCGTTTGCAAATAACTTATAGGCTCCAGCCACACCTTCGGGTAGTTCTCTGAAGAACGACAGGCCGGTGTAGATATAATGACCTTCACCGTATTTAGCCACGAGCAGGCTTCCATCTTTGGGTGTTTCACCTTTGTCGTTCATCGAGAGCAGAGCTTCAAAGTTAGGATCCCACGTTGACGGATAATACAATCCGCGCTCCTGCACCCATCCTTCGAAGTCGCGGGGTGTTATTTTATTGGGCGCATTCAGCAAAGCATGATCAGGTTTCAGAATGCGAACTTCGGCATCCTCCTGCGTTACACGCTCGCGGCTGAGTTTGAGCGGATACGGCGAAAAGGCATCGGTCTCCATGTCGAAGTTCGTATTGTATTGTACCACCAGTGTGCCGCCGGTCTTCACGTACTCCAGCAAACTGGGCATGATATAACGTATGCGCTCGTTGGCATTCAGGGCCCGTACGCCCAACACCACTGCATCGGCACGTTTTAAATTTTGCAAAGTCACTTCTTCATTTTTCATTTCCCAAACCTCGTAACCTATGTTGCGCAACGCCGAAGGAATTTCATCGCCAGCCCCTTTTATATAGGCCACAAGATTTCCTTCTTTTTTCAGATCCAGCCGCACGGCTTTGACCTCGGCTTTTGGCAACAACGTCTGAATCGGAATATGATCGTAGTTGATGAGTTGGATGGATTGATCATAAACTTTTCCCTCCGTTTCTACAAAAGCTTTGATCGTTGTAGTAGCCTCAGTAGCCGAAGGATAAAGCTGGAATGATTTGGTTAATTCTTCGTTCTTTTTCATCAGCTCGATCGGTATGGAGGCGGGCTCGCACTTCCATCCCGCCGGCAGCGACAACTTAAGTTCTCCTTTCAGCAGGCGATCACCGGCGCCACGCACTACGATCTTTACTTCTCGCGGCTGGCCATTATTAAAGATGATCACTTTGTCTTGCAGATTTACAAATACAGGTGGCACAATTTCAAAAGGTCTCCACCATTCGCCCTTCACATTGTCAACCCACTTGTATATTAAAGGTCGTGTGATCTGCATTTTTTCCTGTCCTACCTGTACGGAAAATACAAATTCTGCCGCGGGCGGATTCTGCGGCAAGCCGATGTAATCGGGGTTTTTCACCGTGAACAATCCAAGACTGTGCGGCTCCGTTAGCCAATAAGGATCTGAATACGCGCGATGCGGATCAACAGATGCATAAGTCTTCAATTGAAGAGCAACGTTAGGCCTTAACACTTGTGTGAAGGTTGTATCCCACGTCACACCTTTTGCACTAATCTCATTGACCTGAACTTCTGCTCCTGAGCGGTTGATGATCTCAAGGTTAATTCTGATTTTTTCACCGGGAGAAGATTGATAGTGGCCCGCGGTAGCTTCGATAAACAATCCGAGGCATTCCTGAATAAGTTGTTCGGTTTCCTGGTACTTCCTTCTTTTCCAGACGCTGTTTTCAAGGCCACCGATGGCCGTTCTAATCTGAAAAAGCAAGGGTACGATGGCGGCCGGATTTTCGGGATTAAATTCTTGAATGGCGCGCTCCACGAGCGGTCTTACTTTCTCGCCGCCTTTGAGGCGTGTCCATGTGATATTTACTCCTT
>JBMOKS010000326.1:15812-17733 GCA_049324355.1 Bacteroidota bacterium
GCGCCACCTCCCCTTTCATATGTTCCAGAAACTCGGCCTGGTAACCGCGAACCCCACGCGAACCCCATCCCTGACTTTTATGCTGGCTGCTGCTCAGGGCGGAGATCTCGGAATACGATTTTCCTAACAACGTGCTGTATCCGCCAACGTCGACGGTGATGACGCCCGGTGTCTTTTCATTAATATCTTTATTCCACCAGCGACCGGTATTGGTATACAAACGTTTTACTTGCCACGTACCTAACGTGGCTACTTGTTCCGGAAAAGATGTGGGTGACGCTGCAACATCAAATGCCTCGCCTGCCAGGATCGCCGAAGCCGTGTGGTGACCGTGACCCGCACGTTCGTCGGGCGGAAAGCGGGTGATGATAATATCGGGTTGATACTGTCGCAACACTTTGACAGCATCTGAGAGTATTTCGTTCTTACCCCAGATCTGGAAAGCTTCGTCGGCAGATTTTGAGAATCCGAAGTCGTTGGCACGGGTAAAAAATTGTTGTCCGCCATCGATGCGCCTTGCGGCGAGAAGCTCTTGCGTGCGGATCAATCCTAACAGATCGCGGATCTCGGGTCCGATCAGGTTTTGTCCGCCATCGCCACGGGTAAGAGAAAGGTAAGCTACCGAGGCCAGCCTTTCGTTAGCGAGGCTGGAGATGAGCCTTGTATTCTCGTCGTCCGGGTGAGCTGCCATGTATAACACCGAACCCAGCACATTGAGTTTTTTAATCTTAAGTTTAAGCTGGGCCGCGTCTGGTTGTTGATTGGGTTGAGAAAAAGAAAGGGTAGTGAATAATAAGAACCCTATCAAGGAGAAAACCTTCTTCATTCGATTGTATTTAATCCGCAAGTTTAAAGGTTAGTATGCAAAGATTATGGGATAGACGTAAATTTTAACAATTATTAACAATTGGAAAATCAGAACTTGCCGCGCTTTTCGCCATTCACATAAAATATACCATCTTCATCCACATTCACGACGATCTTGCTCGTCTCCCGCTTGTCGGGTGATAGTAATAATACGACATATTCGTGTGCGGTTACCCGGTCTTTTACATCATCGGTAAATCCCATGTCGATGACGAAGGAAGACCCTTCCTCAACTTTTCTACTGATCAGAACCTTGTTGAAGTTGTTGACAACCCTTATTCGCCTTTCCTCGTCCGACAGTTTTAGCAACTTAAATTGCAATCCCAGGTACGGAAGGGGCGCACTGGCGGTACGGCGCTCGTACTCCTGACGAGTTTCGGACAGGTTCACACTATTGACATCAACCGCAGGCCTGACACGGAACTGATAATCCAGCTTAACCTCAAATTCCTCCTTCGGCTTCAGCGGGATCTCCTGAGCTGCAAAAAATGAATACAACAAAAGGGCGACGAGCTTCATCATGGTGTTTAGGTCTTGTACTAAGTTAGTCAAAAATCCAAGAAAAAATCACCGAAAGCGTAAAGCGTAAAAGTTTAAAAGTATTTACACCTGCTTTCTACCTTGCGGTTTCTGCTTACTTTGCGTCCATGAAAAAAAACATTCTCATCACCGGCGGTTCCGGCAATCTTGGAAGAGCCTGCATCCAAAAGTTTCTGGCTGACGGGCATCGCGTCATGGCTTCGATATCGGCTGGAAAATCGTTGGGCTTCGAGACCCGGGGCGACCTCGAAACATTTACGGCCGACCTCACCAACGAGCAAAATACAACAGAAGCCATTGAACAAGTGCTAAAAAAGAACAACCCCATAGACGCCGCTTTGCTATTGGTCGGCGGGTTTGCCATGGGAAATATTGCCCAGGCCGATGGCAAGTCTGTGAAAAAAATGTTTTCGCTGAATTTTGAGACGGCTTACTACAGCGCTCGCCCTATTTTTCAACACATGCTCACCCAGTCAACCGGCGGAAAGATCATCCTCATCGGATCAAGACCTCC
>JBMOKS010000327.1:0-17712 GCA_049324355.1 Bacteroidota bacterium
CGCACCAACCAGTTTCCTCTCATCTCATCTTCGGTGCTGTTTTTCATCACCTCCCAATGACTGGCCAGCGCTCGCAACATGCTATTCACCATGTCCTTCTCGTCGTGATGCAAATGCACCGACTCGAGGTTCGCTTCAGGTTCAAAGCCACATAAGATCTTATTCAACACACAGTCTTCTTCTTTGAATAACAGCTGTCCGGAACAAGCATAGTGCAACATAACAATGGCCCGTTGTGCCGCCTCCTGGTTGTTAAAGACATGGTTGTTCAGCAGCCCGCATTGCGCAAACAAATGTGCGAGGTAAGGATGGAGCAGTACCAATCCTGCGTTGCTTATATAGATAGCTGTATTTTCATCTCCCTCACCTCGCTCTTTCTTTTGGCTTTGGTGCCTTTGCAGGCGCTTGATCTCATTTCGGACTTGTTCTTTGAGTCGCAGCTTGCGTTGACTTCTTCCGGACGGCTCCACGGGATTGGCCATTTCGCGCTCAATCAATTGAATGGCTTCTGTAACATCACCGCTGGCAGGCAAAAACCACGAGCCTTCATGACTATAAAATGAATTCGGCAACGCATATGATTGAAGGGTCTTCCATAACGCCTGCTGAACCCGGTCAAAGGTCACGGCGTCATCACTCAGGGTTGACCACAAAAGAATTCGACTAATAGTGAGTAACAGCTCTTGTTGCTTGAAGAATCCATTTAACCGATGTCTCCACAATTGCAGCAAGTGATACTGCCAGCGCTGTGTGTACTGTTCGTCGGTACGCGCAAGCATGTCTATTTCTTCTTCATTCAATCTATTGATGAACGCCCGCACTTGAGTTGATGTACACTTACGTAAGTGTGTTCGCAGTGTGCCTGCATAAAACAGGCATCCGAAGCGAAAGGCTTCCGTATATGAACTAAAACCAAATTCCGGAGGAATAGGATAGCGCGTTCGAGTCACCACAAGCCATTGCAAGAGAGCGTCGTGGCCGGCCTCGGGTGTAACGTGAACAATTTGCTTTGGACGTTTTCCTGGACGCAAAACAGTTTCGATCAGTTCAGCCTCGCTACCCTTGGCAATCGTCAATACGCTCTTTAACAATTGTTGCTTGCTTACGCCCACACCTGAACTGACGACTGATTCTGTAAAGACAGAAAACATTGAGGCATTCTGATGCGTGCCGGTTACTTTGTAATGACCGATAGTTTTCAAGACCGCCAGTTGAAGAGCTTTGACAAATGACGATCGTCCACCAAAAGACGACTGAAGTTTCTGTCGTTGCCTCATGAACATCTCGACCCATTGAAGGACTTTGCTCACAAATGCAGGATGCCCCATAGCTTTCAGCACTGCCGAAAATCCGCTGGCACTGAGACCCGCCAGTCGTTCGCGCACATTGTCCCACTGAAGCGCGTGCAACAGCAATGCTTGTGATTTGCTACCTTCAGATCGTAAGGCCGTCAGAAATGTAATTTCGTCCTTTTTATTAATCGCACGTTTTTGCGATATCCATGAAGCCAGCAGTGTGAGAAGTTCGTTGTCCGGCTGCTCTTCATTGAGTGGAATTGATGTTGAACGAGTGTTCAGTCTCTCTGCATTCTTGCGATCTTCGATGTAAAGATCTTCAACGAGTAAGGAAAGATTATTGATCGTGGAGATATTGGTTGGCAACGTGGCTACAAAAGTGCGCAACCTCGCCACCATAAAGTCGGGCTGCACGCTAAAGTGTTTAGACAACGATTCTATCAGTTTTTTTAAAAAAGATTTGTGATTAAAATAAGAACCACGATCGTCCAAAAGATTGCTGATGACGAACGACCACAAACTTTCTTCGAATTCGTGGCGCGAAACATGTGCCATGGGATGCTGGCGATGCAGCTGTGCCAGGCTGCCGGCATACTCTATTATATTATGATGCTCGGCAGGTTCCAGCACTTTCACCAGTTTCTCGCGCACCGTGGCTTCCACAAACTTCAAAATATATTGCGCAGCTTCCCGGCGGTTGCGTTGCGACCGCAGATAAGCAATAATCCTTGTTGGCTGGCGATACCATGATTGCGGAATGGCGCGGAGCTCTTCTGCGTCCGGCACAACAGGTGACGCCGCCATCGATTCTTCGTTGTTGTTGACATCATATTGAATTTCATCCCAAGGTATCGCAGCTACACTTGCACGTTCCGTCTGAAGGCCATGCTCCAGCCTTAATGTGGCTAGCAGATTAAGGAAAGGTTCGGGAATGGTTCCCTGCCATTCGTGTAGTCCTTGCGTGATCAAGTCCAGCAATGCGCCGTATGCAAGATTATAATGTGCAGCAAACTGCGTCAAAAGACTTTTGGCAAAATTTCTGGCATTAAAGACAGAGCTTTGGTCGGCGAGTAAATGATTGAGCACAAACAACCATAAAGTTTTTGCCAGCAGTCGCTGGGGTGTTTTTACGATGGCTTGTTTATAGTTGATC
This sequence comes from Bacteroidota bacterium, assembly GCA_049324355.1. Taxonomy (GTDB): domain Bacteria; phylum Bacteroidota; class Bacteroidia; order Cytophagales; family Cyclobacteriaceae; genus Chryseosolibacter. The sequence goes on from JBMOKS010000327.1 coordinate 2,449, forward strand.
GCCAGCAGATGGCCATGATAGCTGATAATAACATCAGCATGCTGCGGTTCCAATTCCCGGATGATGCGTTTCAACATCTCGTTGGCAAACCGGTTAGCAAGTCTTATCCTCACCCGAGGCAGCGTGCCTGCTTTGCGGATCAGCTCTGCAACAGCCGTCGGATGTGTATTAAAGCTTTCAAGTACCAATTCGGAAATGTCGCGCTGGCAGGTCCACGGCAGGAAACCGTGGTCGAGGAAATGTTCAAAAGCTTTCAGATCGACGCTTGAAGCAGGACGCACTTCGACATGGCCTGCTTGTGGTGTCATCAGCAATTTAGCCAATTCGCGGTCGAGCGCTTCCTCCAATCGCGCCGGCAACTCGGTTCGAATCTCAGAAAAACGGATAGTGCCGAGATCGATCTCCAGCAGATGGATACTTAAGCTGGTATCAGGAATATAATAAGATTGCAAACACCTTTCCACTACTTCTCCCAATGTAGTTTTACACAGATCGGCTACAGCGTCGTGAAGGGCCTGAGCGCTTACCTCACTATTGAAGGCTAACTCCATGCGTTGGGTGCGTATCTGATGCTGAACTCGTTTCATTTCAGTTTATAAATTGCCTAACTATTCGTGATCCATTTTATAAGTTTTTCGGCCGACTGCCGTGCCGGAGGCATTACCGTTTTTCCGTCGTACTGATTTTGTAAACCGTCCATCCAGGTTTCATAGTCGACGAGTAATTCCTGTATCTCCGTAAGCGAAAGAAGCCACAGTTGCGAGCAAGCTGCCGCCGGGGTGCACGCTTCCATTTTTCGTATCAGCATCTGTTGGTATTCGTTTTGTCTGAAGAGGTAGATCCAGTCTGGAAAAAACGAAACAACACGCCGAAGATTTTCTGCGGCTTCTACGGTGGCTTGATTCGTATTGCTTATGTTAACTTGCAGAGAGACACCAGCTGTGTTTTGCTTCAAGTTGTTAAGTTGTGCACAGAGATCCTTGGCTTGCTGTTCAGTAGACAAATCGGCGCAGACAGCATACCACTCTATATGTGTTGCTAAGCCCACTTCGAATTTTCCCGAACGCAGTTGACGAATCGTTAGTGACACCGGATCATACACCGCTGCCAACTGGAGGTGCAGCACGCGCAAGGTGACTAGCTCACTGGTGAATACTACCTGTCCCCCACCATTTTTCAACATCCATTGATAGCGCAGAAACTCAGCAAGCCTGGCGCCGTCCAGCAAGGGAAAGCCATCCAGTTTCATCAACTGTTTCAATAAATCGACGTAAGGTTGCATCAAGGTGACGGCCTGATCGTGTGTTAGTTTTTGAAGAGGAACCGGCTGAGGTGGCGTAAGAATCAACATGGGCTGGCCCTGCCAGTATACCAAAACATGGTTATCATAGCCCGGTATGTACATTTCTTCAGAAAAATGTTCACCATACACCACCTGCGCAGTGCCATTCGCCTGGAGGATCATGACAATTCCTTGTTCAGTATTCAACCCACCTTCACAAGCTTCGATCACGCCCTGATAAAAAGAACACAGGCCAAGTTCCAACTCGACGTTGCGCACAACGCCACTGATCAAGGGTTGGGCGGGTTGTGAGTTGAAATAGGTTCGCGCGCGGTCGGCGGTCAGTTCGGAAAATTGCTTGAGGCTTCGTTCGATGTATTCTATCTCAGCAACGGCATCATCTCCATAGCGGGGATTGGTGAGTGGCAGGGGTTGATGATCGTATTGCTTTCCGCCTCTTGCCAACAGATGTTCGAGTGCGCGAAGCTTGCGATCCAGATTCGCGGGATCGGCCTGCACATACATTTTCAACTTACGATTGTACGGATTGTCATCGTCTTCCCGGTAAGCTTTCCAGGCCGACACTCCCGATGCATTATATTCGGAAACCCCTTCCAGGACCTTATCAATGCCTGGCACTTGGTAAATTGGCTGGTTGTAATACGTAGGTGCGGTCAACCGCGTATCAGTGCGCCCCGATGAAAAGGAGAATGCGGAGGGGAGATCACCCAGCTGACTGAGAAAGTCGGCCATCAATTGTTCGTACAACGCCAGGTATGCCTTCAATTGTTTTACCTGTGCCTGCCTCACTACGTCTCCCGAAGGTTTTCCGCTTAGCTGGTATACTGCAGGAAATTCGTTTTGAATAGAATTGTATTGATTTATTTTTTTGAACTCACCCACCGGCAGCAAACTGTCCCAATCTATTGGCACTGGAACCGGCACCAAAGGATCATAGTAGTATCGCACCTTATCCGCATTGTAAGTTTTGATCACATTTCCATTTTGACAGAGTATAACCTGTTTCAAACTCTCAACTGCGGCATACAAAACTTCATCCCTGTCGATCGATAATGATGTCGTACCGGGCGCTATGTCGAGCGACAGCCCCGTACATTGACATTGTAGCACTCCGGAAAAACCCATGATCGCAGCGGCAACCTCATGTACGTTGATCGATGTTCTTTTGGAACACATACGGGATGGGAGAAGAATGCCACGCGACAACAGTGGACCGTCCAAAACGTCAGCGAGAGACTTTCCCGACGCTGTCGCTTGCTCATACGACTGGTAAGCCGGATAAGGCGAAAGCGCCTGGTTAACGCTAAATAAAATTCGTGCTATGGCTTCTTCAACTATAACGCCTGACTGAATCGTAATCGTGCCATAGATATTGAGCAACCTTGATGAAAGTATTGCTGCGGGGGAAAAACACTGTGAAACGGTAGCATGCCGGCGCAACAATTGATCTGCTTTCTTTTTCAGAGAATTGCCATATCCGGCGTCCTGGCGAATGTCATTCGCCATTTCGGGTCGCAACTCCAGCGCTACTGAAAGTAACGAGGGCAAGCAAGGTACGTCACTGGAGATATAGGCTTGTTTAATTTCCGGAATGGCATCAACCACCATTCGCGCATAATCTGAACAAGTCACCGGATTCACCGGAAACGCTTCAACCGGACGATGGAAGTGATTAAAATATTCGATACGTCCATGGCGCCCGGTGAGCAGATCGCGCATTGGAATTTCCACCTTATGACCAAGCTCCGTCAACGCGTAACACAATTGTTGAAGGATGGTAACACCCGGATCGGAGTCGTTGTAGTTGGTCCACACTCTGCCGCTGTAACGTGCTATGGCGTCGTATCCGATTTGTTTCAGGGCAGCATAGTCCTGATAAACCGGATACGCTTTGTCGCGCGAAAGATGCGTGGGTGTGAATGTCAGTTCCATAACTTGGTGATTCGCACTTGAATAAGGGGTTTGTTTGCGTACTTGCGCGCGGTGCGCACTTCGAGACTGTAAGTTCCATCAGAACTTTTTGCCCATCGTAATTGCATACGATCGAACCATCCGCTACGAACTTGTTGTATCGGTTTCACGACACCATTTCTGCCCGAGGTATTCATAGCCACTGTGTACACCATGGAGAACTGTTTGCCGTTACCTGCTGTGCCTGCCAGAATTTCAAAGGCATTTAAGCCTTTCAATCCCATCATCACTTTGTGCCATTTTCCATCTGCCACCAAGCTCGATGGATTCACCGTGGGGTCCATATACCGGCCCACACGTGCTTTCATGCCTACGCTTCCGTTCACGTCAAGTTCCACAGTGGGCTGAGATGTGTTGATCCCGATCTTTCCGGCGGTTGCGCCGCCAGCTGATTTTTCTTTCTTCACATACAACAAGCTTTTACTCGCGCCGTTGCCGGTGGCCGAGCTCAGCGAAAATCCCTCCCCACCTTTTTCTTCAGTGATTTGTTGAAAGAAAAATGAAGGTGCTTGCTGATGCAACTGATCGTTATTCCGAAAGAATGATATGAAGCGTTTGCTGACCGAGGCAGCAACGAGGTTCCAACCTCCTGTAGGAGTAATATCCAACTGATCATTGACTTTGTTCACCGTAGAATCAATCAGATCGGCAAAGTATTCTTCGCGGGCCAGGTTGCCGTTGCGGAAGTATTTCTTCAATTGCTCTCGTGATTGTGCTGGCATAGGCTGATTCAGTTAGTCAAATAATATGTTTCACCTATGCGTAAGCCGGGTGGCGCAGGATCAGGATCTTGTTCCCGGTCAGCACCAGTCCATCGTATATCATGTTGCATGGCCGTAACCTGAAGGACTACCGGTGATTTTGCCGGCACATCGGTAGACGGCGCAGAGGCCCCAGCAGGCGAGTTAGGCTCGCAGGAAAAGCTTACTATATCTTTTACATACTCGCGTGATCGGACAAAAGCATAAATAGTCTGAGCGCTGGCCCGCACCGGCACTGCGTTCAAAGGATTATCCTTTATCCATGGGCTCAGATAATATTGTAATTCATTGTTAAGTTGAAGCGCGCGTTGTAATTCATCGCCCTGTGTGCTGAAGACTACCTGACAATGAACTTGCACTACTTCGAAAACAGGATTAGCAACCTTGTATTCGGTGTGGGGCGTACTGCACTCTTGCACGAATGACAACACGTTTAGCATGAGCGGCAGCGGGGTCATGGGCCACCAAGCATATAAACCGGCCGAAGTCTTTGCATAGGGTACCAGGTATATATTCACTTGCCTCTTCATGTTGGTATCTTCACCTGCGGGCAACACGGTAACCTGAAACAAATCCGGGAATTGCGTCAACAACAATCCCTCGATATCAGCCGATGTTATAGCTCTGCTGCGATATTTCAATCGCATGGACGTGGATCTTTGGAAAGTAGAGGTTTGTTCTGCCGGTCTTCCGCCAACAGCAGCTTCAGGTTGAAATATACTTTTGATGGCCGGCACAGGCACCTTTAAACTTTGAATGGCTTGTGCCGGAGCGGCTTCAATGGATATATCTTCAGACAACACCTGGTAGACTTCTACCGCCTGCGTGGCGACATACGACGCCTTCACGCCGGTTAAAGTGTTTTGCCCAAAGCGGATCCAATAGAGGCCATCCGGCACGCCACCGCCAACATTAATGATATCCTGAGGTACGTTGAATGTAATGATACCTGAACATTGGAAGCCGAATGTCTGATCACTCAGCACGGTGAGCGGCTGCCAACCCGAGGTGGAATAATATTCATAGGTAGTTCCCTCAGATGAAGATGAGTCTACCGATGAAATCCTGTATTGCAAGGAAAAATAAATGGATAACGTGGCATTGATAACAGGTTTATCAAGAGCAAGAAGCGCATAAGCCATTTGCGCATATAAAGGCAGCAATGTGATGGCCGATGTGAACGCTTTTTGCTCAACACCCATCGGATGGAGGTGATACCACTGAATGTTCTGCGCCTCGTCGTTGCAATAGTAGGTTTGTGATGAAGTGTAGCCTACTTCCATGCCACTGATACGCGGCACAAAAGGTATGTTGGGAAGTGGCTTGATCGTCTCCTTCCTGCGTCTATACCATTGTGCATTGTGAATAGCCGCCTCGCTGTTTTGCATGGCGATGGTGGAGACAACCGTGGGGTAATCAACAGCACCAAATCCTTTATCCGGAGCAGATAAGGTAATGCAAAAGAACCCTTCCCGTAACGTGTTATTCAACGCCGTAAAGGGTTGCAAAGCTGCATCGAACGGGAACGTAGAGGTGTCGAAAGAAAGTTGTATGGTTTTTTCGCCCTTGCTCACCAATGGCCACTCGCCTGAATCGGGACCAACTTCGTTTGTGAAGAGACAATATGCCGGTGGATTTCCGTCATCGCCCGTTACTTCAACCCAGCGCTCGCCGCTGAGCATAAACACTTTCGCCTGAAACGTTTGATTGAAGAAAGCAAACGCATGTAAGTCAAACGTTCCGAGATTGGCCTGGTAGTAATCATTGTACGCCTGGTAGTAGTTTTGAAAACCTTTAGGAGGTAGATTTTCCCAATCGATCACCACATAAAATGATGTCAGCGGCTTCGCAAAAAATTCCTGACTGCCGATGTACAGGTTGGCGCCGGGCGCAGGGATGGTATAAGGAATAAAAGGCAATGCCGCCGAGAGTTTTCCGGCATCGTTCTCCAATATGAAATCATAGATGTGATCCGCTTTTGTAGTAACATTAACCGAGGCAACAACAAGGTTGCTCAAAGTTCTATAGATCGCTACACCCGATTCAGTCAACTGAATTTTACACACTGGCCAGGAGGTGTCATATCCAGCACCGTGCAGCTTGGATTGATAACTGACCACGGCGGGATCGCCAGCTTCGAGATAAAATGTGAATGTAAATGCAGATTCAAGAGATGAATATACTGGGGGATCGAACAGGGGTTGAAACCAACCTTCGGGTGTTGTGAGCGAAAGATTCCAGTCAGTAACCTGAGCGGGAAAATTGCCCTGCGCTTCTTTTTGATCGCGGAGGCCGATGGTAATGGTGATCGCTCTTTTTCCCTGGGCCAGCAACAAGTCAGCGCATGAAAAAGCAAAACCCAGCGCAGCATCGTTTACCTGAAGGTTACTAATACTGTCAGGGCTACCGAACAGTGGCCACAAACAACCGGGACCATTCAAATCACTCACAGTGCCCACATGACATCCCGTTGAAACATCATTGGCCTGCACCGGTGGCAACAGCAGCGTAGAACACTGTTGAATTTTTGTAGGCGTGATCAGCTGCTCCTGGCGTGTGGCGTACAACATTTCTTTTTCTGCCAAATCCTTACCTGCGCTGAAGACCGTTCCCGACGCCAATGATACCGATGTTACATCCTTCGCGAGCTGCAGTATAACCGAAGTTTTGTTAGGTATCGCTTTTGCCGGTATTCCGTGTAACACGTCCTGAAAATAAAAGTCAAGGTGGCGTTGCGTGATGGAATTCAAGGCCTCCTGTTCCGCTTTATACAAATCAAGAAATGCCATCAGCAAACCAATGTGGGCCGGCATATCCTCCCGTTGCCGCTGTGACAACCATTGTTGTCTGATTTCTTTTACAACATCGGCCATCCACACAAACAAAGACTGCCCGCCGGAGATGGCCTGTGTTGTCCAATCTGAATCATGGGGTACCGGACGTGCAGGGTTAAATTTCCACACTTCATTTAAACCCATGAGTAACTGCGCCGGATCAGTATCTGACGTAGATCCCGCTTCGGTCATACCAACATAGGATGCGTAAAAATCGGCCAGCAAGTCACGACCGTTCGTCTCGATCTCTGATTTCAGAATATCGCGGATCACATTAGACCTAAGATTTTGGCTCGCCCAGGTATACCACCGGTCGATGCGCTTGATCACCTGAAAGCCTTCCTGGAAAAACGGATCGACAAATTGTTTTGTAAAATCTTCGTTGGCAGATTCATCCAGCATGACGGCCAGATCGAGAAAAGTAGTATACGAAGCCTCGGTGTCTTCGTGCATAATGTATGCGCACAACATGAGCGGATCGCTCAACAAAAAACGTTGCCAGCTTCCATTGGCTTTGCCTGATGGTTCTACATAAATAAAGGCTGACGCCACTTCCGCCAGATAGGCCAGCAAAGCAGACTCATCACGCTCGTCTAGCAAAAAATGCTTGGCGCTTAGAGCCTGAGGCACCAGGCTGGACTGGTAAGTGCCTATTCGTTGCTGTGATATGGTGATACGTTGTGCCAAACGTTATTGGATGAGGTTGGTGCCTTCGTGAATGTGGAAAGGATAGACAAAGTTTCTTCTACTGTTGGTGGTACGCACTACGTATTGCACCCGTATCAACAAGATACTTTTGTCCTGGTCATCTTCCTCAACGACCACATCGGCGACTTTAATGCGAGGCTCATAAAACAATATGGCATTACGAATGGTGTCTTGCATTTCGGTGATGAGGTCACCATCCGGCGCGTTGAATACAAAAGATCTCAGATTGGTGCCATATTCATCGTTCATAATACGCTCGCCCTGTTGCGTTGAAAAAAGTATGATCAGGTTTTCCTGAATATTTTTTTCTTCACTGCTTAGTATTACGGCATTAAGATCGCTTGCGAAAGTGGGCGGAAAAGCCCAGCCTTGTCCGAGAAATGATTTTGATTGTTTCATACTTTCGTTCCTGATTCTTTGATCCTAATCCTTTTCCCTGCCCCCTCGTTCCTCGTTCCTCGTTCCCCGTTCCTCGTTCTTCGTTCTTCGTTCCTCGTCCCTCCTTCTTCTCATCATCCTCCGATCATTACCGTCAATGCTCCGAGCATAATAGTTCCACCATGCGCAGTTGAGTCACCCATGCGGGCTGCCGGCATGCCACCGATCATTACGGTTGCCGATCCTTTGACGATGCTGTCCGGAGGACCCACGCATACCAACATGTCGCCTACGCGCGCGGCGGGCAATCCCATAATGAGCACATTGGGCTGACCGGGACCGACAACCGGGCCACCGACGTGAGGAATCGGAGGCAGGCCCGGCGTTACCATCGGGCACTGGTGAAAATCCGTAAGTCGTGCAGCGGGGGGCATAGGATGTTTATATTTATCACTTTACATTTCCAGATATTTTAAGTCAGTTGATCATGACGATGGCACCTTGCACCTTTACTTCGCCCGACGCCGTGAGTTGTGCCGATGCGGCGCCTTGCGCTTTAAAAGACAACTGACCGTCGCAAGACATATTCAATCCTTGCATCGAAAGATCTCCACCTGAAACTTTGTATGTGCCGCCACTCGTCGCGCTCAGGTTCATTTCTGTGGCTGCTTTAATATTCACTGCCGATGCGCTCTTGATCTCTATTCCGCTAGACGACATGGTTATGCTATTGCTGTTCTGATCAGACAATTCAATACTTTGAGCATCGTCGCTCAGCACTGCTTTGTTATTCTTAGGCGTAGTGATAGTGATGATACCTTTGTCTTCCTGGAACTCCACTTTCATCTTTGTACGTGTGACAAAGGCTTTGGTGTTGTTCTGGTCGTCGGGTGTAAACGCTGGCGCGCGTCCGCTGCTATAGAGTGATCCGAGGATCACAGGATACCGGGGGTCATCGTTGAAAAATCCAACGATGACCTCATCATTCACTTCGGGAAAAATAAACGCGCCGAAACCAGAAGAGGCATAGCAGTTTCCTAAGCGTGCCCAAACGCCCTCTCCTCCTGTGCCTACCAGTGGCAAGTCTATCTTAACCCGAAATTCATGATCGGGATCCTGATCGATTTGCTTAACCACTCCTATTTGTAAACCTTGCACGCCAGGCAATAGGCCAGCGGCAAGTGGTGATTCTACTTTTGTTTCTGTGGTAAACCATTCGTTTACCAATCCAAGCTCAGCTGTTGTAATCCAATTACCATCAGCAACTCTATGCGTAATTCCGGTGACAAAGCCGCTGCCGTTGAAGCGAGCGCCCACTCCTTTTAATTCCAGCTGGGTGCCGGGCACAGCCAATGCGCTGCCCTGAAATTGAACATGACCTTGTAATTTGGAGTACGCAGTTTTTATTGCCTTGGCCTTAGCCCAGCTTTGCAGCATATCGGTTTCCATGAAGCCCGAACTTTGCAACACGTAAGGACTCACCCCTAATGTGCTTGCAAGCGCGCTAGTAGTTAAATTTCCACTCGAAAAATTGGAAGGTGCAGCTGTTTGTGACAACATGCTCTGGCCTTTCATATCCCAGGCAGACGCTTTTACCGACGAATACTGACTCTCGGCATCAACTTCGCCTTCAAACTCAAAGATGTCAACACCATAAGTCAGCACCAGTGGTGTAGCCGTGAGACTGTCTGGAGTTTTAAGACTTATCTTTCCGTTGTTCACAATGGCAATCATGCCGTTGATATCTGCCCGTGCCAACATAAAGTCCCAATCAGTGGCGTAAAATTGAATTACTTCTTTTTGTTGAACGCTGGTGGCTCCTACATCGGCGCTCAATCCATATGTACCGATGACTGATGATAAAATGTCACTGTCTTTTTTATTGGTGTAGTAAGCATTTTTCCGAACCTTGGTCATCTTCACGGCCTTGTCTTTGCAGGTGATCACAAGCACTGGTCCGGATTCCTTATGGATTCGTATGGCATGCTTTACAATGATTCCTGAAAAGATTGTTGTATTGGTATTCTCGTAACCGAGTTCGATGTCGATCGTGTTACCCGGAACAAACGTACTTCCATCGCTGATCGGAAAATCTTCTGAGTCGGGAGATCCATCCAGCAACTCGAGCTCACACACCGGTATGCGGTTTATCCTGTTCTCGATAGAAATCGTATGTACGTTTACGGTACTATCCACCGCACTACCATTCACCTTTACCGTATAGGTGATCAGATCAGCTATGGCGACTACGGGCGACGAGGGCATACAACTCAGATTAAAGGTGGAAACAAAAGTTTAGTACCGGGCACCAGTTGACGGAAGTTCTCGAGCTTGTTGTAGGAAGCCACCTGTAAATAATGCGTGCTGCTGCCATACATTTTTTGCGTGAGCCCCGGCAGGGTGTCGCCGGCAATAACCACGTGTTCGTGCGTCATGTCAGGCGACTCATCGTCGGCATGCGCCGCTACCTGGTTAGGGTTCTGATATTCTTTGAACGACGCGGTTGCCCTGGCGCGCAGAGGCGACCCATCGGTCTTAAACAGTGTGTAATTGAAAGAAAGTGATGTAAGCTGACATTGAAAGCTCAATCCTTTGCCCCAGATCAGTTTAATGTAATTGGGTTTGTGAATGTCGCCATTGTAAGTATAGACCACTTTCTTAAAGTTGTTGATGTCGCTCAGTACATCGGTACGTGAAGTAGACAACACGCCTGTTCCGTCGAATATCAATTCAAAGTCAAGACCGGGCGGCGTTGTGCGTTTGTACTTGAGCGTGGCGTTGGATGTGCCGATGCCCTGCTCGTCGTCAAACTTGATCTCGTATCGCTGCGAATACTTATCGGGATTGATCAGGGCTCTATAGGCACCGATCTTGCTCTTGAAGGTCTTATCCTTATAGCCAACTAAGGTCAGGTATTGTAATCGTCCGCTGGATGCCGCCATATTTATCGTTCTCGTTTTTTACCTAGCTTACGCAACACTTTTTCTACACATCGTTCGATAATGAGTCGCTCATCGAGTGATGAATTTCCGTTTTCCGGCCGTGAAGCCGACATTTTGGTGTCGTCGACAATGTTTGTTCTGATCACCAATTCGCGTATCTCTATTGCCATCAGTTTTGTTTAAAGTTGTTATAGGCAAATTCACATGACTCTATCACGTACCCATTCTCCATCGACTTGAAGTCTGACACGCCCCACTTCACGGGGTAAGCATTCAAAAAGTCCCAGCTAATGAGCGCACTGCCCTTTGGATTGAGCAGTGTCACGGTAATGGTTCGCAAGGCGATGGGGTCGTTCAATCCTCCGCCCAGTGTGTCGGTGCACCACTTCGCCAGCGACGAACCGCTGGCCACAAAGCCGCGCTTCAACACAAGGTTGCCAAACTTGGCCACCCCGGGAAGTTTGAACTTGAACCTGTTCTCACCACCACACGCAACTTCTTCGGTTTCAAAATCAGCTTGCAGGCCGCTTGCTTCCTGAAAAGCGGCGTCTGCTTTGCCACTGATACCCCTAATACTTACGGTGAAGTAGAATGATGAAGGTGGATAAAAAGGATCCATGCACTACGATCACTTAGCCGCCATTTTTAATGGTGAGACCTTCATGGGCGATCTCAATGGTATCGATGGCAACCTCGTTACCATCAGACTTCAGATCGGTGCTGCTGATCTTTGTTGGCCACGCGTTGTTGAGCGTCCAGGTCACCACGGTGCCACCGGTCTGATCCAGCAGTTTGATCACCACCGTTTGACGTTGAATGGTGTTCATTTTGATCTGGTTGTACCAGGTCCAGAACAGGTTGTCATTGGCGAATATGCCTCGTTTCATGGTCACGTTGCCGAACTTGGCAATGCCAGGCATTTTTACGGTGGAGAAGATCGGACTATTGGAGTCTCTGTATTCGATGATCTGCGTTTCGGTTTCCAGGCCGGATACTTCCTGGAAAGAGATATTGGTTTGAACAGTGCCCCAATCGACAGAGAATCGAAATTTCGGCATGGGCCACGGTGCCCCCTGGGCGGTTCCATTGTTTGCCATAGATGTTGTGGGTAATAGTTTAGATAATTTTTTTCAGGCTATTATGATTTAGCGAGCTGTTGTTCAACAGTAACAACGATGAACTCGGCAGGATGCGTAACGGCAATCATCACTGTGACACGCAGGTATCCGTCGAGGATATCTTGAGCCGTCATGGTAGTGCCAAGACCGACGGAAACAGAGAACGCATCTTCAGGCTTCGAGCCCTGCAACGCACCTTCTTTCCACACGTTGGTCAGAAAGTTTTCTAACATGGCTTTGATCGTTACCCACGTATTCGAGTCATTCGGATAGAACACGTAAGCGCGCAATGCTTCTTTGATCGACTGCTCGATCATCGTCACGGTTCTGCGCACAGGTATGTAGCGCCAGTCCTGGCTGTTACCGTCGAGCGTGCGGGCACCCCAGATAAGAATGCCCTGTCCATTGAAGAAACGAAAAGCATTGACGGATTTTCCGCTCACAGCGTCTACATTCAATCCAGCCTGATCATTATCATCGAGGTTGATGGTAACATCGGTCACACCGATCGGCGATACGTTGGCAGGCGCAACCCAAACACCACGGGCGGCGTCTACCATGCTATAAATACCGGCCATCACGCCACTGGGTGGCATCGTGTTGATCTTATCTTGAATGATGGTGAGAATTTGAGTGTAGGTTTTACTCGACATCATCAACGCCTGATTGTTTTGCGACACCGTCAGCGAGTTGCCGGCTTTGATTGAATTGAGAATGGAAGTCGCCGCTGCGTTGGGAGCCGAGGCAGGATTCAGAATATCCATGAGCACCGACACATCGCCGCCGTTGATGTTGGTGTAGTCCACCTGATCGATAGTTGTGATGGTAGTCTTGAGAAAAGGATAGTAAGCTGCGCCGTAATTCAATCCATTGTTACCCGTCCAGTTGCGAAAATTCTGAATGTCGTTGCCCCAGAGCATGGGGTCAGGCATACGTCCGCCTTTCACGTCGATAAGCGACATGGATGTTTGCATGGTGCTGCTTTGTTCCAGCATGGTTTGCATCAGTGTCGAGTAGTCGCCATCGGATAGTAATGTGGCTTCGGGTACGACATACATGGTTACGTCTGTCAGCTTCTTCAGTATGGTGAGTGCCGACTGGAAATCGGCCAACTTCACATTCATGTTCAAAATCGGATCGCCGGCATTGATGGCCGATCCTGAGGCTGTACCATAAGGGCCTGTAGACACCACATAGGCCGTGCTTCCGCCATTTTGAAAAAATAAGCGCACACTATTATATAAGTGATACACTGTGGCGGGGTCGGGCTCAATGGTATAGATATCGCCATTGAAAACGTAAGACTCGCCTGAAGCGGGAGCTTTCTTTTGTTTGGTGAGGTAATACGACGGAGCGTATTGCTTCGCGGTGTTCGGATTTACGAAAAACGCATTGAAATCGTTCATCGAAGTGATCTTCACGGGCTTCATCAGATACGATTTCCCCTCGTAAGAGGCATAGGGTGTGTAGCCGATAAAGGCAGGTATGGCGGTGGCCACCTGTACTACCGAGTTGGGGAATGCATTTACCTCATCGATGTAAACGCCCGGGGTTGCAAGATTGGTTATCATAATTACTGAGTATGTTTATAGTTGATGTAAAAAATCAAGACTCTACAGGCTTCACGGTGTTATGGGTGCGATCAATCAACGGATACTGCCCCAAGCCCACACCACTTTGAAATGACAACATGCGGATCTTAAACAAGATCGAAGGCATGTACTTGGCCCCTAAGGCTCCCCACAAACTGTGCTCTTCGTGGTAACTCAGCTTGATCAACTCAAAGCCAAGCTGTTCAATGCGCGGATCCAGGCTCGGGGTATTCTCGTGTGTGTACAATGGCTTGCCATGAATGAAATAGATGGACTGAGAAAGAAATTTTAATCCTTCATCGTAGTTCTCATTTTCAAAAACAGCTGTGATCAATACATCGAGGTTGAAATTGTACGGCACATTGTATTGTGTGGCCTGTGAACCTTTCTTGTCGTATAAAGGATTGTATGGTATGGTGGTGTCGTGTTCAAGGTTGATCAATGACATCACCATTTTATTCAGACAGTGCTGCGGTATGGAACCGTCCTGGTTGAGAACGGCGTTTAGCACCGCTTTGTCTTCCGGCATGTTGAACAGACCTTTTAAATGGGAGTTCAATTCCGATGAAACACAATACAAGGCTTCATAGATCATGTGGGTCAGGTCGTTTTTAATACTTTATATCAAAGGGTGAAAAACGTTACCCTGCGTGAAAGATGAAATTCTTATAGAAGGTCAAAAAAAACTTCATTGAAATTCCCCATACGATCTTGGCCGTCCTAATCCGACCTACTCATGTTCGGTATTGAACGGCACAATTAAGGCACAACCGAAAATCGAACTGGTTTAAGAGATTTATATTGGCACGATTGTTATCAGGTCATTTTCGCTAACCCGATAGAATAATTTAGATTTGTCGTATGTTTAAGAATTTCCTGAAAACCTCTTTTCGCAATCTACTTCGCCATAAAAGCTACACGTTCATCAACGTTCTCGGCCTGACGGTCGGGCTTGTTACCAGCATTTTTATTCTGCTTTGGATAATTGACGAATTGTCTTTCGACCGCTTTCATTCAAATACGAGTCGCATTTTTAAAGTATTAGTCAACAACTCATACCCAGACGGAAAGATTGAAACGTATGCTGCCACGCCGGCCAAGCTGAAGGATGTCATTGTACAAGAAATTCCGGACGTAGAATTGGCAACGCAGTATAGCATGGAAACAGAATTGCTGGTGAAGCATGAAACGAACGCTTACAATGAAATTGGGATCTATGCCGACCCCGCACTCTTCAAGATATTCAGCTTTCCAATCGTAAAAGGCAATGAGGCCAAACCGCTAACAGACATTAAATCAATTGCAATATCTGAAGGTCTCGCAGAAAAACTTTTTAAGAGCGAAAATCCCATCGGAAAATCAATAAGCCTTGGAGCATCACATGAGCTTATTGTTACCAGTGTTTTTGCCAATATACCCACACATTCAACCTTTCAATTTGACTTCGTTGCTTCGTTTGAACTCTTCACAAAAGAAAATCCGTGGACACAGCATTGGAAAAGTGGCGGCACCCGAACAGCGGTATTGTTAAAATCACCAGAGCATGTTGAAAGCGCAAATCAAAAGTTTGCAGGATTGATTAAGAATAACTGCCCCGATTGTTCCACAACACCATTTCTATTCCCTTATGCAAAGTCGAGGTTATATAATGAATTTG
>JBMOKS010000328.1:0-1969 GCA_049324355.1 Bacteroidota bacterium
ACGGTTAAGTCGGTTACTGACAAGGCTGGAAAAAACTTACCGATCACGATCAACAATACCATGGGCAGAATCGACCTTCCGGTTGCCCTCAGGCCGGGTGAGTCTTTTTCATTCAACGTGGCATGGTCGTATCCCATAACCGATCGCGGCCTGTTTTTGTTATCGCGCGAAGGATACGAACATTTCCCTGAGGATAAAAATAATGTTTACCTGATTGCACATTGGTTTCCGCGTCTCTGTGTGTTTGACGACTACGAAGGCTGGCAGAATAAACAATTTCAACGCCTCGGAGAGTTTGCGCTCGAGTTTGGTACTTATAAAGTAAATATTACCGTGCCTGCAGATCACGTAGTAGCCTCTACCGGATCGTTGCTCAATGCCAATGAAGTTTTGTCGGCGCAGGAAGCCCAGCGATTTGAAAGGGCAAAGGCTTCGTTTGATAAACCTGTTCTCATTGTTACCGAAGATGAAGCAAAACAAAAAGAAAAGACGCGCGCTACAACTAAAAAGACGTGGCGTTTCCAGGCCAACAATGTCCGTGATTTTGCATTTGCCAGTTCCCGAAAATTTATCTGGGATGTTCAGGCCGTGAAACTTCCGACTAACACAGTGCTCGCCATGTCGTTCTATCCCAAAGACGGCCTGCCGGTTTGGAAAGATGAATCGACAAAAGCGGTGAAGAACGCGCTGGAAATTTATTCGAAGTATTCATTCGACTATCCTTACCCCGTGGCCATCTCGGTAAACACCTCTAACATCGGCATGGAGTTCCCTATGATCAGCTTCAATGGCGGACGACCAAACAAAGACGGCAAGATGAGCGAGGGCGCCAAGAAAGGAATGATCGGCACGATCGTGCATGAAGTGGGGCACAACTTTTTTCCGATGATCGTAAGTTCAGACGAACGGCAGTGGTTCTGGATGGACGAAGGATTGAACACTTTTCTTCAGAACATGACCGAAGAGCAACGTTATGGCTGGGACGCATCACCGAAAGATATCGTGCCCTACATGAAGGGCGATAAAAGTATCATGCGCCCTGTGATGACCGGAGCGGATAACGTGGACCTGTTTCAGATCGGCAACAACGCATATGGCAAACCTTCAGCCGCCCTTTACATTTTACGCGAGACGGTGATGGGGCCCGAACTTTTTGACAAAGCCTTCAAAGAATATTCAACGCGCTGGATGTACAAACACCCCAAACCCGCCGACTTCTTCCGCTCCATGGAAGACGCCTCGGCCGTTGACCTCGACTGGTTCTGGCGCGGATGGTTCTATGGCACCGACCACGTCGATATCGCCGTAGAAGAAGTAAAATGGTTCAAGCTCAGGACGACACAAGCCGATGTTGAGAATAAAAGCAAGTCGGTTAGGTCGGGCGACCTCAATGCAAAGACCGACGAAAAGAAAACTGACGACTTCAGCGGCGGCCCTCAGGAATTTTCTGTGATCAATACACCTGAACAATTTTACGGCGAGTTTAAGAGCCGTGTAGATGACAATGCTATCCGTCAGAAGCTTGAAGGCAAAAACATCTATGAGGTGAAATTTAAAAACGTTGGCGGATTGGTGATGCCGCTGGTGGTCGAGTGGACCTACAAAGATGGGTCAAAGGAGATCGAAAGAATTCCGGCTGAGATTTGGCGGATGAATGAAAGTGAGATCACCAAAGTGTTCATCAAAGAAAAAGAAGTGGTAAACGTACTGCTCGATCCTAACTTTGAGCTGGCCGATGTGGAGATGAACAACAATGTGTTCCCTAAAAAACCGGCGGAGTCTAAGTTCGATCAGTTTAAAAAAACGAATTGACCATTTTTTGTTTTAGGTTCGAGGTTCCAGGTTACTACTGTCTCCTTAATTCTTCGGGAGTTGGTAAAGTCTTTTAAAATAGGGTGTTTTGGCGATTTTTCCGAAGAATTAAAAAGGAGCCCTTAGCCGGAAAGATTCAGTTTGAGTTGATTGTTGT
>JBMOKS010000329.1:0-17669 GCA_049324355.1 Bacteroidota bacterium
AATGACGGGGCACGATTGCGCCAGGCACAGCGATGCGCTCAGCATATTCACCAGTATGAAGAGGGTCTTTATCATGATCTTAGTTTGATGCCACACTTTTTTTGGCTTTGGGCAACAAGCTGAATTTGATCCAACCGAATGCTGGTTCTAGCGTGAGAGCCTTCTCGTAGATAGCTATGGCTTTGCTGTGTTGGCCATCTTTCACGTAAGCCTGACCGAGAAAAGCCATGGTGTCGATATAGAACCAATTGTTTTTGGTCTGTAGAGCATTTGACTCATAAAGCTGAATAGATTTCTCATACGCACTCACGGCTTCTTTGATGTCGCCTCCCCACGTTTCCGGAGTGAAGTACTTGGAGTTGGCATAAAGCTTCCATACGAGCGGCGACAGGGGTGCATCTTTCATCGCCTTGTCCATCAGGTTTTGACTTTTCGATCCGAGGTACATTCCTTTCCACGGACTATATCCCATCTTTAATCCATAGAGCGCCGACAGCAGTGCCCGGGGTTCACCCCAATTCTTATTTTTGTCGATCAGGGATTCCAGGTTATCTTCAGCTTGGTCTGCGTAATCATCGAAGAGATCTTCGTCGCGATCGCGCATGGTAGCGCTCAATAATCCGAATTGAGCGAGCGCCAATTGATATAGGGCGTTTTTGTCGTTGTTACTTTTGTCAAATTCGTTCTGGCGATCGGATACTACTTTTTTCCAGAGTTCTTTTGTCACTTCTGCTTTCTGGTCTCCGAGATAAGCTTTATAAGCGGCCTCATGCGATTCCGGCGATTGCGCCTGGCTGCTCATCACAAAACACAGCCCCAACAAGGTTGCGGCAATTATAGCTTTCATATTAGTCTACTTTTTTAAGATTCATTTCAAAGAACTTCGACCAGGTGCTGCCATCGCGCGCGTATTCACCGATTTCATTCCACGTCTTTTTTACCGGATCGATGATGATGGTGTATCTCGATTTTCCTCCGCTGGGAATATCAAAGCCCCACTGGTAGGTGTTCTCTCCGGTTACGGTGAACCAAGCGTCGGTGCCACGACCGTCTTTCAGGAAGGTTCTGAATTTATATTGGCTGGTGACCTGGTCATAAGAGAGAACGGCCAGCGCCTGGTGTACAACCATCTCCTGTTTTGTTTCGGGATTGATGGCTTTTCCCAAACCCTCCACGAGGTAAACCGATCCGTCTAACTTGGCCTCGATCTTTTCTTCGACAGTAGATTTTCTGGGCTCGCCGGGACCCATCTGCATGGAACCTTCTCCTTGCCAGCGGCCTACCCAGCCAGCGAAGACTTTCATTTTTTCTTTACTGCCCATGGTCACAGGCGTCTGGGCCAAAAGGTCGCCGGCCATAGCACCGGCAAAGACGACAAAGAGGATAGCTAGGTTTTTCATAATTGTAAACTGGTTTATTTTGTAAACTGTAAATTGAAAAAAAATTACTTGTTGATGTATTGCTTCAAGGTGTTCACATAATCTTCAAACGCTTTGATACCTTTTTTAGTGACCTTACAGGTGGTCAGCGGTTTTTTGCCTTTAAAGCTTTTTTCGATCACGATATATCCAGCCTCCGAAAGTTTGTCTAGTTGCACGCTCAGGTTTCCCGCCGTACTGTTGGTCTTGTCTTTCAGGAAAGTGAACTCAGCGGCCTCCACGCTCATCAGCAATGACATCACCGCGAGACGAAGCTGAGAATGCAACAGAGGATCGAGTTCGTTAAACATTATCTTTTTTATTCTTAAGCAAATAGCCTGGCACCAGATATCCACAGATGATGGCTATGGCGCCAACCAGCGGCTGACTTTCCATCGGAGTGAGAAAATCGATGATGGAAAAGATCCAGAAAGAAGCACCCCCCAACATCAATGGAGTAAACCTTAAGATCACACCTGAGATGAACGTAGGTATGGCGCACAGGAGCAGGATAGCCGGATTGAGTTGATAGTTGATCTTATAGCCGAAGGCAACCAAAGTAAAAACACAAATGCCGAACGATATCCAAAGCCACATGCTGATCTTATCGAAGTGAGTTGAAATTCGCTCTTCCCGACTTTGTCTGAATCCTTTATAGAGGCTGATGATCCATGCCGGGATAGTAATGACCCAAACGATGTAAGGGCGATCGTACTGCAACAGCGTAAGCGCATACATACCGAGATTGGCCACGGCCACAACCCATCCCCAGAGCAAAAAGTAAAATGAATTTCTTTGCACATTTCCTTTAGCCTGCGTGATCATCGAGGTTATGATGTCAAGGCTTTGGCGGGCACTGAGGTTTTCAGATTCTGTTTTCATATACTCTTTTTAACGTAACAAATATAAAGTAGTTTATATTATAAACCAAAATGTTTTTAAAATGCCATTTTTAGCCTAATTTTCGACATGTTTACAGGAATTATAGAAGCGTTAGGTTCGGTGGTCAACATCCAAAAAGCGGGCAGCAATACCAATTTTCAGATCAGCAGCCCCATCAGCCATCAATTAAAGATCGACCAGAGCCTATCACACAATGGTGTTTGTTTAACCGTCACCAAAGTGGAGGGAGATGTGCACTGGGTGACGGCGATTGATGAAACGCTACAAAAATCTAATCTTGGTTCTTTACGGGCTGGACATAAGATCAATCTCGAACGTTGTATGGTAAACAATGGCCGCTTTGACGGACACATCGTTCAGGGCCACGTAGATCAAACGGGTGTCTTAAAATCTATCAGGGATGCGCAAGGCAGCTGGACATTCGACTTTGAATATGATGCCGCTCAGGGGAATATCACTGTCGAAAAAGGATCGATCTGCGTAAATGGGGTGAGCCTGACCTGTTTTAATTCGGGAGAAAATTCTTTCCGCGTGGCCATTATTCCATACACCTACGAACATACAAATTTCCATCAGCTGAAGGTTGGTGATACGGTGAATTTGGAATTTGATATTATTGGGAAGTATGTGAAGAAGTTGCTTCGGGCTTGATACTGGATACTGGATTTTGAAGCCCTGGATTCCAGCTGTTGGATACGTCAGATGCTTGATACGACGTGATTGATGGCCTAATCCCAAATCCCCATTACCTAAGCCCCATTGCCTAAAGAATTTGTCGCAGTTGTCTTTTTTCTTTCGTTTCGTGACCGTATCCAGGTGTAGAGTCTGTATCCTGCAATGCCCGAGAGTATACCGATAAGGCTTCCTACGAGAATATCGCCAGGATAGTGAACGCCCAGATAGATTCGCGTGTATGTCATCCCAAAGGCCCACAGAAATAATAATCCCACCCACCTTTTTTCTTTGTTGAAGAGCAGCCAGAAGAAGGTGGCTGTGCCCAAAGTATTAGCAGCATGGCTTGACGCGAAACCGAATTTGCCGCCGGTGTATCCGTCTACCAGGTGAACGAGTCCCTGGAGTGTAGGTTCAAGTGACGGCCTTAGGCGCGCAAAGTAGGGTTTCATGAAACTGCTGGTGATCTGATCGGCGAGCAGTATGGTTAACCCAATTCCCAGCAGCACCATCCAGCTTTCTTTTTTGTAATCCTTCATGACGAGGTACAGCAGAAACAAATACAAGGGGATCCAAAAAACGGTTTTTGTGACAAGCAGCATTACCGGATCTAGCCAGGGGGTATGATAGCCGTTGAAAAACAGTAATATCTTTTTATCCAGCTCTATGATTTCCTCCATTGTACAATATGCTTAAGATGGCTTTTTCATTTTCGTGCAACACCCAGTTGGATGCCTCTTCAAAAGTCAGAAAGAATTCCTGATGTATCCCCAGCTTACTCATCGTGTCAGTGATGCCTTTGAGATACTCCGACACTTTAAGATCATCTTTGGGTTTCACAGCGGCAATACGCTTGAGGCCGTGGCGGCCGGCTTCGGGCATAATCTCGTTGAACATCCACAACTGATCTTCCCTTGCAATATAACCTTGTTGCGAGAGATCGGCAATATAGTTAGGTGTATTGTATGCCTTTACAAACTCCAGGCACTTCACAAACACGCTACGGTATTGCTCACTGGAAACAGGGCCGTTCCAAACAACGCCGGTTGAATTCAACATAGCGTCATAAAATATTCGGGCGTGCGGCTGTTCATACAAGACCTGCTGCTCCACATTTTCGGGCTGCCCCAGATAAACGGTGAATTTGGTGTATTTGTTCAGCTCACTGTCAACCTCCACTTTTCCGCCCAAAGCTTCTGCCTGCAGCTTGACAAGGTAGAGGCCCAGTCCTTTTCCTTCAGTGTGAAAATGAAAACGTTTATAAAGTTTGAATAAATTATGCTGTTGATTTTTCAGATCAATACCCAGGCCGTTGTCCTTAATTTCGATAATGTAGTTAGCTTCGGCACGTGATGTGATCTCAACTTCCGGCCAGCGTTCAGTTGCCCGGTATTTGATGGCATTGCTGATCAAATTATACAGGATACTGTGTACCATGGGTTTCACCGAATATACTTCCGGACATTCGGTGAAATTGGTTCTGATCTTTACGTTGTGTGCCTCGATCTCTTTTTTTAAGCTATGGGCGATATCGCGAACCTCCTGCTCAAGGTTGATCTTCTGGCGGATCTGAAAAATGTCATGACGGATGTCGATGATCTGACTGAGATCTTTGATGATATTATCCAGTTTTTTTATCGATGTATTGATGTGAGACATGATCTCGCCATTCTCGCCTTCAAATTGCTGACTATCGAGAATGCCGACCAGTCCGATAAGACTTGCCACCGGCCCACGGAGATTGTGCGATACCGTAAAAGAAAATTGCCTGAGTTCGTTGTTGTGTTTGATCAGCTCGCTGTTGGTCTCAGTAAGTTCTTTGTTCATCTCTACCAATTCAGACGAGAGGGTATCATTGGCTCTTAGTAGTTGATTTTTTTGTTCCTGAATGAGCAGGTACGCATTGTGCAATTTACTTTGGCTGATATTCAGATTTTCCGATTGCGCGGTGATCTCCTGGTTTTGTGCTTCTATCTCTGTATTTTTTTCCGTCAGTTCTTCGTTGATCTGATTGAGTTCCTGGATCAGGTTTTCAGCTTTCTTTTCACTTCTTTCCAATGTCCATTTCAGAAAGATAACGGTACCCACCATGATACAATAGGTGATGAAGATCACCACGTTGGTAAAAGAATAATTTGATTCTTTCATGATGTCCTTTTGATAAGGTACACCAAAAAATGCGTGCAGCGGATCATGGGACATAAGCGTAAGCAGTCCTATCAAAGACGCCACGATCAACAACGACCTTTCGTGAACGGAGAAGAAGATAGCTGGAAATACGCAGCTTGCCAATATGATAAAGCGAAATGTGAAGTAGTCGAGTTCTTCCTGCTGATTGTAGTACAGCCCTTTGGAGTAGATTGAGAGTGCCATAACGATCATGGGCACAAACAGGCAAAGCCACATCCGGCTGATGATCGACAGGTTGTAATAATTCAAAAGAATGGCCGAAAGGCAAAGAAACGAGATGACTGGTATGGCCAGGGTAACGAAACTCCACCCGTACCATAGGAAGTACAGGATAAATAGCGTCATGCCCAATCCAAATAAAATTATACTCACAAGGTTGGAAAGTAGTATACTTCTTCTCTCTGATGGACTTTGGGCAAAACGAACTCCTGAATAAACGAGTTTGTATAAAAAATTCATTCGGAGGGGGTAACGAATAAACTGGAAAACTTGCTGCAAAGTTAAGTAATTATACGCTAGTTTCGTTCCATAAATACCAATGAATTTCAATCACAATCCTCACACACTCATGATGGTCCGTCCGGCATCGTTTGAGTTTAATTTGCAGACGGCCGGGTCAAATGTATTTCAAAGCCAAGCTTCATCTTCCCAGAATTTTTCGGCGTTGGCCATCGAAGAATTTAATGCCATGCTTGATACACTCGAGGCTCACGATATAGATGTAAAAGTTTTTGACGACCTTCTGACGCCATCAAAACCCGACGCGGTTTTTCCTAATAACTGGGTATCGTTTCACGCCGATGGCAAAGTGATTCTGTATCCGATGATGGCGGAAAACAGAAGGATCGAACGCAGAACAGACATCATTGATGCCCTTAGAAAAGATTTTTCGATCAGTGAAGTCATCGATCTCAGTAATCATGAAATGCAAGGTCATTTTTTGGAAGGAACAGGCAGCGTGGTTTTTGATCACACGGCGAAGATTGCTTATGCTTGTCGCTCGCCACGTACACATGAGCATCTCGTGCAAAATCTTTCAACGACGTTGGGTTATAAGCCGATCATTTTTGATGCACTCGATGAAAATAAGAATGCTATATATCACACTAATGTGATGATGTGCGTCGGAAGGAAGTTCGCCGTCGTTTGCCTGGATTCAATTCTGCAAGAAAGTGATCAGGATGTTTTGCTCGGAAGCCTGGCGTCTACGTCGCATCAGGTGGTGGCCATCAGCTTTGCACAAATGCGGGCTTTTGCCGGAAATATGATCGAGGTTCAAACGCGGGCGGGCGATCCGGTCGTGCTACTGTCCGAGCGGGCTTATCAATCTTTATTACCGGGGCAAATCAACGCCATTGGCCAGCATGCGGAGTTACTACCCCTTAAAATTAATACCATCGAAGATTTAGGCGGCGGCAGCGTAAGATGTATGGTCGCGGGTATCCATTTGCCCAAACTGAAATAAAAAAACTATTGAATAGCCCCTAAAAAAATCGTAAATAGTATATTAATCGTTGTCTTAAGGCTATGGAAAAATTCGACCTGGTTGTGATCGGTGCCGGGCCCTCCGGTTATGCCGCCGCTATGCGTGCGCTTGATTTTAAAAAGAAAACCCTGTTGATCGAAAAGAATAACGTTGGTGGTGCGGGCGTCACCAACGGTGCACTGTCGTCAAAAACATGGTGGGAACTATCCCGCGAAACAGCGTCTTTCAGAAAAAATCTTAAACGTTTTAATATTCAGGTTCCCAGTATCAATTATCACGAGATACAGGAAGAAGTAAGACGTGCCGTACATGAGCGGAAGGATATGCTGGAAGATCACCTGACCCAAATGCAGGATTCACGGCACGCACATTTATTGGCGTTTAAAAAGGGGACAGCCCGGCTGATCAGCCAGCACGAGATCGAAATTGATAACGGCAAATACAACAAAGAAAAAGTTTGGGCTGAATATATCATCCTGGCTACGGGAAGCCGTCCACGCTATCTCCCTGAACTGCCCATCGACGAAAAGATTGTCATGACCAGCGAAGGCATTGAGAATATGCAGGATTTCCCTGAAAGCATGGTGATTGTCGGGGCCGGGGTGATCGGATGCGAGTATGCAACAATATTCTCCGGATTTGGAAAAACAAAAGTACACCTGATCGACAAGGGAGACCGCATTCTGCCGTTTGAAGATGAAGATGTGGTTAACGTCATCGAACGAAATATGGAAAACAGCGGTGTGCTGATACACCGCAACTCACGCCTGATCCGAATGGAAATTAAGAACGATCGGGTAGAATATGAGCTAGAATATGATGACGGTGGGAAAGAGATCTTCAACGTGGAAAAAGCCCTGGTTGCCGTTGGCCGTACCCCCAACTACGAAGAACTGTGGGACGACAAGGTGCCGATCAATATCAGCAAGCGCGGACTTGAAGATAACGATACGCAAACCAACATTGGCAACATTTATGCTGTAGGTGATATCACGGCCGACATTTCGCTGGTCAACGTGGGTGAGTTGGAGGGGCGATATGCCGTTGAGAAAATATTCGGTGACCCGAAGCGCAAGTTAGTCTATGAAAATATCAGCACCATCATGTTCCTGAATCCCGAAGTAGCCGGGGTAGGGCTCAATGAGATCCACGCGCGCGAGAAGGGTATCGATTATAAAGTGGTTACTTTGGACTATAGTTGTATTCCCCGGGCTATTGCCAAAAGAAATACTCAAGGGTTCATCAAGTTGCTGGTGACCAACGATGACCACATGAAGATACTGGGACTGAAAATTATCGGAAACCACGCTTCGAGCGCTATGCAGGCTGTAGCGCTACTAATTTCGATGGACAAAGGAATTGAAGAACTTGCTGAGTGCGTGCATCCACATCCATCGATCACAGAAGGTATTCAGGAATGCGTCCGGATGTTGTTGGGCAAGTCGCTTTTCAAACCCGATGCGCTTCGCGGAAAGTTATCCTGCCGCACCAGCACCAGTGGAGTATATCAGGACATATTCTTTTAAAATAATGTGACATGCATAGATTTTATCTGTTTGTGATCGTTTGTTTGCTGACAACAGAACTTGCGGTTGCTCAGAACCGCTCAAAATACAGGTTAAAAAAAGCTCAATACGAAGAGGTTGATTTTGAGCAGATGATCAAACGATATTTTGGGAAGGAGGGAAGCAATTCACTGGAAGGTATCTACTCCGTTTCGTGCGTGATCACTAAGCGCAGTAAAGTATTTTTATCCAAGCGTGAAAAATTTCGCATTGTGGGCAGAAAGGATAACTACGCCCGTGTGGCCATCATGAAAGACTGGCCCGGATCAAAAAGGGATTTCATCGAAGTATCGTTAAGCTATCGCGACGCTAAAAAGTATCCCATTGTTGGGGAGTTTACAGGCCTGGCGGAAGGCAAGGGGTTGATATATAAACATATCGAACCCGATGGCAGCACGATATCGTACTCGATGGTCGGCGAATCTCCTGAGTTGCTGGAAGGAGAGTATTCCGAAGTTGAAAAACGCAAGACGATAACTTACCGGTTGTCTTATCTTAAACTTTACCCCACACAGTCTCAAATCACCGTTAACACGGACTGATCGAAATTACAAATGACGAGTGAGGAATGACCGTCCAGGTGAAAATCCCCCTTATCCTATTGTCTGCTTCAACCGGGGAGTGATCGGGATAACATTTATCATCGGCCATTGCCTAATAAAATTCCGCCACCATGCCCAATGGTTTTCTTTTAATATGAGGTACAAAGGTTTCGTCTGCGGCGTAGCCTACGGGAATAAGTAGAAACGGCCTTTCGTTTTCCGGCCGGTTTAAAATCTTAGACAGGAAATTCATCGGGCTGGGCGTATGCGTGAGTGCTACGAGCCCGGCGTGATGAATGGCCGCAAGCAGGAAACCACAGGCAAGCCCTACCGACTCTGTTACGTAATAATTGTTTCTTTTCGTTCCGTCAGGTAAAAGATCGTATGCTTTTTTAAATACAATGATGAGATAGGGTGCTGTTTCCAAAAATGGCTTCTGCCAATCGGTTTGCAGGGGTTTCAGATCCTGAAGCCAATCGTCGCTCATTCGGCCATGATAGCTGTCGTATTCCTCCTTCTCGGCTTCGATGCGGATCTGTTTTTTAGTGTCGACATCTGACACAACGCAAAAAGTCCATGGTTGCTTGTGTGCTCCAGACGGTGCGGTAGATGCTGTCAAAATAAGATTGTCGATAATCTCCCGGGGGAACGACTTCGCCGAAAAATCGCGCACCGTCCTTCTGCGGTTCATCCAATACAAAAATGATTCGCTACGATGCAACATCTCTTTTTCTTGAAATGTATCATGTTGGTAGGCTATGAATGGATAGCCATCGATAATCCGGGTTTCTTGTGGGTTCATGCGTGTAAATTAATCAATGACCCGGAAATTAGATGAAATTGTTTTTAGAAACTACAGCCAGATCTTCGTTATTTGCTATGCCGCTTTTTAAGCACCTCCATCACTTCTTTGAGGTTGCTTCCCTTGGCTGTAAGCAGCACCAGGTAATGATAGATCAGGTCGGCCGCTTCATTCAAAAAAAGGTCCTTGTTGTCATCCTTGGATTCGATGACGAGTTCAACAGCTTCTTCGCCTACTTTTTGAGCGATCTTGTTTAAGCCAGACTCGAAAAGACTGGTAGTGTAAGATCCTTTCTTTGGGCTCTCTCGTCTTGATTTGATCACCTGTTCAAGATTAAAAAGATCCCAAGTTTCTTCATTGGATTCATTGAAACACGTGTCGGACCCTGTATGACAGGTGGGGCCTTTGGGGTGTACTTTTACCAGGAGCGTGTCTTGATCACAATCTGAAATGATACTGACGAGTTCGAGTATGTTCCCGGAAGTTTCTCCTTTTGTCCAAAGCCGTTGTTTGGTTCGGCTGAAGAACGTGACTTTTTTTTCACGCAAGGTTTTTTCGTATGCTTCCTTATTCATAAAACCCAGCATTAAAACCTTGCTGGTCTTGGCATCCTGCACGATACAGGGGACCAAGCCATTTAGTTTTCCAAAATTGATCTTATCGTTCATGGCAACGAGAATCTTTACCTAATGTTAATTCCTTTTTCTTTTAAAAACGACTTTAGGTCCGGTATTTTAATCTCTCCAAAGTGAAAAATACTAGCTGCCAATGCGGCGTCAGCTTTGCCAAGAATGAAGGCGTCAATAAAATGTCCGGCCTCTCCGGCACCCCCTGATGCGATCACAGGAATTTTTAGCAGATCGTGGAGTTTGGCCAGGGGATCGAGTGCGAATCCGCCTTTTGTTCCGTCGTGATCCATGCTGGTAAAAAGAATTTCTCCAGCGCCGCGTTCCTGACCCTCTTTGGCCCAGGTAAATAGTTTCTTGTCAGTAGGTTGTTTACCACCATGGGTATGCACTGTCCACTGATTCATGATTCTTTTCGCATCAATGGCAAGTACGATGCATTGCGAACCGAAAGCTTTGGCCAGATCGTCGATCAAGAAAGGATTTTTCACAGCGGCGGAGTTGATGCTGACTTTGTCGGCACCGGCTTTCAGCAGGGGGGCAACGTCTTGTACACTGCCGATACCTCCACCCACCGTAAACGGGATATTGATGTGCCTGGCAATGTCTTTCACCAACGAAGCAAAAGTTTTTCGTTGTTCATTCGTGGCAGAGATATCGAGAAACACCAATTCATCAGCCCCTTGCTGTGCATACAGGGCCCCCAATTCCACCGGATCACCCGCGTCGCGAATGTTGACGAAATTCACACCTTTTACGGTGCGCCCGTCTTTGATATCCAAACAGGGTATAATTCGTTTTGTTAACATCTAAATCGTGGTAAGTTCGTGCAATGGAATACGTCCTTCGTAAATCGCTTTTCCGACAATCACGCCGTCGACCGCCACCTTTTTCAAAGCCTTGAGATCGTCGAGCGAACTCACGCCTCCGCTGGCAATAAACTTTATGGTTGGGTACAGTTTCGAAAGGTTCTTATACAGTTCTATATTCGGACCCGACAACATACCATCCTGGCTGATATCGGTGCAAGTAATGTGTCGGATGCCGTGCTGAAGATAACGTTCAATAAAATCAGTAATGAGGATAGCCGAGTCTTCAAGCCAGCCACTGATAGCGACTTTATTATTCTTAACATCGGCGCTGAGAATGATCTTGTCTGGGCCAAATTTTTCGATCCATCCATAGACTACTTCCGGCGACTTCACAGCAATGCTTCCGAGGTTGACTTGCCGCACGCCGAGGTCGAAAAGTTTTGAAATTTCTTTTTCCGTTTTGATGCCGCCGCCAAAATCTACATGAAGTCGGGTATTGCCTGCAATGGATTTTACAACGTCCCAATTAGTAACCTGTCCGGCTTTGGCGCCATCGAGGTCCACAAGATGTAAGTATTGAATTCCTGCGTCTTCGAACATTTTAGCAACTTCGAGCGGATCTTCGTAGTACACTTTTTTTGTGTCATAGTCGCCTTGTGTAAGGCGCACGCATTGGCCCTTGATAATATCTACGGCTGGAATGATTTTCATATTCTTAGAAAACTTTTTAATACCATTTCACCGGCGGCCGCCGATTTTTCGGGGTGGAACTGAACTGCATAAAAATTGTCCTTGTGCAGCGCGGCACTAAACGGTTGAATGTATTCGGTAATAGCCGACGTAAACTTGTTTACCGGAACGTAATAGCTGTGTACAAAATAAACATTCTGACCATCAATTGAACGATCCAACCATTGATTCGAGAGTGTCAATTGATTCCATCCCATGTGCGGAACTTTTAATCCATTGGCGGGCTGGAATAATTTCACGGTCTCGTCAAATATTCCAAGACAGGACGTGTTATTTTCTTCAGAATGTTTACACATCAGCTGCATGCCCAGACAAATCCCCAAAACTGGTTGCGCTAGGGAGACGATCAGCTTGTCCAACTTCTTGTCACACAAATAACTCATCGTCGTACTGGCCTCGCCCACACCCGGAAATATAACTTTATCTGCTGTTTTTATCTTTTCAGCATCATCGGTAATAACAAAGTCAACCCCCAGCCGCTCAAGGGCAAAGGAGACGGATTGAATGTTGCCAGCGTTGTATTTTATTACTGCGAGTTTCATGTGTTTGAATTACGAATTACGACTGACGGATGACGAATTTTGGTGTCGGTTAACGCTGCCTGAGCCGTGCTGTTTTAATCGATTTCACGATGATAGCCAACAACTCGTCGCCCTCATTCATTAACTTTTCAAAATCAGCGCGCAAGGGTTCATTAAAGTATAGCAGAAGATCGAGGAAATAGATTGACTCATCAAGTTCTTCTTCCACTATTTTTAGTTTGTTAATAAAATCCGCTGTTGATTTCGCCCGGCTTGCTGCCCAATAGTTGGCGCCGGAGGAACTTGAGCATCTGACCAATTGATTTGAATAATTGATATTAATTGCATTCCTCGGCAATTTTTGAATTAAAACGGCGGTGTCTATCGCAAATTGCCTAAACCGTTTTTTTAACTCTTCAAATCCCATAGTCGTTATTTGTCATTTGATTTCATTCGTCACTCGTTATTCGTAATTCGTCGTTTTAAAGGATTCCTTTCGTGCTTGGCAACTGATCTCCCTCTCGCTTCACTGCCATCTTCACGGTTTTGGCAAAAGCCTTGAAAATTGATTCAATCTTATGATGCTCATTCGTTCCTTCTGCTTTGACGTTGAGGTTGCACTTGGCTGTGTCGGAGAATGATTTAAAAAAATGGTAGAACATTTCGGTGGGCATTTCTCCGATCTTTTCACGCTTGAATTCGGCATGCCACACCAACCAGGGGCGTCCGCCGAAGTCGATGGCTACCTGGGCCAGACAATCGTCCATGGGTAGACAGAAACCGTAGCGCTCGATGCCGCGTTTGTCGCCGATTGCTTTTATGAAGGCATCCCCTAACGCGAGCGCCGTATCTTCTATTGTGTGATGCTCGTCGATGTGCAAGTCGCCTTTTACTTTGACGTCCAGATCGAGATTACCGTGACGCGCCACCTGGTCCAGCATATGATCGAAGAAACCGAGGCCGGTGTCTATGTTTGATCTGCCGCTGCCATCTAAATTAAGAGCAATCGTTATATCGGTTTCTTTTGTAACTCTCGTTACCGTAGCTTGGCGAGCTGGTTTTCGAAGAAAATCATAGACCACTTGCCACTGACGTGTTGCCAAGACACAAGTTGATGCAAGGCCCGGATCGTTTATTGAAGTCAAAAGATTTTCGTCGCCGAGCAGAATCCCTTTGGCACCAAGATTTTTGGCCAATTGAATGTCAGTGACGCGATCACCAATGACATAGGAATTTTTCAGGTCATAAGTTCCGTTAAAAAACTCGGTAAGCATCGCCGTACCGGGTTTACGCGTGGGTTTATTTTCAGCAGGTAACGAACGATCGATGAATATCTTTGAAAAAATTATGCCTTCATTGCCAAGGCTTTTTAATAGTTTCTCATGTGCCGGCCAGAAAGTGTTTTCAGGAAATGAGTCGGTGCCGAGCCCGTCCTGGTTCGTTACCATCACCAATTCGAAATCAGTTTCTCTTGCCAGTTTGCCCAGCCAGGTAAACACGCCGGGATAAAACTCCAGTTTTTCGAGGCTGTCGATTTGGTGATCTGGCGGTTCGATGATGAGCACGCCATCGCGATCAATAAAGAGTACTTTCTTCATATTTTTTCAATGCTTGAATGATCTTTTCGTTTTCGTTGGGGGTGCCCACGGTAATGCGCAGGCAATTGTCGCATAGTGCTACTTTGGAGCGGTCGCGTACAATGATCTTTTGTTCCATCAAATATTGATACGTGGCGTGCGCTTGTTTTACGCGAGCCAGCACAAAGTTTGCATCCGAGGGAAAGAGCTGTTCTACGATTTTTAAACTTCTGAGAGACTCGGTCAACTTGCTGCGTTGTGCGAGAATTTCAGTTACCCAATTGTTCTTTTGCTCAACATTTTCCAAAGCTTGCAGCGCCAGTTCCTGCGTGCGGATGTTGATGTTGTATGGATATTTGATCTTATTTAAGATCTGAATGATCTCTTCAGATGCGAAGGCCATTCCCAGCCTCAAGCCGGCAAGCCCCCATGCCTTCGAAAAAGTTTGCAGTACAACCAGGTTGGGATATTCTGCAAGCTTCTGTATAAAACTTTTTTCGGATGCAAAATCAATATACGCTTCGTCGACAACGATCAATCCGTGGAACTGCTGAAGCAGGTCCAATATTTTGTCCCGACCTAGTAAGTTGGCGGTGGGGTTGTTGGGGCTGCACAGAAATATGAGTTTTGTGGCAGCGCTCAACACTTTCCCAATGGCATCGGTATCGAGATCGAAGGTGGGTGTTAAACGTACCGATTGAATGTTCACAGCGTTCACCTCGGCGCAGACCGAATACATTCCATAGGTAGGTTCGGTGATTAAAATGGAATCTATATGGGGCTCGCAGAATGCACGAATGAGCAGATCGATGGCCTCGTCGCTTCCATTGCCTAAGAAGATCTGAGCGGGTTTCACGCCTTTGACTGCGGCGAGTTTTTCTTTAACCCGCCATTGCAGAGGGTCGGGATAACGGTTATAAGGAGAAGGATAGGGGTTTTCGTTAGCATCTAAAAACACCTCAGCTTCCCCCTTGAATTCATCGCGCGCCGAAGAGTAGGGCTTCATCTTCAGCACGTTTTCACGAACGAGCGTCGTTAAGTTAAAATTAGCTCTGACAGTTTTCATCAATTTAAATTCAAATTACAAACTTCCTGCCTACCGGCTGGCAGGCGAATGACATCTCCGATAACTATCGCGAGACGAATAAAATGCGTTGACGTAAATTATCAAGCATCCAAATATCCAACAACCTTTAATCCGGCATTGAGGTTACCCCAAGCTCTCCAGTCTCACCCTTACTGCCATTTTATGTCCCGCCAGTTGTTCAGCTTCGGCCATTTCTTCTACGACTGGCCCCAGGTTCTTAATTCCGATTTCGGTTAGACGTTGAAATGTGATGTACTTCATAAAACTCTCTAATGACACACCGGCGTAGGCTTTGGCGAACCCGTTAGTAGGTAAGGTATGATTGGTGCCCGAAGCATAGTCACCGACAGCCTCTGGCGAATAATTTCCGAGGAAGACAGAGCCTGCGTTGAAAATTTTCTCGGCTACCACGTCGAAGTTCTTTAGGTTAAGGATGAGGTGTTCGGGGGCGTATTCGTTTATGAACTCGATGGCCTCTTCTTCCGATCGAAAAATTACGACACGACTATTGTTCAACGATTTTTCGGCGATGCTTTTGCGCGGAAGCTGATCGAGTTGTTTTTTGATCTCCGCCTGAACGGAATTAAGCATAGATTCATTTTTAAGAACCAGCATCACCTGGCTGTCTTCGCCATGTTCTGCTTGCGATAGGAGGTCGGCGGCAACAAAGCGGGGCACCGCAGAATCATCGGCAAACACCAACACTTCCGAAGGACCTGCTGGCATGTCAATGGCAACACTATCTTCTGTTACGAGTTGTTTGGCTTTTGTCACGTATTGATTTCCGGGTCCAAAAATCTTATGGACGTTTGGAATGGTTTCTGTTCCGTAGGCCAGCGCTGCGATGGCTTGCGCACCGCCGACTTTAAAAATCTGTGTGATACCGACTAAACGCGCTGCGAATAAAATAGCGGGGTTGATCTTACCCTTTTGATCCGGGGGTGAACATAAAATAATTTGTTGGCATCCGGCCAGCCGGGCAGGGGTTCCCAACATAAGCACGGTTGAAAATAGTGGTGCAGACCCCCCTGGAATGTAAATTCCAACACTGCGAATAGGAACACTCTTGCGCCAGCAGTTCACGCCCGGCATGGTCTCGACCGCAGATGAATCTTTTTTCTGTGTGCTGTGAAATTTGCTGATGTTGGCGGCTGCCGTCTGAATTGCATTTTTCAAATTCTCCGATAACATCGTTTCTGCTTCGCTGATCTCGGTTTCGCTAACGCGCAGATCCTGAATGGAAACTTTATCGAATTGCAGCGTAAGTTCGCGCAAAGCCTGATCGCCCGACTTTTTTACGCGGTTGAGAATATTTTTAACCGAGCTTTCAAGGAACTCCAATTCCAGTTGAGGGCGCTGCGTGAGTTGGCTCCAGGTGTTTTTTGCGGGATCTTTGAATACTTGCATGGGTTAGTCGTATATAATTTAAACAATCATTTTTTCAATTGGTATGACCAGTATTCCTTCGGCACCACAGGCCCGTAGTAAATCGATCTTTTCCCAGAAATCATTTTCGTCCACCACAGAATGTAATGAACTCCAGCCTGCACGGGTTAAGGGAATAATGGTGGGGCTTTTCATTCCCGGAATTACCCGGGTGATGTTTTCGATAGACTCGTTAGGACAATTCAACAGAATATATTTGTTGTTCTTGGCCTTCTTCACAGCTTCGATGCGGAAGAGCAGCTTGTCGAGAATATTTTGTTTTTCTATATCCAGTTCGGGATTGGCGATGATAACGGCTTCCGATTGCATGACCGCCTCCACTTCTTTCAAACCGTTGCTGAGCAATGTACTTCCTGTGCTCACGATGTCGCAGATGGCGTCGGCAAGCCCGATACCGGGCGCAATCTCCACGGATCCGCTGATCTCGTGAATGCCCGCCTCTACCTGGTGTTCACTGAGAAAATTTTTAACAATGTTCGGATAGGAGGTAGCGATGTTTTTGCCTTGGAGAGATTTGATTCCTGAATACGTTTCTGTACGGGGAATAGCGATGGCCAGCCTGCATTTGGCGAAGTCGAGCCGTTTCACCAGCCGGTTTTTTTTCTGTTTTTCTACGAAAATATTTTCGCCCACGATGCCCACGTCCGCCACCTTGTCTTCAATGTATTGCGGAATATCATCATCACGGAGAAAGAGAACTTCGACGGGAAAATTCCTCGCCTTCGTTTTCAGTTGGTCTTTTCCGTTGCTGATCGACAAGCCACTTTCTTTCAGCAGCTCCAATGACCCTTCTTGCAGTCGGCCTGATTTCTGGATCGCGATTCTAAGTATTGTTTCCATGAATAGAGATGTTATAAAAATGAAAAAGGCTTGCCACATCGTGACAAGCCTCTTGATATTTTAATGCTATCTAAAACTCAAAGCAAGACCTTGCCACTCATCTTGTGGATTACATGATGATGGTGGTGCAGGCTGATGTTGAGTGCGAAATTCATTGCGTTATCTGACACAAATAAATCAAATCATTTTTAAATCTCAAAACTTACGGCTTACAAATAGAAATAAAACCATGGTCAAAATGAAGAAAGCACCTACGCAACCGATTACGGTGACAATGAGCCAGCGGTCCGTAAACGAATCGATGATCACCTCTTCCGGGTTCTCCTGGTTGACAAAAATGGTCAATTCTTCGCCTATTTGGTAGTCAGGTGGGCTGGAATATACTTTGGAATGATATACTCGTTCTTCGCCTCGCCATTGAAATGTGATGTC
>JBMOKS010000330.1:0-4953 GCA_049324355.1 Bacteroidota bacterium
GAAGTTTCCATCAAATTCTTCCCAAGAGCAACAAATGGTTGGTATTGGAGTGTGAATCCGAGGTTGGTGGATGCTGTAATCCCTTGTGCGGTTTGCGAGGCCGTGGGCTTTTTCGCTTTTAGAAATGACTCTACATTCAAAAGAATTCCGTTGGCTGTTAACTTACTTCGTTTGAACAGTTCATTGGTGTATCTTTTTAAATACTGTTCGCGCTTTTCGCTACCAATGGAAACGTCTGAGTCAGGGAAATACATGTTCAGCAAAACATAGAATGCAACATTGCTACTTCCCGACGTTTGTTGTACCGATTTGTTAATCTCCTGAAGCTTTGTATTGACGGCAGCGACCTTTGGATCTTCTAGAAAGGCAGGCTGCTGGTTAGCCTTTCGAAGATCGACGATAAATTGAGTGACTTCGTACTTTCCTTCTTTTCTTAGTTTTTCATTTAGATCGATCTGCTGGTTTAAGATCTTTACATCAGCATTTATTCTTCTTTCTAGATCGGGCGAGAGTGTGCTGCGATCGCTGATGACAGAGGTCAGTTCTTCAAAGAGTCCTTCGAGGGAAGTTGTTTTGGATCCGGAATTCGGAGAATTAAAATTGAGAATGGCCTGAAGGCTGAGTCTTGAGTACAACCGTTGCGCATCCAGTATTCCAGATGGGTAATCTTTAAAACGTTCCCGGCTGGTAACTATCCAGCTGTACAGCTTGGCTTTGTCGTTAGTACTTACAACCTCGGCTTTTAAAGCATGGCCGATCAAGGCATGTACTGCGACTAGAATCGATATGTATAATCTGTTTAATTTCATTTCTCAGAATTTAAATAATCCTGGAATAAGGATTCTTTAATAATCTTTACAACTTTTTCCCGAATCTCTGGACTGTTTAGCTTTCCTTCTTTAATCGCCTGTTTGAATGTATCATTTTCGTCCTTGATCTTATTTTGAACAATAGTGACATATTTTTGGAGAGCCTTGTCATCATTAATTCCTTTAGTAATGAGTTCATGGATTTTTTCGTTGGCAGCTAGTAGCAAGAGTGTTCTTGAGAAATTTACCGACTGCTCTAAAAATCGTTTAATTCTTGGGTCTTTCTTCAATTCCTCCAATTCCAGATCAGTAAGGTCTTCGGTCTGTCTGCCTTCCTTTAAGGCGTGTACTACGCCAGTTTCTGCACTTTCGCTACCTTCCATAGCAACACCATCTCTTGAAGCCAAAACGTCGCCTCTAGCTTGAGTAAATTCTTTTTCTGCTTCGGTTTTTTCCTTCTTCAAAGATTCGATAGTTGCCGTAGCTTCCGTTCCGAGCTGTTTAAATACTTCCTTTAAAAGTTTTAATAAATCACCAACAGTCTTTGCGTAATGTTCCAGCGCCCTACCCGCCGCATCCTTCATCTTCTCGCGCGCCTTCTTCAATTCAACTTTAGCTTGCTCTTTAGCTTCGGGTGTTGAAGCTGCCTGCAATTCCGTTTTCGCCGCGGCAATCTCGTTCTTTGCTTCTTTGATCTCATTTAAAATGCTCTCAGGCAAGTAAGCAGCGACTTCGTTCACCACTTGCTCAGCTGCGTTAATAGCATCATCAATTTTGTCAACTGCATCCTCGGCTTTGTTCAACGCATCTTCAATCTGGTCGAGCGTGGCGTCGAGTTGGTCCATCATCGCGGTGACCTGGTCGGGGATAATATCCAATGCGGCGCCGGTCACATTCAGGTATCCTGCTACCAGACGGTTTTCTTTGTTGACTTTGATGTCAGAAAATACCGCTTTTACTTTTACACTATTCAAAAACGGTACGATCACGGTACCTTCACCGCTGAACATTCCATTGCTTCCGCGCACACGGGTGAGTTGCACCTCGAAGTCGCCAGCTTGAATGATGTCGCCCACCTGGAGCGATGCAGCAAGCGAAGCGAGATCAAGATTGAATGTCTGAATAGGCAGACCGCAGGAATAGGCTGCAGCGGGAGTGCGTGCGGTTTTTACGGTGGCCACGGTTGTCAATGCACTTTCGAAAATGCCGCAAGAGCCGGCTACCTGGTACTCATAAGTAGTGTTGGGTTTCAACGAAGCTATCTCAATTTCATTTACCAGGGTATTAGCCGTAAACCATTGTGCGTTGGCATTGCCTGCTTCACGATAGCGAAGCTGGAAACCTGTGTGATTAAATTGTCCATCCCAATGTGCCGTGAAACGTGAGGGCGTTTTACCATCGGCCGAAACGTTCATGGGCACCTGACAGGCATCTCCGTATACAAAAGAAAATACTTCGCTGAATCCATTATTTTTAAAGAGATCAAATTCTTCTACGCCTACCATACTTTTGGCGCGTACGCGAAAAGCATAACGTCGACCAAGTTCCAAAGGTGTTTCTGCCGGGCCGTAAACAAAACTCGAGCTTCGGGTTGTAGTTTCGAGAATAGGAGGTGACGTGAGCACGGCGTCATTGGGATTCCTCGTTGCAGGCCATACTTCCACCATTGTCAATTCATATTCAGTAGAAAATGCTGAGTTTGGCGAGCCGGTGTGGCGCGGTGTCCACTGAAAGATCACGTTCTGCGGAAGCGTGGGTTTCAGTTTTTCATTGTTGCGAGGAAGGTTTACGATAGGTGGATCGTTTAATATCAACCAGCCTGGCGCACAAATAGTGTTAGAGATCTTTACGCCACGATTGTACTCAACAACCTCGAAACAGAACTGGTAAAATCCTTGAGGCAATGCACCTGATTTCTCAAACTCTCTTCGGGTGATCCCTGAGAAATTCAGGTTTTGCGGATTGAAGTATTCGATAAGGTCAGTGCCGTTCAGTCGAAGCGGAATGCCGCCTTGTAAGGTGATGGGCGCGCCGATGTATTCGGGTTTGGTTTCGATCTTGGCGTTCTGCCCTTCAATCTTCAGTCGCAACCGTACCTGAAGTTCAGGACGATTGATGTCGTTCAAAACGATGTTCAGCACAAGCCGGTCTGTTGTGCGCGACGTATAATCAGCCAGGTACACGGAATAGGGTGGGATCAGCGCGGCGTTACCTTGAACGGGATAAACCTGGGCTGCTGCAAATTTTAACTGCAGGGCTGTGAAGAATATGAGTAATAAGATCCTGGTATAGCTCATGAGATGTTTTGCCGATGCCTAGTTGCCAAATGAATAACTGTATCCGAGCGTAGCGGTGAATTCGGTAAAGTCGCCGCCGCCCGTCTCTTGCTTGATAGTGCGATTCAATCCTACCATGCTCAGGTTCAGATTGTGTTTCTGTTTAATAGTATAACCACCGTTTACACGAAGGCTGATGATCTTGTTGGTTACCGAACCATCCACGTAAGTGTTGTTGGCAGAGCATGAACCGGAGATGCGCAATTTTTTGTCGAGCAGTGATTTTGCTGCCGATAAAGAAGGCCCCAGCGTGGTTGATCTTGTATCTAATGCTTCGTTGAAAGAATAGTTGAAGGCAGCGCTGAGCGTAAGGGTTTTGGGCACCATATTCAGACTGTAGGCAGTGTTAAGGTTATAAAAGATACTCCCGGAATTTTGCTCTACTTCTCCCTGCTTGTCTGCAGCTTTCATGATCGAGAGATTGGCAGCGATACTTTTCCTTTTATCTTCCGTTCCGCGCAACAGGTAGTTGAAATTCACGTTGGCATTTTGCGAGATTTGTGTGAAGTTCAGCGTATCGAGATTGTCGTACGGCGTAAGTTGGTTGATGTCTACGAATTGGGAGCGCACGTTAGTGAACGTTTGGAAATTGGAGTAGCTCGTAGAGATATTTAACCTTTCGTTAGGTACGAATCCAACGTTGAGGGAACTCACGGCGCGGCGCATCGTGGTGATCTTGCTTCCGTCGAGATTATCGCGCTGGGTTCCCACATTGGCAGAAAGAGTCACTTTTCCACCAGCCAGTGCCGTTGCGCCGTTAACGGTGATATTCTCGAGGTCGTTGTTGAAAAAGTATGAGCCCAAAGTTCTGTATTCGGGGTCGATCCTCTCGTAGCCTAGTCCGACGCTGTAGCCCAAGCCCATGTAAGTCAGACTGCTTTTTATGGCCTGATAATAAGCCGTGGAGATACGAGGCCTGAAAAACGAGCCTAGATCGAAAAAAGCCTTGCCACTACCAGCTTCGGCGCGTTGATCGCGGGTTACGGCGCTGTTAGACCATTCTGTTTTAAGCTGTACTTTTTGAAAGAAAGTGTAACCTCCCGCGATGCTGACGACAAGGTTCTCTTCCGGTAAAATGTTTTCTGCTTCGGGTACGTAGGCGATTGAGCCTGTCTCGTCTTTCGCGCGGAACAATATGACTTCCGCAAATCTTTGAGCATCGCCGTAGTTGGCTTTAAAACCATAACCTATCCTTTTATAGGAGGCCTGATTTTGTTCATGGAGAGAATCTGGCTCAACAGCCTTTCTAAGCCTTCCATACATGGCGCTTATTTTTAACTTATCGGTAGGCGTCGCGTCAACACCGGCGCCCAGGAAGATATGACCATTCAGTGTGTAGGGTGAAAAGGTCATTGAGGTATATCCGAAATGTCCTGTGAGCCACTTATAAGTAGGGTGCAGACTATACTGGTTAAAGGGTTGCTGAAAAGAAACATTCTGGTTGGACAGGCTGAACGACAAAGGAACACTCCATCCATACAGGTTGAAATTCAGATTGCCGGTGAAATAGTAGCTGTAGGGGTCTCTGCGCGAATCGATTCCGGAGGCCGCATAAAAGATTTGATTCGTAGAGATGCCGCCTGATATCGTTAGGGGTTTATCTTTTCCGATAGACTCTATGTTCTGGCCAAAAGCTCCAAAACTAGCCAGCATACAAAGCCAGCCAGCGAGGACTTTGACATTGAGGGTTTTTAGACTAAAGTTCACCAACGACGGATTTAAGGAGTGTAAAAATATGCAATAGGCCAGGGGTGAAATGTCTGGTGTAAGTTTAATTTCCCAGTTAAGTCATACCTATCGAACTAGGA
>JBMOKS010000330.1:4963-17646 GCA_049324355.1 Bacteroidota bacterium
AGGAGATGTGTGTGACATTAACGACTCCGTCGGAGGCGCCAAGAATATTGGGAAATTTCAGACTTTTAGAAAACATCCTTACTGCTTTTTGACTAGGGTTTTCAATAGTATTTTCCGGGAGGGCGCTTCGGAAGATCCTAAAGTATATCTGTCCAGAAAAGCGTTAGGTTATGTAAGTTTTGTATTGTTTTGTCAATAATTGAAGATCATGTTTAAACTTATATTTACGATTCCTACTTATGGATGAGTTGATCAGGAAGCTTGGTGAGCGATTAAAACAACCTTTGCCGGGTGCCAAGGCCCATGACCTGATGCGTGCATATCCGGTGGGTCCGATTGTGCCGAAGTTCGAGCATAAATTACCACCTCGGCCTGGAGCTGTGCTGATCTTATTGTATGAAGACGAAGGCCAGATCAAATTTCCGCTTATCAAACGCCCTGAGTATCTGGGTGCTCACAGTGGCCAGGTGAGTTTTCCAGGAGGCAAGACTGAGGGGAACGAAGACGCGATTGAAACAGCACTGCGCGAAGGAGAGGAAGAGATCGGTATTGACAGAAACAAACTTCGGCTGATTGGGAGACTAACTGATTTTTTTGTTATCCCAAGCAATTTTCTTGTCACCCCCATTGTCGCCGCTTCCGAAGGGGTGCCGGAACTGCAACCCGATTCGCGCGAGGTGGAGAGAATTCTTTCCGGCCGTATTGACGAGCTGATCCAACAAGACGCCATTCTTAATAAAGAGATACTCGCCGCAGGCAAATACCGTATGAACGCGCCTCACTTTGAAATTGAAGGTGAGGTTGTGTGGGGGGCTACAGCTATGATCCTCAATGAGTTATTTCATGTAATCCGGGAGTTGTAAATATTATTTTTATTTGGATTAATTCTAAATAGATGTAATATTGTGCTTTTATCATCCTGGAGAATATGCCTTGTCGTGTGGTATTAGCCGATAATCAACAACTCACCGCTGCAGGCTTGTTATATTTTTTGTCTGGCAGGCAAGATGTTGAGGTCGTCGATCAGGTTCATCACCGTGGCGACCTGTTGAATTCCCTTCAACAACATGAACCCCATCTGCTCATTGCCGATTATAATTTACCCGGATTCGTGACGCTCGAGGATTTGCGTATGGTGAACCAGTCTGTTCCCCGTACCAACATGCTGATCATTTCTGCGGACAACAATAAAGCTTCTATTCTCGAAGTTTTGCAGGTTGGCGTAAAAGGATACCTTACCAAAGAATGCAGTAAGGACGAAGTGATGATGGCAATTCAATCCGCAACCCGGGGAGAGAAGTACTATTGTCACAAGATCCTCGATATCATTATGGAAGATCGCTTTCCGGTGACTTCAGGAAAACCGGATCCCGCGATTCTTACCATTCGCGAGACGGAAATACTCAAACTGATCGCTGTCGGAAAATCAACACAACAGATTGCCGATGAACTTTACCTAAGCCCCCATACGGTTCAAACCCATCGGAAGAGTATCATTCGCAAGCTTCATATTAAATCGCCCACCGAGTTTGTGATCCGTGCGATGGATATCGGCATCATTGCTGCCAGGTCGCTATAGCGGTCTCGGTGTGTTCAGCTGTGTTTTGCTCAACCTGAAAAACTAATCCCTTAATATTTCGCAACGATCTTTCAACATCGCGATGTAGCGTGTTTTGTAGTCATCATCCAGGAAACTGATTTTAATGAAGTCAATCATCTCTTGTTCCCGGCTCAGGATGTTCTGGAAAGAATTTTTTGTCTGAGCGTCATTTAGTTTATAAGAGAGTGCGAGTTGTAGAAAGTCAGCTTTTCTTAGTTTCCTTTTTTTTCCATTAATGGTTAAAGCGGTCTCCTCGTTGTCATTTGTGTTGACCAGGTTTACGTTCAACAGGTCGTATGCCGCCGAGAGTTGCCATCCCATTGGGGTCTCAATCAAGCTGAAGTTTTTGAGATGCATGTCATTGTTGCCTGTAACATAGTTAAATAGGGTCAGTTCAAATAGGTTTACCAGATCCAATCCCGGAAGTGAACTCAGTTGGCCAACCAGTTTCCCTACTTTTTCCATGCTGGATTTGTATTTGTCTTCCGTGAGAAGTTCTGCAAGCTGACAGAAGTCTTCCATATGAATTTTTTTGTTTTCAGCGCGATCAATCCTTCGGGTGATATAAGAAAGTTCTCCGCTGGCCAGCGGAATCAACGCGTGAGGAACGGTTTTAATTTTGCAAATGCTCGCGAGATGCATGGTCAAATCTTCGGTTTCGGGCATTTGCGCATTGTATTGAGTGGGAGGTTTTAGTATAAATTCTCCCATCCTCAGCGTTAGCCTGCCCTGCTGTCTTTCTGTTCTCTCGAGCGCCAACGAGATCTTTGGCTGAACACCTGTCATAATTCCCTGGCTCCGAACAATTTTTTTACCAAGCTCCTTCATTTCCGCCAGGTTGTAATTCAATTCCGGCGCGTTCTTCAAACCAAAAATTTTTAGTGCACAGTGCTGATGGTAATGATGACCATCAGATAAGTCGTCGAGGTAGCAAACCAAACACTTCGCCATAGATCTAGTCTGTTTTAACTACTTTCACTGCTCCAATACAATCTCTGCACACGG
This sequence comes from Bacteroidota bacterium, assembly GCA_049324355.1. Lineage (GTDB taxonomy): Bacteria > Bacteroidota > Bacteroidia > Cytophagales > Cyclobacteriaceae > Chryseosolibacter. The sequence goes on from JBMOKS010000330.1 coordinate 7,569, forward strand.
TTAATAAAAGCATCATTCTGTCGCGGGGATTTATTTTCAAGGTTTCGGCGGCGACATCCAATAGCCATCCTTCGGGAATTAAACCATCGAAGAATGGAAACATGGTCTTGCTCACATACGGAGCCGCTCTCAGCGGCAGGGTTTGGGTCACGGGTTTCGCGTTGGGATCAGAAACATATTCGGCATGATACCGGAATTGATATCCCTCGTCAGTTTGCTCTATGACTCCCGCCGCCTGATCATTGTAGTAAACGATTCCTTTCATCTAAGTCATTGCTTTTGGCTGACTACACCTAACTTGGCGCCAAACAATTGAAGTACCTGGTTAACTTTATCGATGCGCAGGGTTTTTTTGCCCTGTTCCAGATCGCGCAAAAACATTAACCCGACGCCCGCCTTCCTCGCACATTCAACCTGGGTTAGGCCCAGCTGCTTGCGCATCTGCTTTACAAATTTGATTAAGTCATGTTCCATAGACTTATATTCGATATAATATACTTAAAATGCAAACCTTCAATTTATATTATATATAATATAACCTATATTTATTTATCGAGTTTATATTACAAATAATATAAATATTACGAAAAACCCCTTAAAAACCTACCGTTTGGGGGTTACGGATCCCCACAAAAAATACCCTTCTAAAGCGATTGACTCCGGCATTGCGTGACTTCTACTTTTGTTTAGAATTAATCTAAATAACATGCTTAAACAGTCAGCATTATTTGTAGCAGCCTTTTTATCCATCATCATCGAAACAAATGCCCAACGGATAATCACAGCAGGAAGCGCTAACACCGAAACGGTTTGTGCGCTCGGACTGTGCGATAATATTATTGCCTCCGATAAAACAAGTTTATACCCAGCTCACATTCAGCAGTTGCCCTCGATTGGTTACAGAACCGGCATCAGCGCAGAAGGAATCATCAGCATGAAACCAACCTTGGTGATTGCTGACGAAGATTACGTCGACGATGCCGTGGTTACGCAGCTGCGTGATGCGGATGTGAAGCTGGTGTTGGTTGATCGTCAACATAGTCTGGAAGGTGCTCTCCAGGCCATCACAGAAATCGCGCAGGCGTTGGGCAAAGAAAAGGAAGGAGAGAGGCTGATAGGCAAAATAAAAACCGACCTGTCTGACGCCAAAACACTGCTTGGAAAAGTAACAACACAACCTAAGGTGGTATGCGTCTATAACAGAGGCACCGGTGCCATTAGCGCCGCTGGCAGAGATACGTTTGCTAACATTCTTCAGTACGTCGGCGCCACAAACGCTTTTCCGACCATCGAAGGTTACAAGCCATTAAACACCGAGGCACTGATTGCAGCGAATCCCGAGTATTACGTGTTGCTGGAATCGGGTTTTCTTAGTATCGGGGGCATCGAAGGTTTTATTAAGGTACCCGGCGTTGCCCAAACGTCGGGCGGACAAAAGAAAAATATCATTGCTATAGAGGGAATCAAGCTTACCAATTTCGGTCCGCGATTCGGCGAAGCTGTAAAAGAATTGGTGATCAAACTTCACCCGGAACTTCAAGCAAAATAGTCATGATCAATTCTTTCGCGATAAGCCAGTACAAAGATACTTTTATAATCTTTTCGATAGGGGTAGCGTTGGTTGGGGCAGTGCTTTTTTCGCTCACGGTCGGTGCCGTTGGTATTCCAGTTCATGATGTTGTCGGTATGATTCTGAAGAAGTTCGGCTTCCTTCCGGCGATGCATATTGATGATATCCACGAAACGGTGTTGTTCAATATTCGGCTTCCACGTTTGATCATGACTGTGCTGATCGGCGGAACTTTGGGGATAAGCGGCGCGTCGCTGCAAGGACTTTTTCGAAATCCTTTGGTGGAACCCGGATTGATCGGGGTTTCCAGCGGAGCTGCGGCTACTATCGTTTCACTTATCGTGTTTGGGGGGACTTTCTTTGAATTTGCCGAAGAGAGTTTTCTTTTTCAGTCCCTATTGCCTGCGGCTGCATTTTGCGGCGGACTAGCGACAACTTTTTTAGTACTGCGAATGGGGCGACAACAGGGAAGAACCAACATGGCCGTATTGGTGCTGTCGGGCGTGGCCGTCAATGCGCTGGCCGGTGCCATCATGGGCCTTGCCATCTTTTATGCCGACGAAAATCAGCTTCGGATGTTCACTTTCTGGACTCTCGGCGACTTGGGCGGGGCAAGCTGGCAAAAGTTAATGATCTCCACGCCATTGCTGGTCTTCCCTTGCGTGACATTGCTCCTGTATTCTCGCTCATTGAATGCGATTGCCCTTGGCGAAGCAGAGGCCTATCATCTTGGCGTTGATGTGGAACGAACCAAGCTGGCGATTATCATCTTGAGTGCGTTGGGCGTGGGCGTAAGTGTTTCGCTGGCGGGCATGATAGGCTTCGTAGGACTTGTCGTGCCGCACCTCGTCCGAACTTGTTTTCACTCCGACAATACGCTCGTGCTTCCTGCTTCTGTATTGGGTGGAGCATTGTTGCTGATCTGTGCCGACCTGGTGTCACGCACAGTGGTCATACCGGCCGAATTACCTATCGGCGTGGTGACGGCGTTTGTCGGATCCCCTTTTTTTATCGGCTTACTCATGAAAGCCAAAACCAAAGTCGAATTCTGATTTATGCTGCAAGGTTCCGGGTTATCGTATAAAGCAGGCGCAAGAGAAATTCTTTGTGATATTTCAATACAAATTCGCCCCGGCGAATTTACAGCTATCGCCGGCCCTAACGGAGCCGGAAAAAGTACGTTGTTGAAACTGCTGGCTCACGAATATAAAACCACCGCCGGAAGCGTTACGATCAATGGGCAGGCCATCGAACAGTTAAGACCCGCAGAACTCGCCAAGCTTCGGGCCGTGCTGCCGCAGAGCTCACATCTTCAATTTTCATTTTCGGTTGAACAGATCATTCTTCTCGCGCGCTATGGGAATCACACAACCAAAAAACAAAACGAAAATATTCTGGAAGAGGTAATGACGCTCACCAACACCCTTTCTTTCAGACATCGGAACTACCAGACCTTGTCGGGTGGAGAAAAGCAACGTGTGCAATTCGCACGAGTGCTGGCCCAGATCTGGGATAAAGAGGCGGTGTATCCCCGATACATTCTGCTGGACGAGCCTACATCCAGTCTCGACATGGCTCAGCAGCAACTCATATTCAAGTTGGCGCGCCAGGTTTGCTCACGCAATGTTGGTGTGCTTGCCATTGCGCACGACCTGAATCACACCATACAGTTTGCCCATCAATTATATTTTTTGCGCCACGGAAAGATAGTGGCGGGCGGAGAGGCATTGAAAGTATTTACCAAACCTATCATTGAAGAGACATTTTGCTGCAGGGTAAACGTTTACCAAGACCCGTGCAACCACTGCCCTTATATCGTTCCGGATAATCGTCCGGAAGACCATCATACATCACTAAAACTAATGCATCATGAATGATACTGTAACTACAAGTAAATCGGAAATACTGCGCTCGGCATGGCGAGGTGTTCAACAGGCCAAACCCGGCATCCGAATACGCGAAGCCGCCGCGCTTCTCGGCGCCAGTGAGGCCGAACTGCTGGCAACTACAACAGGCGAAGAAGCAACCCGGCTGGAGGGAGATTGGCAAGAGTTGTTGAAGCGACTGCCAGAGCTCGGTCGTGTAATGTCGCTGACCCGCAACGATGGATGTATTCTCGAACACAAAGGATCATTTCAAAAAGTCAATACGTTGGGGGTGGGCGCTCGGGCCATGGGAACCGTGATCGGCCCCATCGAAACGCGTGTATTTTTTAGCGCATGGCATTCTGCTTACGCTGTGAACCAAAAGAAAAACGATCGCGATCTGATCAGCCTCCAGGTATTCGACCAGGCTGGCCACGCCATCACAAAAATATATCTGCAGGAGAAAAGTAATATCAAAGCCTTTGAAAAGCTGGTCAAAGATTTCACTTCGGCAGATCAGGGCCCTGAACAGTTTGTGAAACCCTACGCTGAAGAAAAATTCAACGAACACGTAAGCCGGGAAATTTTTTTGAACGATTGGTCAGCCTTGAAAGATACGCATGACTTTTATCCAATGCTGAGAAAGCACAACGTTCACCGGCATCAGGCGCTGTTGCTGGCCGAAAGAAAATACAGCCACAAGCTTCACCCTGCAGCTGTTGAAAAAATTCTGCATGAGGCTTCCGCGTTGAAGTTACCGATTATGATCTTCGCCGGAAACCGCGGTAATCTTCAGATCCACCAGGGCAAGATCCGGTCGGTACGAATTATCGATCACGGGCATGGCGGCGACGAGCGATGGCTCAACATCATGGATCCGGACTTCAATATGCACCTTCGCGCCGACCACATCGATACCGTTTGGCTGGTCAACAAACCTACTACAGATGGTGAAGTGACATCGGTTGAGGTCTTTGACAAAAACCGGGAAATGGTTGTGCAATTTTTTGGCTTGCGTAAACCCGGTATTCCGGAACTCGAGGAATGGAAGAAACTGGCAAGTGCATTGCCTCGCATATGAATAAAATGAAATTGTGGACCTGCATTTTACTGGCCGGCATGACTTGTTCTTCTGTTGCTCAGGATTCGCTGCATTCGCGAGTGCTCGACGAAGTGGTGGTCACCGGACAATATGAATCTCAGTCTCTCCGGAAGTCTGTATACCAGGTTCGTGTTATTACATCTGAGCGAATTCAGTCTCAGGGGTCAACACGGCTTCAGGATGTACTGAGCAACGAGTTAAACATTCGCTTTTCACAAGATCTGGCGTTGGGTGGATCAAATCTTTCCATGCAAGGACTGTCAGGACAGAATGTTAAGGTGTTACTCGATGGGGTACCGATCACCGGCCGACAGGGTACGGGCAATGAGATCAACATTAACCAGACCAACATCAATAGCGTCGATCGCATTGAGATCGTCGAAGGCCCCATGGCCGTGACCTATGGAGCTGATGCACTAGCGGGTGTGATCAATATCATTACCAAAAAACCTGATGATGAGAAATTATCAGCCTATGCAAAAATACACGAAGAAACCGTTGGCGGTGAATATGGAATCGCTCGTGGAATACACAATCAGGCGGCGGGATTCAATGGTATAGTTCGCTCATTTCAATTTGGCGCTGACGCTGGCAGAAATGATTTCAACGGATGGCAGGGCGATGCCGTTGGTCGCGATAAGATGTGGCATCCGAAGATGCAATGGTTTGGCAATATGATGGCCGGATTCAAGAATGAAAAGATCAACACGTACTACCGGCTTGACGCCTTGCAGGAAACTATAAAAAATCCTGAGCCATTTATCAATGGGGAAGCTTTTGATCAACAATACATCACCAAGAGGTTGATGCATCAGGTGCAGACACAAGCTCGGCTTAATGATAAACTTCATGTTAATGGCATTGTATCGTACACGGATTATTCCCGGCGCACGCGAAGCACCATTGTGAACGAAACAACGGGCGATGAGAGACTTGCACTCGGCGATGGTTTGCAGGATGTAACCCGTTTCAATGGAACAGTGCTGCGTGGCACGGCCGTGTACGACGTCTCTGCGAACTTGTCTGTTCAACCGGGCTTTGATATTAACATGGAGCGTGGAAGTGGTGGCCGGATCAAGTCAGGCGAGCAGCATATAAATGATTATGCCTTCTTTATTTCGTCGGAGTTGAGTGTTTCAAGGCTAAGTATTCGTCCTGGTCTACGTGCGATCTATAATTCAGTGTACCAGGCGCCGCCTGTAGTACCATCGCTAAATGTAAAAATACAGCTACATGATAATCTCGATTGGCGTGCTGCCTATGGTAGAGGGTTTCGCGCGCCGTCCCTGCGGGAGTTGTATTTCAATTTTTTTGACGCTAGCCATGCCATAGAAGGCAATGTCGATCTGGAGGCTGAGCTTTCGCACAGCTTTAACACGTCTGTTACATGGAAGGCGTTTCAAAGTTCTGCTGTTGTGGCATCAATGGCTGCGGGGGTCTTTTACAATGACCTTGACAACATGATCACCACTGGTTTTCGCGAGGGCAATACATCGGTGACTTCTTACATCAATCTGGATCGATACAAAACGAAAGGCCTTACGCTAACCAATAAGATCACTTTGAAAGATCTTGAAGCTTCCGCGGGATTTTCCTGCACAGGCCGTTACAACCGTTTTACAGAGCAAGATCAGTCGTTGCCAGATTTTACATGGAGCCCGGAGCTTAATGCGTCGGCTGGTTATGATTTCAAAAAGATCGGAACGAAGCTTAGTTTCTATTACAAATACACTGGCAGTCTTCCAGCTTACGAATTGGCGACAAGCAATGGTCAGGAAACCATTCGCCTGGCAAAGATGGCCGATTATCATTGGGCCGACGTGAGCGTTGGCAAACATGTTGGCAAATTCATTACGATCACGGGTGGCGTCCGGAATCTGCTGAATGTAAAACAAGTTAACAGCACTTCGCTGGCGGCAGGGTCTCACAATCCCGCGGGGCCGAGACCTGTAGGTTATGGCCGATCGTATTTTCTCAGTCTAAACTTTCAATGGAAAAAATAAACGTTTACCTCATATTATGACAACCAATAGCAAACTCATTAATCTTATAATTTTAGTATGTCTTTTTCTCGTCGTCTCATGTGATGATGAAGACCCACCGTTACCCGATAATCTTGTGGCCTTCGAATCGTCGGACCTGGGGCTTGCAGCGAATGAAGACGAGCTGGTCGTAAACATAAACCTTTCCAGGGCAACCGATAAGGATGCGTCCATTGCCCTCAAACTTGAAGCCACCGGGGTTTCAATAGGCAGTGAATTTTCTACCGAACCTGCAGCACACGACAATACCATTTCATTGTCTGTCTTGAAAGGGGAGAAGCACACGTCGTTCAAGGTCATCAAATCAAACGGCGTTCTATTCGATGGTGATGAATTTATTACGGTATCCATCTCGTCTGCGGGTGAGAGCCTCGTCTTGGGAGAAAAATCGGTACTTAAGCTCACCTTTAGTGAAATTCTGGCTGCACAAGCTACCCTGGAATTGAGTGGTGGCGGAACAAATTATCCTAACAAAGTATTTGTGGATCTAAGCGCGAATCGGCAGCAGGCTGTTGAGAGAGCTTCCTGGGATCTTGGCTTTTACATGAAAGATGATTTCAAAGTGATCTTAAATTCTTCAACGGGTATGATGGCCCGTGCGCTGGACAAAAATGATCTTAACACCGTCACGCCGCAAGACACTTCAGGCTTTGCTACAGCCATGGTGTTTGCCAACGCGGCCGCGCTACCCTGGATAGACGATCCGTCGGGCGACCTTTCAAAAACAGCCATAGGTTCTGTGGCAGTGACCGCAAGTGAAAATAAAGTTTACATCATCAACAGGGGGTCAGGCGCTGGCACCCCGGCGCCTAAAAGGGGCTGGAAAAAAATTCGTGTGATCAGAAGCGCCAGCGGCGGTTACACGCTTCAGCACGCAGATATCAACGCCACCACTTTCCAGCAAATAGAGATTGGTAAAGAAGACAAGGCTCTGTTTCAATACATACACTTTGAAAACGGTGCCGTGAACGTGGAGCCCAACAAAGATAAATGGGATATCGCCTGGACCTACTTTACCAACACGGCAAACTTCGGTCCTTCCGTAGTACCGTATGGATTTCAAGATATCGTACTTCTTAACAGGCATTCGGTGCAGGTTGCCAAGGTGTTGGCCAGCAGTGTCAGTTATGCGGACTTTAAAGAAAGTGACCTGAGTGCCTTAACCTTCAATAGCAGTCAGATTGCCATTGGTGCCGATTGGCGCAGAACCTTGCCTGCTCCGGCAATTGCTTATGAGGATCGTTTTTATGTGGTGAAAGACGCCGACGGCAATTACTACAAGCTTCGCTTCCTTTCGCTCACTACCGATGGACAGCGTGGCAGACCCCGGATCGAATTCGCGCTGGTGAAAAAAGGAATTTAATTCAAAATGAAAAGACCTTCTCTTATGCATCGATATTCCGAGTTTCGTATCCTGGCGGAATGCAGAAACGGCTACGTGGCCGAGTGCTCCTGCTGCTGCGAGCTGAACTTTGCTTACAAAAATATTCTGCTGTCGTTCGGTGAAGAAGACATGCTCAGGTTTCTTTTGTGGCTCAGAGATTCACGGGATTGTGAAGACAATTACCTTCCGCTACCGCATTGTCGCGATCGGGTTTACCGGAGCCCGCTTGAAAATTTTTATTTGACCTTTAATCTTCAGGAGCTGGCCGAGATTGAACAATTATTAGCTGAGGTTAGCCTGATTGTAGAGGCACGAAAGATCATTCACAACGGCGACTAGATCGCCAAATTGGTTAGGTTTGGTGAATAAAAAAGTCCTGCTTCACGGCAGGACTTTCCTTTTTGTCGATGGTCATCTTAAGAAGGAAGCACCAAGTTGAAAGCCTGGAGCGGGACTTAAAGATGAATGCTTTGGCTTTGAGGCCTTTAGCTTTCAGTCATTATCTTTTTTTCTTTTTAGCGGCCACTTTTTTCTTTGGCGCAATCTTTTTCTTTGGTGCTGCCTTCTTTTTGGCCACCACTTTTTTAGCTGCACTCTTCTTCACGGGCTTGGCTGTTTTCTTTGCAGCTGATTTCTTCGCTGCTTTTTTTGCCAGCGGCTTCACCACTTTTTTGCCAGATTTCTTCTTAACGATCGGTCTGGAAATGGGTTGTTTAAAAGTAGCTGCGGCAATTTGCTTCGCCATCAGGTTTAAAGCAGAGCCGGCCTTGAACCACTCTATTTGTCCACCATTATAGGTGTGATTTACTTTGATGGTATGTTTCGAGCCATCCTTGTGATTTAACACCAGGGTCAGTTGCTTGTCGGGGGCGAAGGTGGTAAGATCAACGATGTCGATCACGTCATCTTCGCGAATCAGGTCATAGTCGGATTCGTTCGAGAAGGTGAGCGCCAGCATGCCCTGTTTTTTCAGGTTTGTTTCGTGAATACGGGCAAAAGATTTTACCAGTATCGCTTTGATACCCAGGTGACGTGGCTGCATGGCTGCGTGCTCGCGTGACGAACCTTCACCATAGTTGTGGTCTCCAACAACAATAGTATTGATACCGGCAGCTTTGTAAGCGCGCTGCGTGGCGGGCACCGGGCCATACTGTGATGTCAGCTGATTTTTTACCAGGTCGGGAGAATCGTTGAAGAAATTGATTGCGCCGGTAAGTGTATTGTTTGCAATGTTATCGAGGTGGCCGCGGAAACGTAACCAGGGACCTGCCATAGAGATGTGGTCGGTGGTACATTTACCTTTGGCCTTGATCAATAAACGCATTCCTGTATAATTCTTTCCATCCCAGGCATCGAACGGGCTAAGGGCTTGTAACCTGTTGGATTTCGGATCGATCTTAACAGACACTTTACTGCCATCTTTGGCGGGTGCCAGGTATCCAGGATCCTTGACATCAAATCCTTTAGGAGGAAACTCTGCGCCAGTAGGTTCATCCAGCTTCACAGCCTTCCCTTCTTCATTGATCAACGTATCTTTTAGGGGATTAAAAGTCAGGTCGCCAGCAATGGCAAAAGCTGTTGTGATCTCCGGAGATGCCACGAAGGCATGGGTGTTGGGATTTCCGTCATTACGTTTTGCAAAGTTTCTGTTAAATGACGTGATGATGGAGTTCTTACGGTTAGGGTCGTTGGTGTGACGGGACCACTGGCCGATGCAAGGTCCGCAGGCATTCGCGAGAACAACGCCGCCCATTTTTTCAAATACACCAAGGTAGCCGTCGCGGTCTACGGTGTAGCGCACGGTTTCGGAACCTGGGGTAATGGTGAATTCGGCTTTGGCCTTGAGCTTTTTATCAACAGCCTGCTTGGCCAGAGACGCAGAACGGGAAATATCTTCGTAGGAAGAGTTGGTACAAGACCCTATCAGGCCGACTTCAAGTTTTTCGGGCCAGCCGTTCTTCTTGACCTCCGATGCAAATTGTGAGATCGGTATGGCGCGATCGGGTGTGAAAGGACCGTTTACGTGTGGTTCGAGAAGCGAAAGATCGATCTCGATCACTTCATCAAAGAATTTTTTCGGGTTGGCATAAACTTCAGGATCGCCGGTAAGATGTT
>JBMOKS010000331.1:0-17607 GCA_049324355.1 Bacteroidota bacterium
AGACGACGGATTTTGCGCTCAACATCGATCCCACCGAATCATCGATCATTGATTTTGCTCCCATCACCATGGATCCGGGAACAACAACCATCAGCTTTGAAATTGTATTGACGAACGGTGTAACAGACGGCGCCAGCCCTAGTAATACAAAAAGCCTTACCGTATTGGTGCCTGAATCTATTACCGTTCCCTTTCTCGAAGATTTTGAAACAGGTATCGCCAATTGGTCGATCCAAAATCCGGATCAGAATTTAACCTGGACAAGTACGACAGCTCCAAAAAGCACCCCGGCAAACCAAGGCCTCGCAATGGATTTTTACAACTATGAAGATCATGTCGGTGAGGTAGATATTTTTCTAAGTCCGGTATTCGACCTTTCTTCATCGCCGGCAGCAGCACTTTCCTTTGATGTCGCCTACGCACGATACGGATCGTCAACCGAAGACAGGCTGCGTGTGATGGTGATCACGAATTGTGACGATATTGCCAACGGTACCATCGTGTATGATAAGGGCGGAGCTACGCTCAGCACCATTCCCAACCTGATGACCAGTCCCTTTGTGCCTGCAGGAGAAGACGATTGGAGAAAGGAGTTTGTAAACATCAACCAGTTCATTGGTGAAACTCACGTGCAGCTCGCCTTCATCGGCATCAACGATTTTGGCAACAACCTCTACATCGACAACATCGCTGTGTTGACTGAAGATTACGAAGACATTGGAATCGGCAAGATCGTAAGCCCCAGTCTCGTTACCTGCGATGATGCATCTGCTGTAAAACTCATGGTGCAGAGCCTCGGCAACGTCCCCATTAACAATTTTAAGGTCACCTATCAGGTGAATAACGATCCGGTGCAGCAGACCACCGTCAGCGGACTAAACTTGGGGCTGGGAGAAGAAATTTTGGTAACTCTTCCGGAGGTAAACCTCAATGAAGGAAATAATATCATCGTCGTCAACCTCGTTGATCCCAACGGTGTAGCAGACCAGACACCGGATAACAACCAGGTGACGTTCAAAGTTGTAATTAATAAAAGCGAAGACCGCATCCCACTCCGTGAAAAATTTGATACAGGTACAACTCAATGGATAATGGTCAACCCCTCTGATGGCATGAACTGGCAATACTCCAAATCGACCATCGAAGGATTCGATCAGTCAATATCATTTAACGCAAGCAGCAATGAAGTGCCCGGCGACCAGGCCTGGTTGGTAAGCCCCGTTATTGATTTCTCGGCTGCAAAAGAAGCAAGCATGCTCTTCGACGCATCTTATGTAAGCATAAAAGAAACGCTTGAAATCATGGCCTCTACCGACTGTGGCAACACATATCAGAAAGTGATCTTTAGTCTTCCTGATATCACCGCTACGCCAACGTCGAACTGGAAGCCCAAAACGCCGGATGACTGGACCAAGAATATCTTAGTGAATCTGAACACGCTGGCGGGCGAACCGGACGTACGCCTGGCCTTTGTGATCACCAATGGCCACGGCAACAATTTTCACCTCGACAACATCGAATTGTATACTACGGATTTCCCAGACCCGATCGAGATCGGCGAATTGTTTTCAGTCTACGGATATGCTCTTGGTGACCCGACACAGAACAATTTTAAAATCACGTTTAATTTACCCGAACGCCAGGATGTTCGCTTCTCCATTGTCGATACCATGGGCAAATTGCTGGTTGACCATACGTTCCCGGATGTATTGAACCAGACTTATCCCCTGGATCTTGAAGGCAACCTCACACCTGGGCTTTATATCATTCGGTTGAAAATCGGTACAACCTATAAAGCCACTAAAGTACTTGTGGGCCGGTAGCATAAAACCTGAATGGTTTTGAATATCTTTGGCGAGAAATTTTTTAAGATGTCAAATAAGAAAAAAGTTGCAATCTTGTACGGAGGCCGGTCTGTCGAGCATGGTGTATCGGTAAATTCAGCCCGCAATATTTTTGAATTCATCAACAAAGATCACTTCGAACCGCTACCCATCGGCATCAGCAAAAGCGGCCAGTGGTTTCTGACCTCGGGTGTGAGCAAAGACATTGAGCAGGGTAAGGCCCTGGGGCTCATACTCGATGCCCAAAGCCCCGGCTTCACCATTCAGTCCAGCGGCGACCGCTTCAAAGCAGATATCATCTTCCCCGTTCTTCACGGTACCGACGGTGAAGACGGCAGCATTCAGGGCCTCATCAAAGCTATGGATATCCCCATGGTTGGCACAGGAGTACTGGGTTCATCCATGTCGATGAACAAGATCGTGGCCAAGCGGTTGTTGAAAGAGGCTGGTCTGCCGGTTACTAATTTTTTGACCTTTCATCACTCCGAACAAAATAGCATCAACTACAATCACATCGTAAAAACATTGGGCTTACCGTTTATGGTGAAGTCTGCCAGTCTCGGATCTTCCGTAGGGGTGTCGAAAGTAAAAGATGAATTGAGTTTCCGGCAGGCCATAGAAGAAGCATTCCGTTACGATGATTTCATGATCATAGAAGAATTTATCACCGGCCGCGAGATCGAGTGTGCTATCCTGGGCAATTATCCGCCCGAAGCTTCTAACCCCGGAGAGATCGTGATCAGCAGCAAATATGAATTTTACACCTTCGATGCCAAGTACGTCGACCCCGACGCAGTACGCATTGACGTTCCTGCCAAACTCGACAAAACAATTGCCGAAAAGATCAAGCAGGTATCAGTGAAAGCTTTTGAAACCTTGTCGTGCGAAGACTTTTCGCGTGTCGACCTCTTCCTCACCGAAGGAGGTGATGTTTACATTAACGAGATCAACACCATTCCCGGATTTACCAACTCCAGCATGTATCCAATGATGTGGAAAGAGCGGGGCATCGGGTTCACCGACCTGATCTCCAGGCTACTGAACCTCGCCCAGGAACGTTTCAACCGCAGTAAACGAATTGAACGCGATTTTAAATCTTCCTTGAAATTCTGATTCTTTTATATTTGCTTAACCCCATTGGTAGAACATGAAATTTGAATGGAAGAACCTTGGTTTCAACAAGTATAACAGAAATACGCTGGGCGGCATGCTCATTCACTTTTTCATTGCCGCAGTGATCTTGCTGTTTTTGTGTATCCTGTATTTCTACGCTTACCTGCCGAACATCACCAACCACGGCGAAACTATTACGGTGCCCAATATTGAAGGATTATCCATCGAAAAGGTAGAGACCTTCCTGGCCAAGCACGATCTTCGTTATGAGGTAAACGACTCTACCTACTCTGCCGAATATCCGCCGCTCACGGTATTGAAACAATATCCGAGCGCTGGCGCAAAAGTGAAGGAAAACCGAAAGATATACGTATCGGTGAACCGCGTTCATCCGCCGACGGTGCCTATGCCCAACCTGATAGACGGTTCGCTGATCAACGCTGACGCGGTGCTGCGCGGCAACGAATTGAAACGTGGACGGATCCAATATGTATCGGGACCCTTCCCCAACCTGGTAAAAGAAATGCGTATACGCGGTAAAAAACTCGAACCCGGCACGCGTGTTCAAAAAGGATCGGTGGTAGATCTCGTAGTGATGGATGGAGGGAGTGACACAGTGTCTACGCCCAATGTAGTTGGATTTACCCTTGAAGACGCCAAGGTGCCGATCTTAGGCTCGAGCCTGAACATCGGCGAGATATACCTCGTGGGCGATACTCTGGGCACCCATCCTGTTATTTTAAAACAAAAGCCGGAACCCGGTGAAAATAAAAAAATAGGCGATGTCGTTGATCTCTGGATAGGCGCACCTGGAACTCCGGTAGAAGAAAATAATGACGAAAATCAAGAAGGAGACAATTGACATAGCAACCCAGACCCGGTTAACGTCCGGTAACCGCTGGCATCTTACGCTCGCGTTGTTATTGGTTTTATGGATATCTGAATCCGGCTGGGCACAGTTGAAAAAATTTCCTGCGCCGATGGAGTCGGCACCGGCTGCCACTGCAAAATCTAACAGATCTTCTGCCCGTACAAAAAGTATCACACCCCTCTACCTTCCTTTTTGGGATGACTTCTCGACTACCGCCAAACCATATCCTGACACCGCGCATTGGGTGAACAGTTACACCGTTTGGGTAAACGACGGCATGGGCATTAATACACCCACTTTAAATGTGGCTACGTTCGACGGACTGGATTCAGCAAAACTCCCCTACAACCCCAACGACATTCTGCTCAACGGGTTTACAGACAGCCTCGTGTCACGCAAAATCGACCTGAGCAGCACCGACCCTGTGAAAGGTGTGCCGGTTGCACTTCGCAACACCGTATACCTGAGCTTCTTCTATCAATGGCAGGGAAACGGCGAAGCACCTGATGCAAAAGATTATTTACAACTTGAATTTAAAAACGATCAGAATAAATGGGAAGCCGTGCTGGTGATACAATCAGACGTCAGCACTGATCCCACTGTTTTTTATCACAAGATCGTACCCATCGGCGACGCCAAGTTTTTTCATGCGGGTTTCCAATTCAGGCTAAGAAGCTTCGGCCGACTTTCAGGACCATACGATACCTGGAATGTAGATTATGTTTATCTGAATAAGAACAGAAATGCCAGCGACTTGTACTTCCCTGACCGTGCAATTTCTACAAAGTTAACCTCACTATTCGGTCCCTTCAGGGCTATGCCACGCCAACATTTCAATGCCAATCCACAACTGACACAGCCAAATCTGGAAATTCAAAATCTCATCGACCAACCGGTGTCCATCAACTTTCGCACAGATGGATTTTTCAGCAACTCAGATTATTTGCCCGACGATACCGTCACTACTACATACACTAAGACGCTCAGCTTCAAAACGCCGATCAACATCACCAACAACGTGCTGATTGCCGGCGAACACAAAACCATCAGGCTCGATACGTTGCCTCAGGTTAGTGATCCGTTGCAGTTCCACCCAGACGCCGACTCGATATTGGTAAGGCTCACCATTGCATTGCAAACGAAAGACAATGTTCCGAAGAACAATGTAGCGCCGGTCGAGCCGGATTCCACCGGCGACTATACACCGAAATATAAACCGCTGGACTTCCGCGTCAACGACACCGTTCGGGCCAACTATGTGCTTTCCAATTATTATGCATACGATGATGGCGTAGCGGAATATTCCGCTGGGCTTATACAAACGGGTAACCTGGCGGCCTATCGTTTTGAAAAAAATCCGTCGATACCCGATGAAGCCAATTACCTCGAAGGATTTTATGTCTATTTCCCGGACTACGGTATCACCAGTAATCAGACTGTAGATTTCTTCGTTTACGATGATAAGAACGGTCTACCGGGCAATATCCTCATCAGGCGATCGTCGTACAATGTGCGGAAGAAGGGCATCAACAATTTTCAGCTTGTGCAGATCGAGCCTCTGTTTGTTAGCGACAACGTCTTTTATGTAGGCTGGCAACACCCGGTGGAAGGAAAACTTCTGGTCGGCCTCGACCTGAGCAACGATACTTCTGACAAGATATTTGTTAACACAAACGGCTCCTGGTATATGAACGAAGACGTAAAAGGTAGCCTGATGATTCGTCCTGTTTTCGGATCGGGCGAGTCACCTATTACCGGCACCGATGAGCGACACACGGAGCTATCGGTTTACCCCAATCCTAATCCGGGGCAATTCTACATTGCCGGCGACTATTCACAACTTCAAATCATAGACATGCATGGCCGCGCAGTTCCGTTCACATCTGAACCAGAAGAGCAGCGAACTAAAATTCACTTGAATCAACCGGCGGGACTTTACCTGCTTCGGTACGTGGTGGGAAAGAAAGCGGAGACTAGGAAGATTTCCATCCGGTAGAGGCCGACACTGGTACTACGCTGTCAACTGTTAATCATTGAGTGTATGGTCAATTAGAGTTTGGAGTTGAGAATGTGCCGGGTCTCGCGTGCCCATTTGCACGTCATAAAAACGCGGCAAGATCACACCACGCATTCTCTGAAAATGGATCGGGCGCAAGATTCCTACGAAAGCTATTGCTTATTCAAGGCCAGGACTTTACACAGACAAAGTTCTGATGAACCGGACCAATGGCTAATTTTCTTCCGGCTACCTGAGGTTTGCGGAAGACCGTCCGAACCACCTTCAAATTCCCTGCAGATCTCGCCGACTTTCGTCGGGCTTAGCGCTGCTTTTTGTTTATGTTCGCCATGAAATGCCCGGCCCTGTGCATTTTTTTACTCGAGACGTAGATTGTGAATTATGCTTCAAATCCGTAACATTGCACCTCGTTTTGGGGCCCATAGCTCAGCTGGTTAGAGCACCTGACTCATAATCAGGGGGTCGCTGGATCGTGCCCAGCTGGGCCCACGTAGAAATCAGCCAGTTACAAATTTTGTAGCTGGCTTTTTTTTTACTGGATTTTATTGCAAAAGGTCGATATTTCCGGGAAAATAAGTTCATTGTATACATATTTGAATCCTAATACCAACTTGACTGGTGCCGGCTACTTCTGTTAAAAACTTAATCTTCGATCTTGGTGGCGTCATTTTAGACCTTTCTGTAGATCATACCCTCCAGGCATTCTCCAAACTTTCGGGAATCGGCAAGGGCGACGTTCAGAAAATATTCAACACCTCACCCGGCTTCGAACTCTATGAAAAAGGAGTGATCACTGACCTGGCATTTCGCGATTTTGTCCGGGAAGTGTATCGCATTCAGGCTGACAACAAAGCCATAGACGAAAGCTGGAACGCCATGCTTCGTGGTATTCCGATGGCAAAACTAGACCTATTGAAACGGCTGCGGCTGGAGTATAATGTTTACCTGCTGAGCAATACCAATGGCATTCATCTTGGCTACATCAACCAGGTGATGATGCCGGAAATCACCGGTGAAGATTCACTGACACCCTACTTTCATAAAGCGTACTATTCCCACTTGATGGGAAAACGTAAACCCGATGCAGAGATATTCGAGCAGGTTCTGGACGAAAATGGTTTGTTGCCAGAGCAGACCCTTTTCCTGGACGACAACGCTTCGAACGTAGCCGGAGCCAGTGCCCTGGGAATACAAACGGTTCACGTCACCTCCTCAAATTTGATTTTAGAATATTTTTCATGACCAAAGAACAAAAGAGGATCATCCTTCAGATATTTTTATTTATCGTAACCTTCATCAGCACAACGTTTGCCGGTGCTGAATGGTCGTACGGCAAAACATTGTACACCGTGATCGACGGCGGCATCACCTTCAACCCACATTTCACCTGGGATGATTTTGTGAGCGGACTCGCTTTTTCGGTTCCGCTATTACTGATACTAACCGTTCATGAATTCGGTCATTACTTTATGGCCATGTTCCATAAAATTAAAACATCACTTCCATACTACATACCCATCCCTCCCCTGCCCTTTCTGCCGTTCTCTATAGGAACAATGGGGGCTGTGATACGCCTGCGCGACAGGCCCAACAGCAACCTCCAACATTTTGATATCGGCCTCGCAGGACCCTTGGCGGGATTTATTGTGGCCATCGTCATTCTTTTTTATGGATTTAAAACACTGCCGCCCCCGGACTATATTTTTCAGTTCCATCCCGATTACAAAGCTTACGGGTTGAACTACGCTGACCATGTCTATTCGCAGGAGTATCTTGAAAAACATAAACCGATGATCGATATCACCATCGGCAGCAACCTGGTATTCTGGTTCTTCGAAAATTTTGTCGCCGACCCTTCGCGCGTGCCAAATCCTCATGAACTGATGCATTACCCCATCCTGCTGGCATGCTACATCGCCTTGTTTGTTACGTGCCTTAATTTATTGCCCATCGGCCAACTGGATGGCGGACACGTCGTATATGGGCTATTCGGTTTCAAAATACATCGCGGCATAGCCACCGTCTTTTTCATCGCCTTGATGTTTTACGCTGGCATTGGACTATCATACATCAATCCATCGCAGCCGTTCATGTCGCTTATTTTGGGGATCGCGGGTTACATCGCTTTTCTTTTTATTGCTTTCTCCGGATTGCGTCGCCCCCCTAAAGACACGCAGATGTATGTGCTCATCATCTTCGCGATTCAGTTTGCCCTGGCCAAATTTATCCCGGGCATAGAA
The DNA here is from genome assembly GCA_049324355.1 of Bacteroidota bacterium. Lineage (GTDB taxonomy): Bacteria > Bacteroidota > Bacteroidia > Cytophagales > Cyclobacteriaceae > Chryseosolibacter. The sequence goes on from JBMOKS010000331.1 coordinate 8,086, forward strand.
GGATATCCGGGTTGGCTCATATTCGGTTTTATATTAGGCCGCTTTATTGGTGTACAACACCCTCCTTCGGAGATCGAGGCGCCATTGGATCCAAGGCGTATCGTGCTGGGATGGATCACTTTGCTCATTTTTATTCTTTGCTTTAGTCCTGCCCCGATCAGGATGCAGATCATCATTGACGGACAATAACATTTAGTTGTAGGAAAAAATAAGGGCTCACCGAAGTGAGCCCCGTGATCTTTTTTCAATTTACCTACGCCAGTATTGTCTGGATCAGGTTGTAAGGGTATGATCTCAGCTTTATATATTTCGCAATATAAAATTAAGCACCCCTATTGAAAAAAGATTCACTTTTATGCGCTAAAACACCATGCCATCAGCCTCGTGAAAAAAAATCAAAAAGCTAAGTGGTTGTCATTCCACAAATATGAAGCCGCTTGAGGTTTGAATTAACCATTAATGATCTCGCCGCCATTAGGATGCAAAAATTGTCCTGTCATATAGGCAGCATCATCAGAAGCGAGAAATAAATAACTGGGTGCTACTTCGGCTGGCTCCCCGGCTCTTTCCATGGGAACGTCGCTTCCAAAGTTGGCAACTTTGCTCGGCTTAAAGCTAGATGCAATGAGTGGTGTCCAGATCGGACCGGGCGCTACGCCATTCACTCTTATTTTTCTTTTTACCAGATTAGACGCCAGACTACGGGTAAAACTCACAATAGCGCCTTTCGTTGCCGCATAATCTATCAGCGACGGACTTCCTCGGTATGCTGTTACGGAAGCGGTATTGATGATCGAACTTCCTTCCGGCATATGGGGCAATGCCGCTTGTGTGATCCAGAAATAAGAAAAGATGTTGGTGCCAAATGTTTTTAACAATTGCTCACCGCTAATGTCCTCCGGGTTTTCAGATTCGTAGTGGATCGCAGCATTGTTGACGAGTATGTCTATCCTGTCAAATGCTTTAACCGTTTTTTCTACGGCTTTTTTACAGTTGACTTCTTTGCTGAGATCACCGGGAATCAATAGACACTTTCTGCCACTGTATTGAATCATTCGTTTGGTTTCTTCAGCATCTTCGTGTTCGCTAAGATAGGCAATGGCAATGTTGGCTCCTTCTTTGGCAAATAACACCGCCACGGCACGACCGATACCACTGTCGCCTCCGGTGATCAGGGCAACTTTGTTTTCAAGCTTACCAGTGCCACGATGGTGGTTTTCGAATTTCGGAGTCGGTTGAAGTTTATGTTCCTGACCGGGTCTGCGTTGATGTTGCGGTTTTCGCAGTGGCCTTTTTTTTCCTGCTTTTTGCATAATATTAATTGCCCTTTCTATCAGGCATATTCTCTTTCGTGCCTGTTCCGCGCCTTATCATTCATTTTTTTCTCTACCAAGGTCAGCATAGACTGCCAGGTTTTGCTCCATGAATTTTGCGAAAGAAATTCATTGACCTTCTGCAACCAATCATCGCGGTCGCTGATAAACAATTCCTGTTCGGCTACTTTCACAAATTCGTCGGGCGTTCCGGCAATATTTACGAGGCCCTTATTTCCATATCTCCTAATAACGTCATTGATGGGAGTTGAGATAACAGGCTTACCCGCCGCCAGGTATTCTGATGTCTTTGTCGGGTTAATGAAACGAGTGGTTTCATTGTGCACAAAAGGCAGCATGGCGATATCCCACCCCGACAAATAATCCGGAAGCTGGTGGTATGGCTTTAAGCCGAGATAGTGGATGTTGGGCATAACAGGAAGTTCTTTTTCTTCTATTCTGACGATCGGACCTAACATGATAATATGCCAATCTGGTTTTCTCCTGGCTATGCCTTCAATAAGCTTTAAGTCAGTACGTTCATCGATCACTCCACAATATCCCAATCGTGGATGCGGAATGGACACCTGATCTTTTAAGTCTTTAGTATATAACCTGGCCTTATAAAAATGATCATTATCAATGCTATTGGGAAAGGCGTGCACGTCGCTGTGCTTATGTCGTTTAGCCTCATACAAACTGTGACCCGATGTAAAAACAATATCTGCCTTGGAAAATAATTCCAGCTCGCGTTCCTTGATGTCTGGCAGCGCAAAATTACTGGCTGCAAACTCGTGCATACAGTCATATACGATCAGCGACGGATTGAACTGGTCGCTTATCGCCACTGCAGCCGGTGTATAGTACCAAAACAAATAGTGATTGATCTCGCGGTCAATAAAAAATTTAGATAATTGCTCTTTCTGTATGGCGATCAATTCATCTTCATAGAGGTCTTCCTGAAGGTGTGGCGTAACAACCCAAAGGTTGGGCACTGGGGAAACAACCTCCAGGGCCGATGTTGAACGCATTGCATCAAAGACCGGTTCTTCGATATAAAACACCCGGAACTGCCGCGCAAACCGGCTGAGCAAATGTTGTGGACGTAGACAGACAAATCCCCAGCGATGATGTGAAAAACAAACCAGATCTGAAGTAGCAGTGCGGTTCATAGGTCAGAATTTATTATAGCCATCAGGATTATTTCTATGCCAAGCGCTAAAATCAAATCGGTTTCACCTATCGTTCTCCATAGCGACACTATTGTGTAAAAAAATACTCATTGGAAACCCGCTAAGACGTATCTCCAAATGCTATACAGACGCTCTGTCACCGGGCAGCAATAAAAAAGTCTCCCATGATGGAAGACTTTTAGAGTTTTTAGACAATGAAAAACTACCCATTAGCATCTTTGATCCTCTCATGACAAGCTTTGACCTTGTCGAGGTGGCTTCTCATCTCTGGAAGAACTTTGTCGATCCACGCTTTCAGGTCTTCGTCTTCCGTATTGTCCTTGCGAGCCTCGAGATCAGAGATCATATCTTCATGACCATCGATTTGCTCTTTGCACCACTTTTCATCAAAGTTTTGGGTCTCATCGGAGATTTTTTTGATCCGATTCCGCGCGCCGTCGTCTTCCTCCACCGGAACGGAGATCGACTTACTGGCCGCCAACGCCTTTAAGTCATTCAGCTGTTTCGCATGCTGTGTTTCCAGCAAGCTGGCAATTTCTTTTACTTGCGTGTCAGCACTGCGTTGTCTTGCAACCTGCGCAAGTTTTATCTCCTCGTAATTAGCGGCAACCAAATCGGCCACAAAATCTGCGTCTTTCTCAGAGTCGTTCTCAGTGAACTTATCCTCATTCGCTTCTTCAGCCGCTTCATTGCTGTCTTCCGGCCTTCGCGCATCACAGGCGAGCATCGCCACGAGCGAAACCAACATCAACACTCTCATCATACGTTTCATAAAGGTTTTAATTTTAGTTAGACACGCTTTCCCAGGGAAAAATTGTTCCAGCGTTTGTTTAATGAATATACCCGGCCACAGCTGGCTTCAATGGGTAGCTACATACCCAATAGCATGGCTGGTTTACAATTGGCCATGGCCGCCAGGCCACCCGGTAGGCATTAGTTTTTCAGCGCTTGTTTTCCTTAAAATATTGAGATTATGTCGCTTGCCACATATCGTAAAAAAAGAAATTTCAGAGACACCCCTGAGCCACCTGGGAAAATAAATAAAACTTTAACACGACTGACTTTCGTGGTGCAACGTCACCACGCGTCTCACTTGCACTACGACTTCCGGCTTGAATTGAATGGTGTGCTGAAGAGCTGGGCCATACCCAAAGGCCCTCCCATGGATCCGGCCGACAAACGATTGGCCGTAATGGTTGAAGATCATCCCTTGTCCTACGCCAAATTCGAGGGCATCATCCCCGAAGGAAATTATGGCGCGGGCAAAGTCGAAATTTGGGACAGCGGAACTTACGAACCGCTCGCAACCACAAGTCCAACCGGCGCTCAACGCAGTATACCGGAGCAATTGCGTCATGGGACCTTTAAATTTGTGCTGCACGGCAAGAAACTAAAGGGGTCGTTTGCCCTGATCCGGCTGAAAAATGGCAAAGGGAAAAACTGGTTGTTGATCAAATCCAAGGATCACCCTGACTCGAAAGTGAAAACCACGGGAAGGGCTTCTAAAAAATCTGAGAAAAAAATGCTTAAACCCAAAGCCAAGTCCCCAACGGGAAACGAAAGATATGTTAAAATGAAGGGACACCTACTTAGGCTGACCCACATCGACAAAATCTATTTTCCTTCTGATCATATTACGAAAGGCGATGTAATTGACTATTATAATAGTATACATCGGTACATCCTTCCGCATTTAAAGGGACGCCCTCAATCGCTAAAACGAAATCCAAACGGAATCGAAGAGGCGGCGTTTTATCATAAAGATGCAGGAGGCCAGGCACCCGATTGGGTCAAGACCATAAAAATAGAATCGGAAACCGCAGATAAGAATATTGAATACATTGTTTGTAACGACTTGCTCACCTTGCTTTATATGAACAATCTGGGCTGCATCGAAATCAATCCCTGGCACTCCAGAATAAAATCGCTCGAATATCCGGACTACCTTGTCATTGACCTAGACCCTTCCGAGCGAAATTCTTTCGATGAAGTTGTTGAGGCCGCTCTTGTTATCAACCAAATACTGAATCAGGGAGACGTTTCTTCTTATTGTAAAACATCGGGAGCCACTGGTCTTCATATTTACATTCCACTTCACGCCACGTATCCATATGATCAAGTTCGTTATTTTGCTGAGTTCATTGTTCGAATGGCCGAGTCCCAGCTGCACCATCTTGCTACTACTGAGCGGGCATTAAACAAACGAAAGGGAAGAATTTACCTCGACTACATGCAAAACAGCCGAGGGCAAACTTTAGCAGCTGTATATAGCTTACGTCCGAAGGTCGGTGGCACTGTATCCACGCCATTGTTATGGAAAGAAGTGAAAGCTGGGCTACATCCTTCGCAGTTCACGCTACGCAATGTGCTTCGGCGAGTCGATAAAATCGGCGATCTTTTTCAGCCGGTGCTAAAAGAAAAAACAAATATTCACCGATGCCTGAAAAAGCTGGGTAGTGCTGGCTTATTGAAAGGCCTGTTTTGATGGTAACCGCCGTTTTCCTCTAAAAAGGGATAAAACCTTACGAGGCCACCTTATAAAATTGCCGCTTCCTGGCCGGCAAAATCGTCAAAATGAAATAAAACTTACGTGCAAGGCTGCCAACTGTTAAACGTGAACCTAATTTCATATTTTTCATGGTTGGCTTTAAAGCAATGTACGTTGAAACATCTTTTTAGAAGTCTGATGTTGGCGCTAATAATAGCCCCTTACTCACTTCCGGCTCAAGTGATGGCCACGAAGGGTGTGATGGATTTGCGGCATTGGAATTTCGACAAACTTGGCCCCTTAAAACTTTCAGGAGAGTGGGAGATATTCATGAGTGAGTTTGTCGCTCCTCAAGCGATTCACCGAAACTCACAACCCCTGGAATACATCGACTTCCCTTCTACCTGGAATGACCTTTCAAAATCACTACATCCCGGCTTTGGCTTCGCTACGTATCATGTCAAAGTAATACTTCCTCAGGCCGGTGACATGGCGCTCGAGTTGCCGCACCTTTATTCCAATTACAAGTTGTGGATCAATTCAGAGCTAATTGCCGCCAACGGAGAAGTAGGTGCAACAGAAAAAACATCGTTGCCTCAGTGGCTTCCACAAACTGTGTCGTTCAACGCAGCGCATGAAACACTTGATATCGTCATACAGGTCTCCAACTTCCACCATGCCAAAGGTGGTATTCGCGAACCTATCGTTATTGGAAAATCGGATCAACTGGTTCGCAAGAGAGAGATCGCTGTGAATAGCAACCTCGTACTTTTTACAAGCCTTTTTGTTACCGCGTTGATTTTTGTTCTGATCTTTGTTTTTTTCAAAAGAGACCACGCTACACTGTATTTTTCTCTGCTCTGCATTGCCTGGGCCATTCGTTCGATCTTTTCGAATCTTTATGTATGGACTTCGTTCTTCCCCAACTCTCCCTGGGAGCTGGTCGTCAAAGTAGAGTACATTACGCTCTATGCCACCATGATCTCGGCTATCCTGTTGCTGTCTAGTCTTTTTCCAAATGATGTCAATAAGTTTTTCAAATACTTTCTCTGCATCTGTAACGCCATTTTTATCGCATTGACCCTGTTCTTTAAAGCCTCGTTGTATACACAGTTCCTGCCCGTTTATCTGTCGTTCTGCCTGGTGCTGCTGGTCTATATTATTTACGTGCTAATTCGCGCGGTGGTATACGAGCGCGAAGGTGTGTGGCTGATCGTCAGCTGCCTGATTCTGGGGGTAGTTATTTTTTCTTATGACCTCATTGCTTATCAAGGCATAGCAGCCTTCAATTCCATTATCATCAACGTCGGATACCTGGTTATGTTTTTATTACTGGCCACATCGCTGGCCTACCAGCTCGGTTTCATAAAACGGCCGGTGCGCAAGGGAAGCATTCTAACCTACGAAGACCTGTTCGGAACAGAAGGAAAATAAGATATTACTTGATTAGATGTATCCAGTCCTTGCACGTAACGTGATCGAGAATTGAAACTTCATAATAGTAGATTCCCGCTGCAAGCCCTTCTCCCGCCCAATCATATTGATAGTCATCCGACTCATACACGATCGTGCCCCAGCGATTGTAAACGATCACAGAAACTTTAATCCCATAATTCGCCGGTGTAACGCCCTGAACCTCGCCATATTGTATCGTGAACTTGTCGTTAAAGTTGTGCGTATCGCCCGGGGTAATGACATTGGGAATAGTCAGTTTAAAAACCGGTACCATCACCGCTTTCTCTTCAACACAGAATTCATTTTCGTCAGCATCCTTGATCCGCTTTCCAACCAGTTTCACGCGGTATAATCCATCACTCTCGTAGGTATGATCGATTTCTTCCTGATCGGCTGTGATACCATCGCCGAAATCAAAAAACAATTCATCATCTTCAAAAAGGCTGTCCGTAAGATTCCGCACAGTTATAAAAGGGCGCGCCAGGCAATTGGGATCTCTAAGCAGTTCGAAATCCGGAAGCATTGAAGGAATGACGTCCAGCTGTACGGTGTCCTTGCGTACACAACCATTCGCTTCGGTGTAGGTAACATAGTAAATCGTGGTATCTTGTGGATTGACGAGCGGTTTCTGTTCGTTGGATTGAAATGAGTTGTCTTCGGTTTTCCAATGAAAGACCGCGCCATTGTAAAAGGGTTTGCTTCCCTGCAGCTGATAGCCACTTCCCTCACAAAGATTATCGTCATCCTGAATTTCCACCTGGGCTTTGTTGATGGTGACCACGGTGGCGGTTGAATCTACTACCTTACACGTACCCTGATCTATGGCTTTAAGCTTTACCAGGTACTGTCCCGGATTCATATATTGATGGGTGATCTGTGTCGTATCGAGTTTGGTAATTCTAGTGCCGTCACCGAGATCCCATTGAAATATTTCTCCGCCTGTGCTGAAATTCTGAAAAACGATCTTATCGGGCATGCAAACTGTTTTTAATCCTGGCATATCGAGCTTAACAGAGTTTGTTTGCAAACGAGCTTTGAGCGACGACAGATCGAATTTGAACGCCGCATTGTTACAATTTATGCTGTTGTTGGTGCGCGACCATGCCCCGGGAGTCGTCGGAAAATCGGATGTGGCACGTGGCGGGCTGATAGCGTTGAAAGCCGAACATCCCGAACATACGGCGTGATAAACTATACCGCCTTTATCGAAACGACTGGTACCGCCATCAACATGGGTTCTGGACAACGTTCCACCCAGGTATGTACCGTAGAGGAATTGCGAAGCATCGTCTGTGAGGACAATAAAGTAAAAATCAGAGCCGCTGGTTGTTTTCTGAAAGGCATCCGGGCTCACTGGCATACCAAAAGTATTGCTGGGCCAGTGACCGGGTGTTTGGCTATTCACAATACCTCCCCAACCCGACATGTAAAGATTGTTGCACTCATTCACCAGAAAAGCAGTGGGCGATATATCGGGAATGCCACGACCTGAGCCAAAGACCGTTTGAAAAATCAGCGTGCTGAGACTAGTATTGAATTTCTGAACGAACTGCCCGCTGCCAGGATTGCTGTATACTCCAGGCGACGGAGTAAGCGACCCGGAAGTTTGCCCGTAAACATACACCTCTTCGTCTTCGTTGATATCGAGAAAATAAACCTGATCGAACGACGACGTGCCGGTAAAAGTCGACTTAATAATAGAATCACCCTCGTGGTAGATCTTGGCGATCCATCCGTCTGCACCACCGGATTTTACGGTCTGATAACTACCCGTGGTCACCGGAAAGTTAGGGCTGGTTGTACCACCCGCGATAAAAATATTCTTTTGAGCATCGAGCTTAAGTGTATGTGAGGCGTCAGTGCCACTGCCTCCGATGAATGTGCTCCACAAGATCGCGGAAAGATCGTTGTTCAGCTTCATCAACACAGCGTCTGTGACACCGCCGTTGTATGTTAAATCAACTCCTTTAGTCACCGGAAAATTTGGCGACGACGTTACAGAACTGATGTAAATATTATCCGAAATATCCGTGATGATGTCGCTCCTAAGTTCGTCGCCATAGTTCTTCGTAAGATCACCGCCAGGAGGATTGAGCCCATCATTTTCAATCCCACCCAAAAAAGTTGAGCCCAGAAGCTGGCTTCCATCTTTACTGATACGCGCAACAAAAATATCGGAGCCATTGGTGTATGGAACAACATGTGTCACGTTGCTTCCGCCGTTATAACTTTGGTCTATCGCCCCCGTCGTAGTGGGAAAATTCACTGAGCTGGTCGTTCCTAGCACGATAAGTTCATGCTGACTGTTCACTACAAGACTATGGGGAGATTCTGAGTTAGTGCCACCTAAATAAGTTGCATACAACAATTGATGCCCCGCGGAGTCGTATTTTAAAATACCGATATCGTATTGTCCTCCATAAATGGTTTGGAACGCGCCAGCCGTAGCCGGGAAAGTGCCCCCATTGGTTTGATTTGTAACCCCCGCAGAATAAAGATTTCCGTGCTCGCCTGGTGTTGCTGTGCTTCCCCAGTTGTCGGCGGTGGAACCGGAGTACGTAGAAAAAATGAGCAATGGATCGATAACCAGTTCATAACACGGATCATATCCCTCCGGGAAACAGAAGGAAAGCAGCGAGCCTGACAAATAATACTCGCACTTCACAATAACTTTTTCTCCATTAATATACTGGTAAGCAAGTGGTTTCTTTTCGGTTACTGACGACAGCGATGTTTTTATAACAAGGTCGCCGCGATCTAAAAATATTTCGTCAACGCCGGTGTAATTCACCAGGATCAGCGAGGGGTCGGCATATGGTGCAACAACGAAATCGTATTTTAAATTCTCGCCTGCGGAGTACACTTTTAAGTTAATGCCTTCATAAAACTGAGAATATAAAATCCCGTCATAAGCATAAGCCTTAGAAGCCCAGCGACTTTGGTCCTTCCCCAAAAAGTAATTGTAATACGTTTCTGATCTTCCGAATGCGAGGGGTTCTGCATTTTTATTGGCACCTATAAAATCAACTTGAACAAAATGACATTTTACCATCCAATCCTGTTCGGCGCTGGC
>JBMOKS010000332.1:0-1958 GCA_049324355.1 Bacteroidota bacterium
AACGTAGAGATGCAATACGACTATCGCATCGTATACGGCAATATTGTAAAAGACTGGCTATTGGTTGACGACACCCAATTGAATACGATCTTTCCTGGACTCATGACTAACGCCGGAACATCAGACGGCGTAAAATTTACCGAGCTTCCCCTGGCGCAACAGATCATCACTGGCGCCGATGACTTTATCGGGTATAGGTTCTCCCTGGAAGATTGTTTCCCGAATCCAGCGAAAGACAAAACTACTTTCCGGTTCAGGGTAAACAGCACTAACGAAGTTCATTTATCACTCCATGATAACCAGGGTAGAAATGTAAAGACCATTGCCGCGGGAACGTATCAACCCGGCGAACACAAAATAGAAACCGACCTCACCAATTTGCCTCCGGGAAATTATATTTACCAGTTGAAGAGTGGTTTCTTCAAAGATTCTAAAAAGTTAGCGATCGTAAAATGATTCTCTCATGAAAAGACTTTACCTCACCTTCCTTTGCCTGTTGCTGGCTACCGCTATGATAGCGCAAGGCAAAAAGAAAAAGCCGTCGTCTTTCAATAAGCAGACTAAAGAGACAGATCAGTTTTTGCAAAAGCAATGGTGGTTGGGCTTCAAGGCCGGCCCCAATATTTCGAAGGCCGTGGTGGAAAGAAGTTATTCGGGGATCGCTCCTACCAACTATCAATCCAGCGAGATCGGAAAAAAATACCAGAGTTTTAATAAAGCAGGCAGTCAAGCCACCCTGGAGATCACGTTTTATTTTAAAGGTGTCTCCCTGAGTTTTCAGCCAACCTATCGCCACAACCGGTTCACCTACAGCAATCGATATGCATGGTCTGACCTTGAGAATGCTAACAACAGACTCGACTTGAATTACGCACAGGAGCAAAAAGTGGACTATGCCGATTTTCCGCTTGTCTTGAAATATGAGTTTACAGGTAACAAGTTAAGACCCTATGTGCAGGTTGGCGGGTACAGCGCGCTCTTGTTGAACGCCACGAAGTCGGTTGACATTTCTGGCGTCGACTACGCTTCGGGGGGACAGAACGAGTTCAAGAACGAAACGATCATTGTGGGCGCTACCGATTTGTTTGCCAAAAATCATTGGGGAATGATCGGAGGTGCCGGCGTGAACTACAATCTGGGCAACGTCAGGGTAAACTTTGATATTACTTACAAGTATGGCATGAGCAACATTACGTCGACCAAGAACAGGTTTGGTAGCGACAGACTTTCCGGTGTGGGCGATGTGCTCGATGACATGACCCTGAACAGTTTCTCCTTTTCAATCGGCGCATTGTTTCCGATGCGGTTCCTGGCCGATGGCTTTAAATCATTAGATCGTAAATAAAACAAGGCATGAAAAAGATCTTTATCCTATTCTCCGCCGCCATCCTGGCATTGCTTCTGGCATCATGCGCCGAAGAATCTAATCCGGCATACGATCAGGAGAACTTTACGGCCATTTTTGATAATAACAAATTCTCGGCTTCCTATTTCCCCATCGATTTAAAACAGACACCCGACGGAGGATATCTTGTACTGGGTGGCCGCCGACTGGAAGATTCCAACTTCAGCGGGATATACATTTTAAAGGTCGATAAATATGGACACTTCATCAAAGAGGTGGAGGTCGACGCCCAATATGTAAACCCTGTCGGCGACCTGATGGAGTCGGGCGGCCAGTACTATTTCTTTTGCATGGATGAACTTACCCTGCAATCACAATTAGTTCAACTCGATGCCGCAGCGCAGGCCATCACCATTCAAACGGTAAATGCAGGCATTACCTATCCTACCGCGGCTGCAGTTGATGGAAACAATTTTATACTCTTGAGCTACAACAATGTGGACAAACAAACCGTGATATCGCTGGTGAACGCCACCGGAGGTCTTGTAACTTCAAAAGCTTTCGACATTGGCGCCGGAGATGACGTTGAAGAACCTCTTATTAACCATTTTAT
>JBMOKS010000332.1:1968-17589 GCA_049324355.1 Bacteroidota bacterium
GCATCGCGGGCGGGTTGTATTATTTTAATGGCTTTCACAATTATACTTTCTCTCTTGTCTTTACAGACCTCAATAACGACGATCCAGTGGGAGTTGTGCAGGGTCAGCAGGATGACGGTGGCTTTAGCGCACTTTTTCCGTTGGGTGGCGGAAAGTTTGCAGCGTCCCGTTTTAATTTCGGAGACAACTACCTGCTTCCCAACGTAAACCTTTCAACCAACACGGTTACTTCCAGCGTAGATCTGGGTGGCAACAGTCTGCCGGAATTGGTGAGTAATGCCCCGGTCAAAATCATACGGGTTCAGGTCGATTCAAAGACGGCAATCCTCTATGGCAGCAACACCAAGTCGGGCCAGATCGGTCTGTTGTTCTACGATGAGGCAACGGGTACCTTCAAGAGTAGTCGTTATCTTGGCTTTTCAAATCCGTTTGAGATCGCCAGCGTCACACAAACATCCGACGGCGGCCTTGCCGTATGCGGTACAACTTACCTGGCTGGTCGCTTCCCGCGCATTAGCCTCTTCAAGATCTCCAAGGGCGAGCTGGCCGGAAACATTCAGTGAGCAAGATGTTAGTTTGATGTCGTCGGACAGCATCAAGGTTCGAGTATCCAGTTTCCAGATTTTTTTCTCACTTTGGCGGTGAATTTCAACGTCCACTATGCTCAACATTCAGGAGAATATCAGTTTACTGCCTTATAATACTTTTGGGATCGCCGCTTCAGCGCGTTATTTCGTCACCGTCGCGTCGGTGCGCGACATTCAGGAGCTGATCAGTTCTTCGCTATTCAAAAAAAGTAAACGGCTCATACTCGGTGGAGGCAGTAATATTTTGCTAACCGGTGATTTTGATGGTCTGGTCATCAAAAATGATCTAAAGGGAATTGAAAAGGTAGTTGAAGACGATGAAAAGGTCACGTTGAAAATCGGGGCGGGTGAAAATTGGCACGCTTTGGTCATGAATTGTGTAGCCAACGACTATGGTGGGCTGGAGAATCTATCCCTCATTCCGGGAACCGTGGGAGCAGCTCCCATGCAAAACATCGGTGCTTATGGGGTGGAGATCAAAGAAATTATCAACACCGTAGAAGCCGTCGATCTTGCTTCAGGGGAGATCAGAACCTACACCAAAACCGAGTGTCAGTTCGGTTATCGGGAGAGTATTTTTAAACAGACGTTGAAGGATAAATGCTTCATCTCAAGTATTACTTTAACATTAACAAAAAAAAATCATCGCTTCAACACGAGCTACGGTGCGATCACCGACGTGCTCAATCAACAAGGGGTGAAAGCACTCTCGGTGAAAGCGATCAGTGACGCAGTTATCCACATCCGACAGCATAAACTTCCTGATCCTTCTGTGATCGGAAACGCGGGAAGCTTCTTCAAAAATCCTTCAATTCAACATGATTTGCATGATTTTTTGAAACAACAGCACCCTTCACTCCCATCTTTCCCCGGAGAAAACGGTCTTGTAAAAATTCCAGCAGCATGGTTGATTGAACAATGCGGATGGAAAGGAAAAACATTCAACAACATTGGTGTTCATAAGCTTCAAGCACTCGTGTTGGTGAATTATGGAGGGGGTACAGGAGAAAAAATCTGGCAACTCGCGATGGATATTCAGGCAAGTGTAAGAGAGAAATTCGACATCACCCTTCAACCCGAAGTGAACATCATTCGATGATAAACTTACTTCACTTGATCACTTCATCATCGACACCTTACTCGGAAAAAATCTTCGCTCAAAAAAATTTTTTCGAAAAAATTTTTGCGAATAAAAAAATTGTTATAACTTTTCGTATCGTTTAATAAAATTTTAAACTAAAATTAAAAACGCTATGGCAAAAACAGCGAAGAAAGCAGCAAAGAAGTCTGCAAAGAAGACTGCAAAGAAAGCTGCTAAGAAGAAGAAGTAATTAGGTATATCCTAAGAACTTTTGCGAAGGGAAGTAATTTGGAATTACTTCCCTTTCGTTTTTATAACACTCTCCTTTCATATCAATCGCGCATAGTTTACACTTCTCAACGCAAGCTCAGCCCGCTCTCAACACGTGAATTCACAGCTGTTTCAAAGTTTTATCCCGGTTCCTTTCACTCGGTTGCGTAAATTTTATAAGAGCCAAGCTTGTCTTAACTGCCTGGCCCATGTAACTTTCTTATAAAATAACCCGAATCATCATGGCCAAGACAACTGGAAAGAACTCAACGAAGACGGAAAAGGTCGCTCGAAAAGCTTCCACATCAGTCCGCAAGCCTAAACCATCAGGCGCCGCAGCCAATATCGAAACAGCCAGCGAAGAAGCCCTGGCAAAACTCAGAGCGCTTCACATCGAAGAGCAACTACAGAATGACATTGAATGGTGCCTGGGAAGTTACCGGGCCGACCGAAACCCGGCAGGTTTGTACGATATGCTTGGCCGGGCGGTGAAAGTGTTTCAGGGAGAGAAAGAAAAGAAAACCAAAGGCGTCACGGCCAAGCTGATCTCCGACCTGGAAAAAACATTGAAGAGCCGGTGAGTTTAAATCATATGGGTGACGTTCGTTAGCTGGCTTTGGTAACGAACCACCTCCACTCCGAACTTTCTTAGGAAGTCAACTCCTTCATCCGAAGCAATTCCCTTGTGCTCGGCATACGAGTTCAGGTAAATAACTTTTTCAATACCCATCGAATAGATGATACGAGCGCAGGCCAGGCACGGCGATAGTGTGATATAGAGGGTAGCCCCCTCTACTGAAGTTTTGTTTTTTACCGCATACAGTATCGCATTCTGCTCAGCATGAATAGCCAATGAGCATCCTCCCTTGGAATCGCGAGGGCAACCAACCCCCGGCCACTCTTCATCGCAGTTATGCGTGCCGGAAGGCGGGCCGTTATAGCCGATTGATATGATGCGGGTGTCTTTGGTTAATACAGCGCCAACATGCCGCTTAATGCAGTGGGAACGTTTGGCCAGGTTCACAGCCAGCTCCATATAAATATCATCAAATGCAGGACGATCCATGTATACAAAAATATGATATAGAATCTACAATACATCACCTGCCACCTCGATCGTATTCTTCATTGACTATAATTATTATCTTTAAGCACTATGATAGCCAAAGTTTTTACGCTCACATCCGTTCTTTGTTGTTTGTGTGCCGCGGTATTGGCCCAGGAAGTATTTAAACCTCGCCCCAGCCCGCTCGCCCTCACCACCATGCGGTATAAGGATGCCTATGTTAAAATTATCTACTCCCAGCCGCAAAAACGAAACCGAGAGGTCTTCGGAACGCTCGTTCCCTTTGGACAAGTGTGGCGCACCGGCGCCAACGAAGCTACAGAAATTACCCTGACTAAAGATCTGCTCATTAATAACGTGTTGGTAAAGGCCGGTACCTACTCCCTATTTACCATCCCGGAAAAAGATAAGTGGACCATCATCATCAACAGCGATATCGGGCTTTGGGGATCGTATAACTATAACCCCGCTATGGATGTGCTACGATTTGACGTGCCCGTGCAGCCGCTGAACACGGTCTACGAACCATTTACCATGATATTTGAGCAGAAAAATGAAATGGCAGAACTTTTGATGATGTGGGATAAGACCAAAGTAGCTATACCTATTAAATTTGTTAACTGACCCCGATGCAAAGATTGCTTATCACCCTGACTGTGCTTTTCAGCATCCATTCCCTGCGAGCCCAGGATATACCCGAGCTTGAAAAAAGAAATGGCTTTAAGGACATTAAACTTGGAATGGTGGTGGATTCCGTGAAAGGAATCAAACTAAAGAAAGAATTTAAAGAACGAGGCGAGTTTCCTGCCAAGCTGTATGAAGTCGAGCACCCCGATTACCAGAAGATCGGCGAAGTGGAGATCAGCAAGGTAGAGTTGAAAGCGTACAAAGATCTGATCTATCAGATCACGGTGGTGGCAGACAAAGATACACGCCTGATGAAAGCCCTGGAGTCGATCTACGGACAGGCTGAGTACGACATTAAGCATGAAACTTACTTCTGGAAGAGTAAAAACCTGGTGCTGAAGTTCCGTTCGCATACCAAACACCACCTGGAGATGTCATACATATCCTATCCGGTGCTGAACCAAATGCGGGAAGACAAAGGCAAGAAAGTACAAAACATAGCAGAAGATTTTTAACCACATCTAAAATCGAACCATGAACATGAAATTTTTCCTGACAATTCCGGTTGCCTTAGCTTGTACAACCGGCGTCTTTTCACAAGACATCACCGACCCGAAAGTTACTGAGGTGTGGGATCCCGAACCTAAGGTTGTTGTACCCGGAAACAACGCTGCTGCCCCCTCAGACGCCATCATTCTCTTCGATGGAAAAAATTTAGAAAATTGGACTGACCGAACCGGCAAGGAAGCCAAATGGCTCGTAAAAGATGGAGCCATGACCGTAGTTAAAGGAACGGGCGAGGTTAAATCCAAACAGACTTTCGGCGATATACAGCTTCACATCGAATGGCGAACTCCTGCTCAAGCAGAGGGCGAAGGCCAGGGACGTGGCAACAGCGGCATCTTTTTACAGGAACGTTATGAATTGCAGATCCTGGATTCATATAAGAACAGAACATACGCCAACGGCCAGGCCGGTTCAATCTATAAACAAAGTCCACCGCTGGTCAATGCCAGCAAAGGACCGGGCGAATGGCAAACCTACGACATTATCTTCATTGCGCCACGATTCAATGAAAATGGCACTCTGAAATCTTCCGGAAGAATAACTGTATTACACAACGGCGTGCTCATTCAGAACAACACCGAGATCTTAGGTACTACGGAATATATTGGCAAACCAAAAGTAGTCGCTCATGGCAAAGGCTCCATCGTGCTGCAAGATCACGGTAACCCAACCAGCTTCCGTAACGTATGGGTAAGGGAACTCTAAGGATCAGCGTTAAAAAATCTTTAAGCCACCATCACCAGGGTGGCTTTTTTATTTTCGATCGGCTACAAGATTCCGTTTCGACCACCGCTGATAAACAAATATCGTTGCTCCAAACATCAGCAGGGCAATCGACTGCGAATGTGACATCAAATTTTCGATGACAAATCCCCGGGCCATATCGCCACGGAAAAACTCAAGTATATATCTGCCTGCCGCATAAAGCATCAGGTAGGTGAGAAACATTTGTCCGTAGAATTTACGGCGAGGCCGCAGAAAAAATAAAAAGATCATCACCATAAGAATGTAGCCCGCTTCATAGAGCTGAGTAGGATGTAACGCAACATTCTTGGGATCGGCAAAACACGCCGGGTCGGTAAACGTGACACCAAAAAAAGAATCTGTGGGGTGACCATAGCAGCAACCCGCCATAAAACAGCCCACCCTGCCAAACATGTGAACCAGACACGTGGTAATAGCCATCACATCCAACATTTTATAAGGATTCAGCTTGCGGCTCCTAAAAAACCATAACATGGTTGGAATAGCCAGCAGGAAAGAGCCGTAGAAGACAAAACCACGCCCCTTCAACAATTTGCCGGGTTGATGGATATAAAAAGACGGATCTTCGAAGAATAGTAAAAGTTTTCCGCCCACGATCGCAGCAATGAAGATGTAGAGAAAAAGCGCGTTGGCCTGGTCGAACGTAAGTCCTACCTCCCGCTTACCCTGAATGGCCATGTAGGCTACTCCGGCAATGGTGCCGAGTGCGATCATAAAACCGTAGCTGTAGATCGTTATACCGCCGATCTCGAACAGTACTGGATGCATAAACGCAAGGGGAATTAATGAATGGCGAGTTTTGCCTTCAACGTGTTGTCGAGCGCCGCCTTGGGTACAACCAAACTCACCGTATTGATTGCAAAGTATGCTTCA
The DNA here is from genome assembly GCA_049324355.1 of Bacteroidota bacterium. Classification (GTDB taxonomy): domain Bacteria; phylum Bacteroidota; class Bacteroidia; order Cytophagales; family Cyclobacteriaceae; genus Chryseosolibacter. The sequence goes on from JBMOKS010000332.1 coordinate 7,805, forward strand.
GAGACTTTGATATAACCTTTAAACGGCCCCACTTCACCCCACGAGTTTTTTACCATAAAGAACTTCCTTCCTTTTTTTGATTTTTCCAAACCTACAAGGTGCATTAAATGGTCGTCTTGAGTGGTGAGATTTTCAAATAACTGCTGACGAACAGTTTGATCGTAGGCTGCCTCCTCCCCGTCCGTATCGATAGGTTTAGGAATATGCTGCGGGTCTTTCCATTGTAACGCAAAACCTTCTTTTTGTCGGAAGTTTACGTTGCTCACGTCGGCATCCCACATTACCGTATAACCCTTGTCTACAGCCTGCTCAACGAGCGTGATCATTTCCGCCAGCGGAATATTGTAATACGTCTCATTCGCATAGTTGTCCGGGATCTCGAGTATGAAGGGTGCATAAAACGGATGATGACTGAACGACGTGATAAAAACATAATCATCGCGTTTGAACTTCAGTATCTCGGCGGCAAACGTCTGCGATGTATAAACTTTCTCGCGATAAGTGAACGTTTCGGGCACCTTGCCCAGATAGTCATCCAAAATAGATTGAAATCCCTTCATCCAGTCAGCCGGTATGGGTCGGGTTTTGAGCAGGCTGTCGAGATAGAATTTAAGCTTTGCATCCAGCTTGCTATGGTCGTGTGCTTTCTCGCCGAGCAATAATCCCGAATACACACTTTCAGGCATTGCACCATATTGCTCCATGGCATTGATCACGTCGTGGCCAAGTCCACCTGGACCAAACTGCGCAGCACCTTGACGAAGAATATAGTTCTTAGCTTTTGCCGTATAGATATTTCTCACGGTAAACATTTCGGACAGATCAAATTCACCGAGCCCATCATGCATGGTTTGCGACTCCACGAGCGACGTCGTAGAAAAACTCCAGCAGGTCCCTGTGTTGGCCTGGTTCTTCACGGCGGTGTGAGCAATGTTTTTCACGTTGACCAAGTCAACAGTAGGCGATGGTGACTGAGACCATGCATCATAGGCAATTAACGCCACCAACAGCAAACAATAAGTTTTCATCATTAGCCTTGATAAGTAATTCGGTAAATAACATTGGCCTGATCGTCAGATACCAGCATCGAGCCGTCTGGCAAAATGATCACATCAACCGGGCGGCCCCACACTTTTTGTGTAGCATCTTCCAGCCAGCCGCTGGCGAAAGTTTCGTAGCCAACTGCTTTGTTGTCTTTGATCTTCACCAGGCTCACATCGTATCCGATTTTTTTCGAACGGTTCCATGAGCCATGCTTGGCTATGAACAACTGGTTCTTGTATTCTGCGGGAAACATACTTCCGGTGTAAAACTTCAATCCTAGCGGTGCCACATGCGGTCCCAGCTTTTGAACCGGAGCAACAAAATCTTTACAAGCCCTCTTGGCACCAAACTCCGGATCTTTTATCGATCCTTCATGACAATATGGATAACCAAAATGCATCCCGGCTTTAGGTGCGTAGTTTAACTCACAATTGGGTACTTCATCGCCCATCAGGTCGCGTCCGTTGTCAGTAAACCAAAGTTCTTTGGTGTCGGGGTGCCATGTAAAACCAACAGTGTTCCTTACGCCATGAGCAAAAACTTCACGGCCGCTGCCGTCGGCGTTTAAACGAGTGATGCTGGCAAATACCTCGTCGTCGGGTTCGCAGATATTGCAGGGAGCACCTACAGGCACATACAATTTTCCGTCCGGGCCAAACGCAATGTATTTCCATCCGTGATGGCTTTCGGTGGGATAATCGTCCTTCACTACGTCGGGCTTGCCAGGATTTCCCAACTTAGATTCAATACCTGCGAACTTCAGTATTCGATTCACCTCGGCGATGTAGAGGTCGCCGTCTTTGAAGGCTACACCATTAGGCATATTTAGCCCTGACGCCAATACCCATTTTTTATCAGCCTTAAAGTCGCCATCGGTATCTTTAACGGCATACACTTTGTCTTTATCACGATTCCCAACGTACAATACGCCCGACGGACTCCAGGCCATCGACCGGGCGTTTTCTACTTCCGCGTAAACGGCGATCTTAAAACCCGCCGGCAGTTTAATTTTATCGAGGGGTAACGACTTATAATAATCAGTCAACGCCGCCACGCTGCCATCGGTTTCTGAACCAGCCGCATCAGCGCTTTCGTCCTGGTTTTCCTTTCGCGGATTTGAACATGCCATCACCGCAGCCAGCGAGAATAAAAGAAACGACCTCATTGTTTTCATAAAAGGAATCATTAGAATTCAAATTAAGAACTTTTTAAAATTCTTTTCGCAAGATTTTCTACTACTGGGATAGCGAAAAGCCCCCACCAATGTAATCGTAATGCGGCTGTCGCACATTTTTTGTGAACACAGCTTAATCCTGATTATTTTTGCCCTTTAAATCCTCATTTCAGGCTGGCTTTAACCTAAAAACCAAGTCTTTTGCCCAACCTGATGGAAAGGGATCACTTTCAATATGTTATCGATAACGAATCTTTCCTATTACATAGGCGGCCGGGCATTGTACGAGAATGCCAGCATGTTCGTAAAGCCTAAAGACAAGATCGGGCTGATTGGGCTAAATGGACGCGGCAAATCAACGCTTTTAAAACTGATCAACGGAGAATATACACCGGATTCCGGCTCCATCAGCAAAAGTAACGACTGTACCATTGGTTTCCTCAATCAGGACCTGCTCTCCTACCAGACTGACGATGCCATCGTAACAGTGGCGATGGAGGCCTTTAAAGACGCTGTAGACACCCAGCGCCAGATTGAAAGAATACTCCATCAACTGGAGACAGCCTACTCCGATGAGCTCGTGGAGAAGCTTACGAAGCTGCAGGAGAGGTTCGAACATCTCGATGGCTACTCCATGCAAGCCAAGGCCGAGGAAGTATTGGAAGGTATTGGCTTTTCTACAGCTGACCTCCATCGGCCGCTCAAAGAATTTTCCGGTGGATGGCGTATGCGTGTGATGCTCGCCAAGCTGCTGCTCGAAAAACCTTCGCTGCTCATGCTCGACGAGCCCACCAACCACCTCGACCTGCCCTCCATTGAGTGGGTAGAAAATTATTTAAGGAACTACGAGGGCGCCGTGATCATTGTATCGCACGATCGGCGTTTCCTCGACAATGTTGTCAACAAAACCGTAGACGTTACGCAGCAGCAGCTGGTAACGTACGAAGGTAATTACTCCTTCTATCTTCAGGAAAAAGAGATGCGCCAGGAGATCCAGCAGAATGCCTACGAAAATCAGCAACAAAAGATCCGGCAAACCGAACGGTTCATCGAACGCTTCAAAGCCAAGGCCACGAAGGCACGTCAGGTACAATCGCGCATCAAGTCACTGGAAAGAATGGATATGATCGAAGAAGTTACCGAAGATACCGCAGCGGTAAACTTCCGTTTCAAATTCACACAACAGCCAGGGCGTTTTATTGTCAACCTCAATCACGTCTCCAAATCATTCGGAGCATTAGAGATACTCAAGAATACATCTGCCGCCATCGAACGCACGGATAAAATTGCCCTCATCGGTGCCAATGGACGCGGAAAGTCCACGCTGCTGAGGATCATCGCCGGCGAGGAACCTGTAGACGGCGACCGTACGTTAGGCTACAATGTGATCAAAGCTTTCTACGCTCAGCATCAGTTGGAATCGTTACATGTTGAAAATGAAATACTCGAAGAATTGAAACAAGCGGGTTCAGGCAAAACCGAGCAGGAATTACGAAATGTGCTGGGTTGCTTCCTGTTCAATGACGAAGATCAGTTTAAAAAGATCAAGGTGCTGTCGGGCGGCGAGAAGTCGCGCGTGGCGTTGGCCAAAACACTGATCTCAGAGGCTAACTTCTTGTTGCTGGATGAACCAACCAACCACCTCGATTTCATTTCGGAGAATATTTTAATTCAGGCGCTTCAGCAATACAAGGGCGGCTTCGTAGTGGTTTCGCACAACCGTCATTTTGTGAGCCAGATCGCCAATAAGATCTGGTACATCGAAGACAAACAGATCAAAGAATATCCTGGCACGTACGAAGAGTATGAATACTGGAAAAAGAAAAACGAGTTGGCACAGGTTGAAGTAAAAACCGAGCCTAAGCCAAAGGCAGAAAAGAAAGCGGCGCAAGAACAACCCAGGAGCCCTTCACAGGAAAACAAACGTAAGGTCATCGAAAAGGAGATCAAGAAAGTCGAAGACCAGATTGAAATACTGCAGAGCAGCAAATCGGCGCTGGAAGAAGAGATGGCTAAGACGGAAGTGTTCAGTAACTTCGAAAAGCTAAAAGAAATTCAGCAGGAATTCGAACGGGTAAACAGCGAATTTGAAAAGGCGAACAAGCAATGGGAAGAGCTGGTTAATTCGCTGGACGAACTTTAATGGTAGCCGATACCAATCATCACAGCAAACCTCTCGATATCATGTCTGACCACCGTTCTAGATTGATCCGCCAGGAACCACCGGTATTTTTGTACGTAAGTGATACGTTGAAATTTGTATCCAGCGGCAAAGTGAATACTCCAGTCCTCTACAGCGATGCGGTATCCGATCGTCGAAGTAAACATTCCCCCATCCTGTGAATCATATACAAAAGCGTCGTTTTCGATTTCCGGGCGCCACGCTTTGCTGTGTCCGCCGCTCACTTGGAGATATAATGCATTTTTCGCTTTCTGCCACAAATCTACGCCCACGCTGGCGAATATGGGTACCGTTTGCCAGCGCTCATAGGCGTCGTAACCGATGCCGCCGCCAAATAAAAACCTCTTGTAGCGCATCCCATGTGTCGTAGACGCGGACAAAGAGTTTTCTTTACCGCGGTCACCGAACAACCCGCCCACCATGACGTTATTGAAATAATAATCCTCCCGTTTAATGTGAAGACTATCTGTCTGCGCCGCCAGGGAGAACGGAATGCTTGTTAATACGAGCGCAGACAGAAGTTTAGTTAGCATTTTCAAGCGCTATCTTGCTCAAAAATTTGATTTCTTTTGGATCGGTGTAATCGAATTGGAACAAACCGTCCTCACCGATCATCATCAATGTATTGTTAAATGGAATAACATCGTAAGCATGAATGGCCTTATAATGCTTCAGTAGATTCTTATCGATCTGGTTCACATCTTTGGCATCAAATACTTTTAAACCTTCATCGCCATCGCAGATAAAGAGGGTGCTTTCGTCAATACCGAGGCCGTGTGGATTGTGCATCGGATAATTCTTAATGAGTTTTGGCGTTTTCAGATCCGTAATGTCAACCACAGCAAGTTCGTTTACACCCCTCGGACACGAGTTTCCGGTTCGCAAGGTCACGTAGGCCAGATCACCTTCCACGACTACCGGGTCACAAACTGTTACGTGAGCATAAGTGCTGATTTTGACAGGTGTCTCCGGCTTGGAAACATCGATGATGTGCATACCGCTACGCGAACCGATGAAAAGATTAGTCCCGTATGGGAATATGGTTTCCATATCCCACGAAATGCTGGTGCGAGTTTTGGCGACAGGTTGGGTTTCGGAAGTAATATCCACACTTTGAATAAATCCTGCATCCAAAGCATAAAGGTAGTTGGCATTGATAGTGAAGCGGGCCATAGAGCCGCCGACCCCGGGGCCAGAGCCGGTCCCCGGAGTCAAAGCTGCGCTCTTATTAAAAGCCTGCCCATTGAGCACGGCAATGCCATCTTCAAAATAAAATCCACCCCAGGGCATAATGGATGCCTCACAATCTGATTCATAAACCTTTACCTCCTTCTGCTCTACCCAATCTGTAACAAGGCCTTTGTCAGCATCCACGTAAAACCCCAGGGTGTTGTAAGTAGAGAAAACATTCTCTAATCTCTCGATCTCACGAATATGGGTGATATCCGCGATGTCCAAGGCTACAAGGTCGATGTAGCTGTCGGCGTATAGTGTATTTCCTTTTGCGGCTAAGTCGTAATTACCGGGTATCGTCAAAAAACTCAATACCTGCGGGTGACTCGCGTCGCGATTATCAATAATGTGTATTCCCTTGCCAGGTTGATTCACAAACAAGTAGCCATCTTTGAAATAAATTTTGCCTACCTCAGTAATAGGTTCGGGCGATCCTAGCTTGACGGAACTTCTGATCTCAGTGAGTGGCGTATAAACAGGTGCGAAATAAGTGTACTCGCTGGTAACTTCACACTTGTCAGAACAACTTTCCAATAAAATACTGAGCCCCAGGAGTGCAGCAAGAAACAACAATGCAAACAGAGAAACAGAAATTCTCTTTTGGGTTCCACTCTTTATCATTTCCATAAATCGGGTCGTTTGGTATTTAGACACGACCGCAAACAGAAAGGTTGGAGCTATTTTAAAATATAACGGAACCTCAATCCAACATCGAAGGCCAGTGGATTGGTTTCTACACCGAGATCAGACTTGTAAATCGTGTTCATAGAATACCGCAAGCCGGGGTTCAATGAAACTCTGTAACGCGTACCAAACTTGTAACTGAGCTCGGTTCCGAAGAGTCCGCTGAAGTTTACCGAACGATAGGGTGAATCTTCTCCCCTGCCTTGTGAAGTTTTGTCTACATTCTGTGCTCCTTCAGCCTTGGTGGTGCTTTGAATAAACAGGTCCGTTGAGAGACCGGCATTCAACTGAAGACCAAAGTTTCTGTCGATGAGTAAATATCCGGCTTGAACGGGCACGCTGATGTATCGAAGGCTATTGTTCACCGTGTGTCGAACAACAGGTACTTCTTTATCGCCGGTAGCATCTCCTTCTACCACAAGTTTATTAAGCTCATTGATAGACGATGGTCTGAGCGTATGGGTGGCAGCATCCCGGATCACCGATTCGGACTCATATTCAGAGACTTGTGTCAGATAGTTCACGCCGCCCTGAACAACCCAACGACTGGCCACGCGGGCGCCGAGGTTCATGCCCACAGAGTACGACACTCCCGAGGCTTTTGATTCTTCCTTGGCCGCTGTAGAAAATGAAAAGCCATTGGCAGCAGGTCCCGAAGTATTTTGAGCTACTGCACTGATATTAGGATTTACAGTATTGAAAGAGCCTGCCGCAAATCCCAACGATGTCCATATTTTCTCGTCGTTTTCTTTCCGCTTATCCTCCTTCGACGTTCTCACTTCTTCTTCACGCTTCTCAAGTCTGGCTAACATGGCGATCACGGGGTCTACCACCTCTTCGTTTTTCGGCAGCAACTTTAATTGAATATTCTTTTGCGCGGCCAACGGAGGAAGTGCTCGCCCTTTCAAATATCCTTGAGAAAGTCGCTCGGATGCTTTCGCGCGCTCAAGCGACCTGGCATCTTCAGCAGAACTCATCGCAATAGCATCACGGCCTGTGACAGATGATGTGGAAATTGAGGTTGTTTTGTTCTTTAGTGTCGATGTGCGGGAGCTATTGATCAGTGCTTCGTTGTGCACGCCTTCATTTCGGCTGACGTTGCTGACATCGGAAATCTGCTCGCCAGTTTGATTTTTAGACCCTTTATCCAAAATTTCAGATTCACTATCCGATGCTATCAAATTGGTTTCCCGGTCATTGATCTTACTTTCGATGCCACGCTCTGTTTTTTCGAAGCTGTTGTCTTCGGGTTGAGACAAAGGTGTAGTTTCCACCTGATCGTGCTCAGTTACCCGCGGCTTACCGCCGGATGCTATTTGCTGAGTCGATTCTCTTTGGTCGGCTACAAGATAAGCTCCAATAGCGAACACGCTCATAGCGAAGATCACGGATGCAGCGGCCAGCATTTTGTAAAACAACAGCCTGCTTTTCATCTTTCCGCCCTCAGACCTTTCGAGGTCAAGCTCAATGTTCGTCCATAGATTATCCGACGGACTCACCTCAGCCTGTTCAAAAGCATTCTTCCACGAATCGTCAAACTTTTGCCTCTCCATATTTAGTATAGTACGATGACTCCTTCAATAATTTTGCCTGCAGCAGGCTCCTGGCGCGGGCGTATTGGGATTTTGACGTTCCCTCAGAAACCCCCAGAAGTTCTGCTATCTCCTTGTGATTATAACCCTCTATCGCAAAAAGGTTGAATACCATCTGACAACCCTGTGGCAACGACTGGATCATTTCCAGCAGCTGACTAAAATGGATGCCCGATATGCTGACCTCGTCTTCAGGTATGTCTATTTCTTCGACATCTACCATTGGAAACAGGTACAATTTTTTCCGTTGAAGATTCAAGGCGGTGTTCACCATAATTCGCGTGATCCACGTTTCGAGCTTACTTTCCTGGCGGAAATCTTTAATGCCTTGAAAAACTTTGACAAAACCTTCTTGCAATATATCTTCCGCCTCAGCCACTGTTTTGGAATAGCGCAGGCAAACAACCATCATTTTACGACAATAATACTCATACAAAGCCTTTTGGAAGCTCCTTTTCCCTCGTCGGCATCCATCAATAAGCTCCTGTTCGTTGAGCATGAATCCGTATGTACGGCCGTTTTCCATCATAGACACAACCTTTAACGCAAAGGTTGGAATTGGTTTTTATATTTAGCTTTTTATCAAGGAAATACCGGTATTAACCGGGCTCGTAACGATCATGAAATATACGCTATTACTTTTTATTTTTCTGGCCTGGAGTTGCACACCACTGACGCAGTCTTCCACCTACTCGGCATCCGACGGCAAAACCTTGCGGTATCAGGATTGGGCCTATGAACCCCAGATCCGCACCTATTCAATACATCCGGCTTTTGAAGACCCCCAGGCCACCTTACTACCCGGGGTGACACGACTCGGCGACTGGAACCTGGTGCTCGAGTTCGACGACCTGCGGGCGCAGCGCGATACATACTACGCGCGGATCGTCCATTGCAACTTCGACTGGACCAAATCGGATCTGCTGGACCTGGATTTTATGTCCAGTTTCAACGAATTCCCGATCAACTCGTTCGAATTTTCTGTCGATACCCACATTCCCTATGTCCATTACCAACTCCCCTTGCCGCCTGTAAAGTTGCCCGGGAATTATGTGGTAGTAGTGTATCGCGGCAGCGACAAAAATGATATTGTAGTGAGTAAACGGTTCATGGTGTACGATACCCGCATAACTTTTGAAAACGAACGTAACCTCATCGGCGCCGGTAGTATTGCCGCGCTCAATCAACAGATCAATTTCACAGTAAATTATAAACATCTCGACATTCTAAATCCCTTGGAAAGTGTAAAAACCGTGATCCGCCAAAATCAGCGATGGGATAATATGGCCGTTGATATCCGTCCCAGTTTTGTTCGGGAGATTGAGAAACAACTAGAGTATCGCTTCTTCGATGATTCCAAAATGTTTAAAGGTGGCAATGAGTTTAGATTCTTCGACCTGCGTTCGCTCAACAACCCCGGACGTAATGTTGCTTATGTAAACAAAACTCAAAAGCCCTTCGAAGTTTATCTCGGCAAAGATAAAACACGAGCAGACGAAGCATATGCCCAGTATCTCGATCTCAACGGAGGTTATATCATAGACAATCTCGACTACCGCGACAACGCGTTTACGAATTACACCAATGTAAATTTCATTCTCAGTTCAGGGCCGATAAAGGGTGACGTATATGTAACGGGCGCATTCAGCAACTGGAACCTTGACGAGGAAAACCGAATGACCTATGATTCATCACGGCGCGAGTATCGCGGACACATGCTACTCAAGCAAGGCTGGTATGATTATCAATATCTTGTTCAATCGCCAAACTTGCCGCCGTATCATCTTGAAGGCAGTCATTTCGAAACAGAAAATTCGTATGAGATACTGGTGTATTATCGGCCTTTCCAACCGCGGGCAGACCTATTGATCGGATA
>JBMOKS010000333.1:0-1959 GCA_049324355.1 Bacteroidota bacterium
GAAACGTCTCCAAAGGCAAGAAACGAGAACAGGCGTCCAATAAGCATGAAAAATGGGGCACCGGGGGGGTGAGAAACTTCCAGTTTGTAAGCCACGGATATAAACTCACCGCAATCCCAATAGCTGGCAGTCGGCTCCATCGTGACCCAATAGGTCGCCAAGGCTGCGACAAACACGGCCCATCCGGAGATGTTATTGATCTTCTGAAAATTATGATTCATGTTTCTTGTTTTCTAAAAACTTAAGGGGCGAAAATAAGGAAATTTATTGGTCAATGATTCACTCGGTGTTGCATTAGCACTAGTTGCGGTCTTGGGTCATAGTCAATGGCCATTGGACACCGAGACCCGGAACCTCAAACGCAGAAACTTTAAACGTTTATTTATATACAATCACATAAAACAGCAGCCAAAGAAAGAAAATAAGGATGTACGAGCAGGCAACGATGATCCATACTACCCTTTTTTCCTTCCTGGCGTAGTGGTGGATACCGCTCACCAGCACGAACCAATAGGCGATTTCAAACAAATTCAGCGCCCGCAGTGGGTAAGCCCAACGCTTGTCTAACGAATAATAGTCGACAAAATGCATGAGTGAGAGGGGATAAAATGCGCGAATATCGTGATAGGAGGGGTCGGTCTCCACGGTCATAAACCACATGATCTTGAGCAGTTCGGGCACCAGAAAGACGAACTCTGAGCCGATCACCACACCCCAGCATTGCCGGTAAGTAACCCGGTAGCCAAACATAAAGCACCCAACCCAGATCACAAACGCGATGACGGTGAATTTCCAGAGGTAGACAAACGGTATGGAAAGGTATTTTAAGGTATTGATGATCCTTAAAACCATACCCTCGGGTCGGTCCTGCAGAAACTCAAATGCGGCCGTTTCGTTTTCGATAAAGGCTATTTTCACAAAAAGAAGCGCAAGGGTTGCCAGGCAGAGCAGCACAAATAGCAACCTTTTGTCGGCAGCGAATAATGATTTAGTTTCGTGAAAATCTGTAGATGTATTCAAGCGTTGTTGTGTTGAAGTTCTCGCTATGTTTCAAAACCGCAAATCTAGCACAGTAAGTACGATTTCAAATGCCGGGAGTGCCGGCGCTGATAAAGCGATTCTGCTGAAGTTTTACATTTTGGTTGTCCTGTTAGTCGCAGGCTTTTCGGCAGCATCACAAGATGTTGAAAAAAAAGATACGACCATCATCCTCCTGGCCGATACCAAGATCCAGCTGGAATGCACGCAAGCACTCAATGATCTTTATAATTTTAAATTTCCTGAAGCAGAAGCCGACTTTCGCGACCTCAAGACCAAATATGGATGGCATCCGCTACCGTATTTTCTCATGGGGCTGATCGAATGGTGGAAGATCATGCCAAACACCAAAGACACGTCTCACGACGATGCCTTTCTGGCCTACATGGACACTACCATCAATGTGGCCGAACGACTCTACGACGACTACCCTCCTTATAAAGTAGAGGCATCGTTTTTTCTGGCCGCAGCCTATGGCTTTAAAGGCCGCCTGTATTCTGACGAAGAGCGAAAGAACTGGCGCAAAGCAGCCTCCGCCGGCAAAGATGCACTAGATTATCTGGAAGAAAGTAAAGGAGCTCACAACCTGAGCCCCGAGCTTTTGTTTGGCGATGCACTTTATAACTACTTCTCCGTTTGGGTGCCCGAGAACTATCCGGCACTCAAACCGTTGTTGTGGTTCTTTCCGAAAGGTGATAAAGCTTTAGGACTGAAGCAGCTGAAAGAAGTTTCTTACAATGCGTTTTATACGCGCACCGAAGCCATGGTATGGCTTATGCGCATACTCAATAGTTACGAGAACGACCAGTTCCAGGCGTTGCAGATCAGCACATACCTGGTGGAAAATTACCCCGACAATCCATTCTTCCACCGGTATCACGCACGCATGTTGTACTCGATGGGCCGGTATAGCGAAGCCGA
>JBMOKS010000334.1:0-12194 GCA_049324355.1 Bacteroidota bacterium
TCGTTTGGCGATATTATATATTTTATCGTGAATACGCTGGTGCTCATCTACGCTATCTCTCTGGCGGTCTGTTACCTGTTGCTGGCGCTGGTCTCCATGCGGGAGATGAGAAAGTACATGGATAAAAATTACTTTGTCGATTACAAATATATACTCGCTTCACCCTTCGCGCCGGGCATTTCATTGATAGCTCCGGCTTACAACGAGGGGCTCACGATTATCGACAATGTGAAGTCATTACTTTCTATCATGTACAACAATTTTGAAGTCCTTATTGTGAATGACGGAAGTAAAGATGATACGCTTGCCAAGATGATCACCGCATTCGATCTCGTTAAAGTTGATTACGATCTGCAATATTACATTCGCACAAAACCGGTGCGCAGTATTTATAAGTCGCGCAACAGGGCTTTTAAGAAGTTAATTGTCATAGATAAGGAGAACGGCGGTAAGGCAGATGCGTTGAACGTTGGTCTCAATATTTCGAGGAAGGAGCTTGTGGCTTGCATCGACGTTGACTGTATCATAGAGCCGGATGCGCTATTAAAAATGGTAAAGCCTTTTTTGGAAGAGAAAAATGAAGTCATCGCTTCCGGTGGTGTGGTTCGCATAGCCAATTCTTGTGTGGTGGAGGAAGGGCGATTGATCGAAGTAAGACTTCCTGAAAAATCAATCGCCCGTTTCCAGGTGCTCGAATACATACGGGCCTTCCTCATGGGGCGCATGGCCTGGAGCCGGCTCAATGGCCTATTGCTGATCTCGGGTGCCTTCGGACTTTTCAAACGCGAGATTGCCATTGCCGCTGGCGGCTACAATCACAACACCGTAGGAGAAGATATGGAGCTGGTGGTGCGCATGCGTCGCTACATGCACGAGCACAACAGAAAATATAGAGTGGTTTACATTCCTGATCCGTTGTGCTGGACAGAGGCGCCTTCCAGCTATCAGATTTTGGGTAGGCAACGGAACCGTTGGGCCCGAGGAACTTTTGAGACACTGAAGATCCATCGAAAGCTATTCTTTAATTACAAATACGGTGTTATGGGCATGGTGAGCTACCCGTTCTGGTTTTTTTATGAATGGATGTCGCCTTTCGTAGAGTTTACTGGGTTGATCTTTTCATTGGTGTTGGCCATCCTCGGCAAAATGAATTGGATCTTCTTTTGCTCTCTATTGGCGGCAATATATTGTTTTGCCTTTTTTATTTCCATGTTCTCGTTGCTGGCCGAGGAGACATCTTTTTTCAAATACACGAATAAGAGAGACATTACCAAAATGATTTTTACTGCTATGATCGAACCCATCTGGTTCCATCCGCGCGTGGTGTGGTGGTCGTTGAAAGGGAACTTTGATTTGATCAAGGGAAAGAAAAGCTGGGGAGAAATGACCCGACAGGGATTTGTTCAATACAAGAAAAAACAAAAGGCAACTGCCTAAATCCAAATTGTAAGGTGAAACAAAAATTATTAACCGCAATCCGGGAATTTATAGTGATAACACTATGCTTCGGCGTGGTATTTACGCTATTGCGCGCGTTTGAAACCGCGTTGGTTGCGAGCAGGCTGGATTCGGCTATTCGCGGCGAGTTGATCGGCTTCCTCTATGATTGGCCTTTTGTATTGTCAATCGCATTTTTCGTTTTGTGGCCCTATGCGGGCATACGACTTTTGAATGCCAGGGCCGGAAGAATTTTTATTATGAGCGCTTACACACTTGTGATTGCCGCCGGCACTCTCCTGACCCGGTATTTTTCAATTACGTTGATACCTTTAAGCACGGATGTTTTTGGATACTCGCTCAACGATATCGGCACAACTATTCGATCATCGGGCGGAGCTGATGTTGTTACCATAGTGGGGCTTGCGCTTTACCTGACCGCCTTTGTGATTCCGACTTTGTGGTTGGTTCGCAAGAAGCCAAAACACGAGCTATCTGAAAAAATAGTGTGGGCCGTTCCGGCTGTCCTCTTTGTTTTTATGATGTTGAACATCCGGTTGAATCAAAATCGATCCGCGCACCGGCTAGAACATTACGTTACAGCAAATAAAACTCAATATTTTATTTCACAGACTTTTGCATCGTTTATGGCGAGTGTTCAATCGCCTACCGGTATAGGTCCGGCGTCTTATCCATTTCGAAAGGAGATCGGCTATCCTGATGTGTTGGGGAGCTACATCAATACCTCATCTGATCACCCGCACTTTGTTTTTATTCTTGTAGAAGGACTCGGAGGTGATTTTGTGGGACAAGACGCGGCCTACGGCGGATTTACGCCTTTTCTTGACTCGTTGGCACAACAAAGCTTGTATTGGAAAAACGCATTGAGTAATGCGGGAAGAACATTTGGGGTGTTACCGAGCATTTTAGGCTCGCTTCCTTACGGCAAGGAAGGTTTTATGAGTTACGGCACGCGGATGCCGCAACACCAAACGCTGATTAGCCTGCTAAAGCCACATCGATATACTGCTAACTTCTTTTACGGTGGCAATCCGAATTTTGACAATCAAGATATTTTTATGGAATACCAGGGAACGGATTACATGCTCGACGAATCCAAATTCCCCGCCGCGTACAAAAAAGCAAATTCCAGTGGAGATGATTTCACCTGGGGTTATCCGGATCGCGATGTGTTCAACTATTCGCTGGAAGTACTGCGTGAACAGCAGGCGTCTCCGAGAGTTAATGTCTACCTTACGCTTTCCACTCATGAACCTTTCAAAGTTCCGGAGCCTATCTTCGGGCAAATTTTCGAGCAGCGATTGGATCAATCGGGATGGCCGGAAGAAAAAAAGAAAAAATACCGTGACTACAAAAACATCTTCTCGTGCTTGTTGTATACTGACGATGTGCTTCGGAAATTTTTCGACGCCTTTAGAAAGCGTCCGGAATTTACAAATGCGATTTTTGTCATCACCGGAGATCATCGATTGATACCTATTCCACCGCGCAACAGGTTATCGAGATTTCACGTCCCGCTGTTGATCTACTCGCCACAACTGAAGCAGCCCAAGTCGTTTGGAGCTTTGGTAACGCATGCCCAAGTTACGCCTACGCTGCTCGCATTTTTATCGGCGCGGTATGATCTCGAGTTTCCAGACAAACTTTCGTTCATTGCCGGACCACTGAGTGTCGATGAGAATTTTAGCAGCGTGTTAGACCTGGCGCTGATCAGAACTAAAAACGAAATCATTGACTATGTTGAAGGAGAACAACTGTTATCCAATAACCACTTGTTCAGGATCACGCCCGGGCTTGATCTTGAACCCCTGATGCAGGATTCTATCCGGGAGAGATTGCAAAAGAAATTGGAATTGTTCAACGCAAAGTCAGTTTTTGCATGCGAAAATAATATGCTCGATTCAGGTATAGCACTGCGGCAGAGCAAATTATTCAAGTTCACCTTTTCGGAAATTCGCTTTATTGAAGTGCAAAAGCTCGACGCCCTTATGCCTGACGGATTATTTTTCAAAGCCAGAGACCTTGCTCTTAGTAAGCAATATGGTGAAAGCAGAACCGTCGCTAAATATTTGTTGAACAGAAGCCCGAACTACCATGATGCCCGAATTTTACTCGCTCGCACATTTGCATGGAGCGGTCAATACGATTCTGCGCGCTTTTACCTGCAACAGGTCTTAGGTCGGTCACCCGCTTACGCAGACGCATATGTAGCTTGTGCCGATGTTGAGTTCTGGGACGGAAGGCATGAGGAGGCATTGTTGTTTGCCCGGTCTGGACTGAAGGTTAACCCTGGCAACGCGGATCTTCTCGCACGAGAGGCCCGCGCCTTGTGGAATACTGGAAAAAAGGACGATGCAAGGAAAATTGTGCAACATGTGCTCACCGGGAATCCGCAGCATGAGCTGGCGCTCGATCTTCAAGCGAAAATGCGGCAATGAAAATATTAAAGGTCATCCTGATCGTTTGTACCTCGATCGGTATAGTTGCGAACAATGGAAATGTTCATGCGCAGAGTTGGGGACACCTCGATTCGGATGAACTTTTTCAATTGGCACGACAAAAGGCTTTCAACGGCAATCGCGAAGAATCAAGGGCCATGCTTCGCCATATTTTGCGAAAGAGCCCGGGGTATCATGACGTGCGGATCTTGTTAGGACGAACCTATGCCTGGGATGGAAAACGAGACTCCGCGCGAATGGAGCTTCAAATTGTCTTGAAAGAGTCGCCGCAGCATGAAGATGCTCTCAGCGCGATGACCGATGTAGAAATGTGGGATGAGCAATATCAACAGGCACTGGCTGTAGTCCAGCGCGGTTTGCAGGCATATCCGAGCGCTGAAAATTTTTTATACAAGAAAGCGAGCATTCTGTACAATCTGAACAGCCAGGACGAGGCGTTAAAAACGTTGGAACAACTGCTCAGTATAAACCCATCGCACGAGCAGGGCTCGCGATTGTTGAAGAAGATAGATGATGGTCGGCGGAAATTTACATCGGGCGCAACGTATGGCATTGATCTTTTTAGCCGCACTTTCGATCCGGCACATTATGCATTGGCGCAGATCGGCAGAACGAACGCCTGGGGAACTTCCATTGTTCGTATGAATTACGCGTATCGTTTTGCCATTCATGGCCTGCAGGGCGAGATCGATCTTTACCCCGGGCTTTTCAAAGGTGTTTATGCCTATCTCAATTATGGCTATGCCGATAGTCGCCTCTTTCCCCGACATCGGGTGGGGGCGGAAATATTTACTAAACTTCCCCGCAGCTTTGAAGCTTCTGCCGGTGTGCGATATTTGTACTATAGCGAACAGACGAAAGTTTATATTATCACCGGTGCGCTGGGTTGGTATGTGAGAAGTTACTGGCTATCACTTCGGCCTTATTTCACACCGGATAAATTATTGGGCAATTCTTTTTCGGCGTCACTGACTTTGCGGAGATATTTTGAAGACCGCGATAATTTTATA
Organism: Bacteroidota bacterium; assembly: GCA_049324355.1. Classification (GTDB taxonomy): domain Bacteria; phylum Bacteroidota; class Bacteroidia; order Cytophagales; family Cyclobacteriaceae; genus Chryseosolibacter. The sequence continues at coordinate 4,928 of JBMOKS010000334.1, forward strand.
GGCTGTGTTGTCGGCATGGGTTTCTCGCCCGACGAACGGAGAATCCAAAGCGGAGCGGGCCTTACTGACCGGGAGATTTATGTGTTAAAATCGCAACGGGGTGAAATCTTGTGGTCGAAAACCTTATGGCATCATGTTACCATCACCCTGAGCTTGAATGTTTCGCGGCAGGAATTGATCTTTGACGAGGGTGCCTACGTTTATATCACAAGCCTGAATGCCGGGCTGCGAAAAAGATTTTAGATTCATGATGTGGCGATAAGTCCTTTCGCCAGGTTATTCCATTGGATGTTGGCAAGACCCAGGATCGCAGTTGTGCCCACTACTGCGTTTCGCACTTTGTCAGCCACGTCTGATGTAGCTGTATTGGGAATTTCGTTGCGGCCGTGCACCCCCGCGGTAACCAGCGTGCATCGCCGCTCGACAACGAAAGAACTGGTTGCATCGTCCTTAAAAAAATGTGCAACATTTTCCCCTTTCTTTTGTGGGTTTGGTGCCGGTCGTACGCGCATGGCGGTACTTTCATAAGACCCTGCTGAATCACTCTTTTCTTCGATGGCCTCAATGAACACCCAATCATAACCTTCGCCCTCGCGCGGACCCGGTGCCGGAAGGTCTATTTTAAAATAATCACCTTTTTCTGCCGTGCGGGTTACCGTGTTGCCGCCATGGTCGGTAAGGGAAAAGTTGGCGCTGATACTGCCACTGAATTCATTCCAATGATTGATGTCAAGCAGACGATTGCGCGCGATCATAAAAAGTTGGCGCGCACTTTCTTCATCTGCCGCCTGCTGGGCGTGTTCAACATCCTTTTTGCCGCCTACGTATTGCGGCGGAATGATCTTTTCCTTGATATCACTCATCGTGATGGACTTTTTGTGACGCGCCAAAAAAATCAAGCCCGTTACATCAGGTAATAGGACCGCTTAACGTTAAAAGATCATGAGTCGGTGGAGAATCGGTTGTTCGGGTTATCAATATGCAGAATGGCGAGGTATTTTTTACCCGGAAAGTTTGCCGCAGCGAAAATGGCTTGAGCATTATTGTGAACATTTCGATTCACTTGAATTAAATGTTACGTTTTATCGCTTTCCTAAACTTGAATTTTTACAGAGTTGCTATGACCGCAGCCCCGCCCATTTTACGTTTTCGGTAAAAGCGCCGCGCCTGATCACGCATTATAAAAGACTTAGTGACGCCCAGGGAATGCTTTCGGATTTTTGTGAGGCTGTGCATTCAGGGCTTCGTGAAAAATTGGGTTGTGTATTGTTTCAATTTCCAGCCACCTTTATTTTTGAGGACGATCGACTCGAAAAGCTTATTACGTTATTGAAGGGAGACTGTAACGTGGTTGAATTTCGCCATGATAGCTGGTGGCAAGAAAAAGTTTATCGGGCGCTGGGCGATCACAACATCACTTTTTGCAGCATGAGCCATCCGCGACTTCCCGATGAGGTGATCAGAACAACACCGACCCTGTATTACCGGTTTCACGGCGTGCCCCACCTTTACCATTCCGCCTATGACCCGGCGAAGTTGAAAGAAATAATTAAAAAAATCGAAGACACGGAAAATGTGGAGAAGGCGCATGTGTATTTCAATAACACCGCCGAAGGAAACGCGATTTGCAATGCAAAACAATTAAAAGTATTGACAGAGGGCAGGAAGTCAGAAGTACAAAGGATGAGGGGATAAGAAAGAACGAAGTCAGAGGCACGAGGTAAGAAGGGAATCCGAAAACCAACAGAAAAAGAACGTCCCGAATGTTCATCGGGACGTTCAAACCAAACCCCTCAAACCAACGTATTCTCTCTTTAGACCGAGAGAAATCACCAATCCTTAAACCTGACTATATAACATTTACCGGGGCCCGAAAGGTTCTGAACACTTGAATTTTAGTTTATTTTTTTAGCAGACCTGGTAATTGTGTTGTTTAACCTTTGGGAACTACATCGACAGCAGCTTTGCGGTCATGGCATTACTTCTTCACCTTCGACGTTTTCGAAAATGAATTCATTTTCGTTTTTGATGTCGACGAAGATCACTGAATCCTTATGCACTTTGCCAGCAAGAATCTGTTTTGAAAGCTCATTGAGGATCTCTCGTTGCAGAATTCTTTTCAATGGTCGTGCGCCAAACTGCGGATCGTAGCCCAGTTTTGCCAGCCGGTTGCGGGCTGAATCAGAGAGTTCCAATTTTACGCCAGCCTCTGCCAATCTTTTCCTCACCAGATCCACCTGGATATCGACGATCTTGCGAATATCTTTACGGGTAAGAGGACGGAACATGATGATCTCATCGATTCGGTTCACAAACTCCGGCCGCACAGACTTCTTCAATAACGCAATCACCTCCTCTTTAGTATTTTCCAGCACTTCGAAATAATTGGTGTCGTTGATCTTTTCGAAGCTTTCCTGGATGATATGCGACCCAATATTGGTGGTCATGATCACAATGGTATTCTTGAAATTGGCGACCCTGCCTTTGTTGTCTGTGAGGCGGCCATCGTCAAGTACCTGCAGCAGGATATTGAACACATCGGAGTGCGCTTTTTCGATTTCGTCGAGCAAAATAACGGAGTAGGGTTTTCTGCGCACGGCTTCGGTGAGTTGTCCGCCCTCGTCGTAACCTACGTAGCCAGGAGGTGCGCCAATGAGCCGGCTCACGCTGTGTCGTTCCTGGTACTCACTCATATCTATCCTCACGAGCGCATTTTCGTCGTTGAAGAGATACTCGGCCAGTGCTTTTGAAAGCTCGGTTTTTCCGACGCCGGTAGTTCCCATAAAAATAAAGGAGCCGATGGGCCGCTTCGGATCCTGTAATCCGGCGCGGCTTCGTCGCACGGCGTCGCTTAGTACTTTGATCGCTTCTTCCTGGCCGGCAACACGTCGCGACAGTTCGCCTTCCAGATGCAGCAGTTTTTCGCGTTCGCTTTGCAGCATCTTTGAAACTGGTATGCCTGTCCATTTGGCCACAACTTCGGCGATGTCTTCGCTGTCAACTTCTTCCTTTAGTAAAGAATGCTCGCCCTGCATCTCTTTCATTTTGTGCTGAAGGTCGTTAAGGCGTTTTTCAGCTTCGGTGATCTTGCCGTACCGGATCTCGGCTACTTTACCATAGTCGCCCGCTTTCTCGGCTTGTTCAGCTTCGAATTTCAGTTTGTCGATATTTTCTTTTTCGCGTTGGATGCCGTGAACAATTTCTTTTTCACTTTCCCATTTTGCTTTTAATGAATTACGTTGTTCTGACAACTCGGCGATCTCCCGTGTAAGAACGGATTCTTTTTCTTTATTCTTTTCCCGGCGGATAGCTTCGCGTTCGATTTCAAGCTGCATGATGCGGCGATTGAGTTCATCGAGTTCTTCGGGTAGCGAGTCCATTTCCAACCGCAGTTTGGCGGCAGCTTCATCCATCAGGTCGATGGCTTTGTCAGGCAGAAAACGGTCGGTGATGTACCGGCTCGACAATTCTACGGCGGCAATAACGGCGTCGTCCTTAATTCTCACCCCATGATGGAGTTCATATTTTTCTTTGATGCCGCGAAGAATGGAGACAGAATCCTCGACCGAGGGTTCGTCAACCATCACGGCCTGGAATCTGCGTTCGAGCGCTTTGTCCTTTTCAATGTATTTCTGATATTCTTTTAAAGTTGTTGCCCCTATGGCATGTAGCTCACCGCGAGCCAGGGCGGGTTTCAGCAAATTGGCAGCATCCATGGCACCTTCACCGCCACCACCGGCGCCGATCAGCGTGTGGATCTCATCAATAAAAAGAATGATCTGCCCTTGCGAGTCAGTCACTTCTTTGATCACGGCTTTGAGGCGCTCTTCAAATTCCCCTTTGTATTTTGCACCGGCCACGAGCAAGCCCATGTCCAGCGACACTATAATTTTATTTTTCAGGTTTTCGGGTACATCGCCGTCGACAATACGTTGCGCCATACCTTCAACGATGGCTGTTTTACCAACGCCCGGTTCACCTAATAGAATGGGATTGTTTTTCGTGCGACGTGAAAGGATCTGGAGCACGCGCCTGATCTCCTCATCGCGGCCGATCACGGGATCGATTTTTCCCAGCTTGGCCAGTTCGTTCAGATTTTTGGAGTAACGTTCGAGCGATTTGTATTTGGCTTCCGCGTTTTGATCGGTTACAGTTGAACCACCTCTTAATTCTTTAATAGCTTTGATCAACCCTGAGCGGTCGAAGCCTGCATCCTTCATAAAGGAAGAAACTTTGTCTTTAGTAGCCAGCAGCCCAAGCAGCAGATGTTCAATGGCGATATATTCATCCTTAAATTCGCGAAGTTCCTTTTCTGCATTCTGCAACACGGTGTTGGTGGCGGAAGTCAGATACGGTTGTTGCCCCGAGGCGCGCGGATACCCATGCAAAACTTCGCTTACTTTATTATCGAGGATCGTACGATTAATGTTAAGCTTTTTGATCAAATAAGAAACTACGTTCTCATCCGTTTCCAGAATAGCTTTTAGCAGGTGGCCTGGCTCAATACCCTGCTGCTGGTAGCTCATGGCAATCTCAGCGGCTTTTTGAAGGGCTTCCTGCGACTTGATCGTAAATTTTTCAAAATTCATATGTGTATGGATTCTAGGGCGTGTCCCTCAAAACCCAATCCATCGGAAATTTGGCTCCTTATTCCAGAAACTATGGCATAGAAGTGATAGATTTAAATGAAGAAAAACGTCAAACTGTCTATATACTATGCCAAAACGTTCACCCACGGCATCTCATTCTTTGCAACAGGCATACCTGGTGGAGGTTGCCTGGGAGGTTTGTAATCAGGTTGGCGGTATATACACCGTTATCAGATCAAAAGTGCCCGCAGCTATGGATCACTGGTCTGGACGGTATTGCCTATTGGGGCCTTACGTGCACAGAAATATTTCAGCGGAACTGGAGCCGTTAGACGACGCTGAGGACATTTTTGGACAAGCTGCTGCCAATCTACGAAAGCGAGGGTATCATGTGCAGTATGCCGAATGGCTTGTTACCGGCAAGCCTCGTGTGGTGTTGCTGAACCCCAACGCCATTGAAGACAAAGCTCTGAACGTTATCAAATATTTACTTTGGAAAAATCATGGTGTGACCACCGGTAATGATCATCTGGTGAATCAGGTTATTGCTTTTGGTTATCTCACCAAGTTATTTATTGACGAGCTGGTAAAACTCGAGGCTGATAAAACTATCATCGCTCACTTTCACGAGTGGATGGCGGGCTTGCCGATTTTGGATATCAAGCGGGAGGAAATGCCGGTTAAAACGGTATTCACTACACACGCCACGCAGTTGGGCCGCCACCTGGCCATCAATTCACCCCTGTTTTATGCGCACCTTCCGTTTTTTAAATGGGAGGAAGAAGCCAAAAAGTTTGGCGTTGAAACCGAGGCCACCATTGAACATCGTTGCGCACAGCATTGTGATGTTTTTACGACAGTAAGCGAAGTAACGGCCCGCGAATGCAGACACATCTTAAAACGCAAGCCCGATGTGATTCTGCCAAACGGGCTCAATGTGCAGCGTTTTGAAAACCTGCTTGAATTTCAAAACCTACATTCGCAGTACAAAGAACAGATCCACCAGTTTGTGATGGGTCATTTCTTTCACTCCTATTCGTTCGATCTCGACAAAACAATCTACTTTTTTACTTCCGGACGATTTGAGTTCAAAAACAAAGGATTTGACCTCACGCTGGAAGCGCTCATGCATCTGAATGAACAATTGAAAAAGGAGAACGCAGAAGTTACTGTGGTGATGTTTTTTGTGAGCAAAAGGGAATATTACAGCATCAAACAGGAGGCACTTCATTCCAGGGCAGTCATGGAAGAACTGCGGCAGACTTGTGATGCCATTCAGCGACAAGTGGGGAAACATCTTTTTTACGAAAGTACTACCCGTGAAGATCACCGGCTGCCGAACCTGAATGATTTTGTTGACGAATATTGGAAGCTGCGCTATCGGCGAACGATCCAGTCGTGGAAAGGCGGTAAACTTCCTTTGCTGGTTACGCACACCCTGGCAGATGAAGAACACGACGAAATTTTAAGTTTTCTGAGCAAGCGCGGTTTCTCCAACCGGCAGGAAGATAAAGTGAAGATCGTTTATCATCCCGACTTTATTACCTCTACGAATCCGTTGTTCGGAATGGATTATTTGCACTTTGTGCGCGGTTGCAACCTGGGTATATTTCCAAGCTATTACGAGCCATGGGGTTATACGCCGCTGGAATGTATGGTGAGCGGAATCCCGTCTGTCACCAGCGATCTTTCAGGCTTCGGCGACTACCTGCTGCATAATTTTCCGGATCACGAAAAGCATGGAATGTTTGTGGTGGAAAGAGGCAAACGTACTTTCGACTGGAGCGCCAAACAACTTTCGGCTTTTTTGTACCGGTTTCTCACCCAAACCCGGCGCGAGCGCACCATGCAGCGCAATAACGTGGAAAATTACTCCTCTGCTTTTGATTGGCAGAATCTCGTTAAACATTATAATTCGGCTTACCTCGCCGCGACGGTGGAGAAGAAGCAGGTTATTTCTTCCTGATAGGTGCCTCATCTTTTGAATTGAGTAATATCACGCTCTGGCACGATTGCCAGAATGAATGGGCTATGATGGATTCGACCTATTTCTTCCTGATATTACATCCTACCGGCCTCACTTCTGAAGTTGCAATGGTTTGATTGGTGAGCATGATGTCTACCGCATCGCGAAGGTAGCTGTGGTGAACATCGGCTTCTACCTGGGCGTTGTCGTCGATGGCACCACGGTAGACTACATGGAATTTACCGCCGGTGTTTTTCAGCAAAAAGGCTTCGGGACTTTTCTTCGCATCGAGATTGGCCATCAGCACTTGATCTTTGTCGGCCAGGTAAGGCATACCCAGATTGATCTGTTTTGCTTTTTTGGCCATGTCCTCTATCGATTCGTTCGGATCGGCGTGCGCGTTTACCAGTAGAAACGGAACCCTGTCCTGATAAGCTTTGGCCAGTTTGTCCAGACGGCCGCGATAATATTCGTCGTAGGCGCAGGCGTTGCTGGTAAAAATGATGACCATGCCTGAACAGGACGGATAGGTATCAAGCGACACGGTTTGTCCGTTGAGCACGTTGACGAGGTTAAAATTGTTCACCTGCTGAGCGAATGTGGTGATGCTCGAAATAATCAGGATCAGTGTCAGCGTTTTTTTCATAACGTTATTGCGTCAATACGACCACGAAATTTTCATATACAATATACTGTAAAGGCACGGTCGTTT
>JBMOKS010000334.1:12204-17469 GCA_049324355.1 Bacteroidota bacterium
TTTCGTTGATTCCGACAATAATTCTGCCAATCAGATTGCCCTCTTTTTTCGGCGAAAAGGGGCTTATTTGAAGGTTCTCTGCGAGGTGAAGATCTTTTTTGCCATAAATTTTGATCAGCGATTCTTTGGCGCACCAGTAGATGCAATGTTTGATAACATCGGTTCCGGCATCGCGCAATTCAGATGTGCTGAGCACCCGGTGGCCGATGCGCAGCAGTTTTTCTTTGGGTTGCTCCAGGTCGATGCCCACTGGAATATTGCGGTCGATGATCGCGGCGACATATGGATAGGAATGGCTAAGGGAAATGTGGAAGGTAGAATTCTTCAAATACGGTTTTCCGAATTCGTCTTTGGTCAATCCTTCGAAAGGAATACTCCAATGATTCAACAATGTCTTGATGAGCACCCGTCCAGCCAGGAACTCGAGCCGCTTCAGAGGGTTAGTGATGGTGGCGGGTGGAACTTCAAAGGGATTTACTTCGTTGGCGAGTGCAGGCTCTTGTTCTTCGATCTTCCACAGTGCCCAAGCACGGTCTTTTTCCTCATGTAAATTTTCAAGCGCCATTTGATAACTTTCGGAAAGTTATGTCCAAAATTCAAGTAACCAAACTCCATACGCTCACCGGACACCGTGACTGCATTTATTCACTCCAACAGGCAGACGCCGGCCATTTGATCTTTTCAGGCGGCGGTGATGGTATGGTGGCGCTTTGGGACCTTCGCCAGCCGGATACCGGCCAGCTCGTCGCCCAACTTCCTAACTCTATTTACGCCATGCACTACCACGCCTCAACCGATACGCTCGTAGTGGGCCACAATTACGACGGCATTCATTGGCTGGACTGGAAGAATAAAAAGGAAATTGGGTCGTTACAGATTACGAAGTCGTCGATCTTTGATATTCAGTCTTTCGACGGCCGATTGCTTGTAGCTTCGGGCGATGGTGATCTTACGCTGGTGGATGCAGTAAGTCGGAATATCATTAACCGCGTTCACACCAGCGAAAAAAGTGCGCGTACGATAGCCATCAATGATAAGACCGGCGAATTAGCGGTTGGTTACAGTGATGACTTTATAAGGGTGTTTGACGAAAAACTCAACGAGAAGGCCACCTGGAAGGCACATGACAAATCGATCTTCACATTACGGTATTCTCCGGATGGAAAAAGGTTGCTCAGCGGCGCCCGCGATGCCAGGCTAAAAGTGTGGAATGTCGCCGCTGGATATGAACAGGCAGAGGAGATCGTAGCGCACCTTTATGCGATAAATCACCTTGATTTTAGCCCGGATGGCAAACATTTCGTAACTTGTAGCATGGATAAGTCCATCAAAGTGTGGGATATGGCGGAGTTGAAGTTGTTGAAAGTAATTGATAAGGCTCGTCACGCAGGGCATGGAACTTCTGTCAATAAACTGTTGTGGACACCCTATCAGGATCAACTGGTGAGCGCCAGCGATGATCGTACCCTTTCTGTTTGGCACATCATTTTTTAAACTAATCATATGAGAATTACACCACTGGAAATAAGACAAAAAACTTTCGAGAAGAATTTTCGGGGCTATGAGAAAGAGGAAGTCAACGCCTTTCTGCTCACCCTTTCCCAGGAATGGGAGCGCATGATGGATGAAAACAAAGAGCTTCGTATCAAGCTTGAAGCCACTGAACGCGAGGTCACCAAGCTTCGAGAGGTAGAAACTTCCCTTTATAAAACACTAAAGACCGCCGAAGACACAGGCGCCAATGTGATCGAGCAGGCCAGAACGGCGGCCGATCTTCATTTGCGTGAGTCGCAGCTCAAAGCAGATGCCGTATTGCAGGAGGCCAAGTCTAAGGCCAAAGACACTATCGACGAGTCGGAAATGCGTGCCAAGCAGATCATCGCCGATATGGAAGACCGGGTGAAAGCGCTTATTGATAATTATAAAAAAATGGAGTCTTCACGGGAGGATTTACTCGGCGAGCTCAAACGTTTGGCTACCGATACCATTGACAGGGTGGAGCGCGCCCGCAACCTGACCAAAGAATTCGACCCCGATAAGCACCTGGCCAACGTACGCCGCGAAGCTAAGAAGGTGGTTTTCCCTAACCTGGACTTTGAAAAACATCAACCTGAAATGCAGGAAGTTGAAGGCACAACGACGGCCACCGGGAAAGAAGAGATAGAGTTGGAGCCTCAGCCGGTGCTATCAAGCGCGCAGCCTAAAAAAGTTCAGAAATCTTTTTTCGACGAGATCGGCTGACCCGGCGGCAATTGGCAAATCTTTAACTTCACTCTTTACCCACCCTTTCTTTTGTTTATTCACCAATTTGATGTCAATTGTCTAGCCACTGGTCATTGGAAGCTCCGGTCTGTTTTTTCTGCATTTTATCCACATGATCTTAAATCCTGGGCATTGGGAATTAGGTGGAAGCGAGTTCGAAGTGACTTACCACCTCTGTATTTATTCGTCATTCGCCATACGTAATTCGTCATTTGAGTTAACTTGCGTCCTCAATCATCCTTGACAGTCATGTCTATTTTCATATGACCGGTAAAGTTGCCCTCGAAGGACTCGAGTTTCATGCCTACCATGGGGTTTATCCTCACGAACGAGATTCAGGAAATTGGTTTGAAGTTGATGTCGCAGTAGAAACGGATTTTAGCCGTGCAGCCGAACACGACGAACTGGCTGGCACCGTAAATTACGAAGTGCTTTTCCGCCTGGTGAAAGACGAGATGGAACAACCGTCCAAACTGCTGGAGACCGTTGCAGAAAAGATCGTGCAAAAAGTGATGGACGAATTTCCGAGTGTGCTTCAGGTTGACCTGGCCATTTCAAAACTCAATCCTCCCATCGGGGGCAAATGTAAAAAAGCCACCATCTGCATAACCAAAAAAAGATGATCTTCCGGATATTTATGTTCACCATGCTGGTTTCTACGGCGGTATGGGCCCAGGATAAGCCAGCGTACAGACTCTTCACCAAGGAAGGTAAAGCTGTTGACTTTGAAAGGATGATCCAGTCGCTTTCCAACGCTGATGTAGTGCTGTTCGGTGAACTTCACGACAATGCCATCAGCCATTGGCTGGAGTTGCAAGTCACCAAAGACCTGTATGGCGGCAATCCTGCTATAACAATGGGAATGGAAATGTTTGAGGCCGACGACCAGATCGTTCTCACAGAATATCTGCAGGGCATTATTGAAGAAAAACATTTGCTGAGCGAAGCCAAGGTGTGGGACAATTATAAAAACGACTACAAGCCACTGATCGAATTTGCGAAAGAGAAAAAACTGGATGTGGTCGCCACTAACATTCCGCGACGTTACGCGAATCTTGTATTTCGAAAAGGTACTGACGCCTTAACCCATTTGCCCGCGGAAGCCAAACAATGGATAGCACCCATGCCCGTTGAGATCGATCTTTCATTACCCGGATACAAAGACATGATGGCCATGAGCGGACACGGAAGCAATATGAGCGGTGAGAATATGGCCAAATCACAGGCCATGAAAGATGCCACCATGGCATACTTTATCCTCAAAAACAGAAAGGATTTGTTCCTGCACTTTCATGGATCGTATCACTCGCAGAATTACGAAGGCATTGGCTGGTATCTGAAAAAGGCTGATCCGAAGATAAAAATCGCGACCATTCATACGGTTGAGCAAGAGTCGGTCTCGTCATTGGATGAAAAGAACAAAGACGTGGCAGATTTTATCATCTGTGTTCCGAAAGACATGACGAAGACCTATTAGTATTGTATAGGCTGAAAAACAGAGCCCAAGAAAGAGCTCTGTTCGTATGCCACCAACCGATTTCAGTGCACTACCTGGCAACAAGGGGACAGTCTTCAAGGAATACGAGGATGTCAGTGATGACACTGATTGTTGCATACTTTCCTTGGTCCTTCAACCAGCAACAGTTAATGCCGGTCGGTCTTCGCCCGTAGATAAGCCAGTCACGTTCAACAGTGTTGAACAGGCCGATGGGTGACATGGTTTTCACCGGATTCCCGTCTCTGCCCCCAGTTATTTTCCATTGGAAAGCCGGTTTATTTGACCACCCCAGATTGACAGACGTGTTACGGACTTGATAGGTCAAATATTTACCTTTTCTGACATGAATGGCGATCAACTCACCGAATTTAAGTGGCTCCTTCGAAGTTGACTGACGTACGATTCTGATGTTATCTGACTGAATCGGGTCAACCCAAACGAGATTAATGCCCACGCGCCTTGTACCATAACCCAAAGCTTCTCCGCAGGCAAGGTTGACTAGATCATAGGTGTGCTGAGTCTCAGCATTTACAGTTGTAATGTTTTTCTGATTTGGGACAAAAGCCCATTCCAATTGCTTTTCCATTTCTTTTTAATTTTAAAAGGTTTTTTCTTTAATTAATTACGATGGATTTCGCGAAAATCTCATAGGGCAAAGTTGCTAATGTTTATGTGTCTCTGGTTAACACTCAGTTGTCAGTTACTGATAAATATCATTCAACGGGCAACCTCCGCACAGAGGGGGAATAGTGACAGAATTTTGTCACACTTTGTTATATTTATGTTAATCAAAGGATAGATTTACGCCTAAACTTTATTTTTCTGCAGCAAAGAAGGAATCATTAGTAGGATAGTTAGGTTTGATTTACCTTATATGATCAAGACTCAGTCCGAACACTTCATCTGCCAGGTAGAAAGGGAGTGCTTCAACAAGGATATGCTTGAAATTACGATCACAAATACAGGAATCGGCGTCGGATGAGGAGCACCAAAAAAATTTCGATAGATTCTACCAGGTTGATAACTCCGATGACACGCGAACTTGAAGGTTCTGGGATCGGCCTTGCCCTGGCGAAAGAATTAGGAGGAACTTCATTGACGAGACATCTGACAATAAACAGGACAGATTATTTCATATTGAATAATATCGAGCAAAAGAAAGCCCAGATTCAAAGATTAATTCTTCCTGTAAAGTGTTGATAAGGTTGTACATTGAGGATGTGCCGGATTTGATAATAACCGATCTCGTGATGCCTAAAGTTGATAGCATGGAACTTTGTAAAGAAATAGAAAAGTGATGAACGAGCAAGTCATATCCCGATCATGACGTTGACGGCGAAGGCAACGCTGAAAGCAAAGAGCGATAATTGGCAAAAAGAGTCCCAGCACCAAGCCGAAGCCGAAAGTTAAATTTTGCGACTTATAGCTTCCCGTCAACAAACACGAAACCTTTCGCGTCACCACCCTCGTAAAAGTCCACGGTTTTGCCGATCAGGTACATCGTG
>JBMOKS010000335.1:0-17421 GCA_049324355.1 Bacteroidota bacterium
TCTGCACCCAGGACGACAGATTCAGAAATGCCGGTCTGTGTTGCCCAACTGTTCAATGTTTGAGTATAGTTCTTTACGGATAAGCCTGTGTTATCCAACATGCCTTCCATATTCGTAATAGTGCTGATGTTCCAATTCCCAAAATTGGCATTAATGGAAGAGGCACCGGAGAACATATAGCTCAAGTTCGATACGTTGGTCAGGTTGGGCGCATCGGTGGCGTTGTTCGTTGCATTGAAAGCGCCTAAAAAAGCGAACTCCATAGACTTCCATTCTATATCACCCCATTGCTCTATGCTTTGAAGCATGTCCGGTTCAATCACTTCGAAATAATTTTGAGCGGGAAATGCACCGGATATCGCAATAGTGTATGTACCTGGCTCCGAATAGATATGGAAAGGATAAGTTCCGTTGTCATATATCCATTCAGCGGTGTAAGCGGTTTCATCTACACTTCCATCGCCCCAATCGACAGAAAAATTATATTCCTCCAGGTAGTCATTGTTGAGGGGGAGTTGAACCGCACCAATATCATCGAAATTGAAGGTCTGCCACCGAGTAATAAATGGACGTCCGATAAAAACAAGTTGCTCCTGGGTGGCCTGGTTGTTAAATTCATCAGTGTAAGTCCATGTAATGGTGGTTGTCTCTGTAATTGGTAGTACTGCATCGGTGACGCCTTCTACGGTCACGGTTCCACATTGGGCTTTTGCCGTGGGCGGAATGAGTGAGGTGATGGCTTCTTCACTTGACAAGGCAGGCAAGTAGTACAAATCCGGCACAGGATCAACATCCGTTGCAGCCCCATCCCCGATAAACACCCAACCATATTCATCAATTAATGTCTGTCGGGCATCCTTCCCTTCACAGAAGGTCAACCCATCCGCGCCCAGGGTAATTCCAGTGGGAACCTGGCTTTCAGGTCCTGTTTTTTCAGACCAACCGGAAAGAGTTTCATCATATGCTTGAGTAGAAAGGCTGCTGCCGGAAAGCATGTCAGTCATATCGGTAACTTGACTGATGTCCCAGAATATGAGCGGTTGATTGAAGGCTATTGCCTGATAAAATGTATGACTCATGTTGGTGACACTGGAAACATCCCATGTAACAAACTGAAAGCCACTTAGGTCTCCATTCATTTTGGAAGTATTTGCAAACATATAAGACATGTCCGTTACGTTGGACAAATCCGGAAACCCTGGAGATCCAAGAGTTAGTTCTCCACAGCCCATGAATGCATTAGCCATGGAGGTCCATGCTATGCTCCCCCATTGTTCAATGGTCAGGATTTTATTTTTGTCGCCTGAATCATTAAAGTAGATCCTCGGAAACGTGCGTGATATTTCAACTCGATAAACACTTCCATTTTCAAGGCCCGTTATGGTGTAGTCACCAGTTGCCCCTCCCACATACCCTTCTGCTGTTCCCGGGTTTGTCTGATTGAACCAGAATACATCGTAGTCATACGATTCTCCGGAGAATGTAGGTATCGTAATTTGTCCATCGGTGGTTGTCCATGTGGTGGCGAATGGCGAACAGGAAATTCCATCGCCAACGAACGTCCACTCAAAATCATTATCGAGGACGAAGTGTGCCACCCTGGAATCGCAGGAATAAGTTCTACCGTCTGCCCCAAGGGTGACCCCCGTTGGGATTTGCGCTTCTCCGGCTGTTAACGAAACCCAGCCGTTCAGAGTAGCGTCATAGTTGGCAGTCGACATTCCAGACGCATCAAACATTTGAATCATTTGCGTTGCACTGCTGATGTCCCATTCACTGAGCGACTGATTGAATGACTGCGCATTGGTAAATGTGTTGTTAAAACTTGAAACATTTGAAACATTCCATGCACCAATGGGCTGATTAAAAGCCGTTGTCCCTGAAAACGTTCCTCCCATATTAGTTACTGATGACACATCCCAGCCGGTAATGTCCTGGTTGAAGGCTGTGTTTTGAAAAAACATTGAAGCCATGTTGGTCACGTTTGAAACATCCCAGTTGTTCAACGGCTGATTGAATGGTGTTCTTCGAAACATTGCCGACATATTGGTGATGGTGCTTACATCCCAGTGATTGATGGGCTGGTTGAACGAACTTGCGTCTACGAACATGAAGCTGCAATCCGTCACATTGCTTAAATCCGGTGCGTCTGTTGCGGGCACGGTAAGGTTGACGCAACCAAAAAATGCGCGAAACATAGAGGTCCATGCAATGTCGCCCCATTGTTGCACCGTCCGGATCTTCGCCCGGTTAGTTGCGTCCAGGTCAAAAAAGTATATGCTGGGGAAAGTACCAGATATGGAAACTGTATAGGTGTTTGCTGATGAATAAGTATGGGAAATGTTGCCCGTAACATTAGCACTATTGTTCCCGTCTCCCCAGTCTACATTATAATCATATGTCAGGCCTGGGTTGGTGGGGATAGTAATAGTCAAATCGCTTGCAGCCACTTGCCACGTGGTAATGAAAGGGTTTTGAGATTGCACACTGGCGCTGCTGCAAACAATAAACAAGGCTGCGATCCGCGACAAAAAAATCGAGTTGGATAAAAGCCTAACGGAAAACTTTTGAGTAAATGGTGCAGGCATAGGTAGGTGTTTGTTGGTTTCGTATGCGGAAGTAACACCATACCCTATGTGCTCTGCAATTTTGCGGGATAGTAGTACTCCGTTTGTGGACGAACGGTGGGAAGGGTGGGACTAAGGAAGAACTACTAAATGACCAGGGGTATGAGCGATCACCTACTGATGATTGTTAGAAAAGCTGTTCATGGTTATCCCTGGAATCCAAAAATCTGAAACAACATGATAACTGTGGTAATGACCAATACTGTAATTATCAGAAACCACTCTTTCTTAACCAGGCTTACGATTCGGGCAACGGATTTCATTCAGAATAATTTTTAAATTGAAATATTCAGGAATGTACCCTTCATCTCGTGACCAATTTAACCGGCAGGGATGAACGATTGCACAATTGTGGATGACCGGAAATATAATATGGACGGACTTTAGGATTGAAATCCTGATTGTCAGGACAACATCCGAATCTTGCCTAGCAATTCTTCCCGGTGGGCTTTACTAATCGGGATTTCTTTGTTGCTTAACCGGATAACATCGCTGTTAATTGCGGTTATATGAGCCAGGTTTACAACGAAAGACCGGTGAACCTGAAAGAATTGCTTTTGCGGAAGGTTTTTTATGAAATCTTTTAAGGTGCTGCGAACCGGATGAACCTGCCGCGCTGTATGTATCTCTACATAGTTTCGGTCTTGTTCCACAAACAGTATATCTGTAAATGGAACTTTGTGAAACAGACTTCCTTCTTTGACAAAGAGGCAATCGTTTAAAATAATGTCTTCTTCCGGTTTAGCGCCTGAATAATTAACCAAGGCTATTTCAATCGCTGCAAATAGGTCCTCTTTTTCAAAAGGTTTTACCAGGTAGGCAGCTGGATGCACTTCCTTAGCTTCGCTCACGATTCCTGAACCCGAATAGGAAGTACAAAATATGAAAGGCGCCAGGTAATTCGCTCGAATCCATTTAGCCAGTTCAATCCCTTCATTTCCTTTGCCCAGGTTGATGTCGATCAATATCAGATCGGGCTTCTGATCATTTATGATATTTATTGCCTTTTCAACAGATTTGGCAATACCGCACACCTCATAGCCGATGGCTTCCAACATCATCTTCATGTCGTTGGCAATGATCATTTCGTCTTCTACTATAAACAGCCTTACCTTACTCATGCTGCTATGTGTTGCTTTTTGAACCGAATATAAAAATGAGCGCCCTTTTCATTACTGATTTCGAGTGCACCGTCCAGTTGTTCAACGAGCATCCGCACCAACTTTAAGCCCAGTGAATTTAACTTTGATTCATTAAAATCATCTGGAAACCCCTTCCCAGAATCAGAAATATGCAAGTGATAATATTGTTCATCGTCTAATTTCAAATCTACCTTCAAATCGACTACGGTTGCTTCTGTAAAGGCATATTTAAAAGAATTGGTAATCAGTTCATTCAATATCAGGCCCAGCGGAATGGCCGTATCAATATCAAGCTTGAGAGAAGAGCCATTCACCTCACGATTGAAGGTTCTACCTTGCTTGCCAAAAGCAGCATCCAGGTGGCCGATGAGTTGTTCAGTGTATTCCTGAAAATCTATTTCTGAAAGCTGATCGGTCTGATACAGCTTTTGATGAATGAGCGCCATGGCTTTTACACGGCTTTGCCCTTCGGCTATGGCATTAATCATTTCCGGATCTTGCAAGTGATAGCTCTGCATGTTGAGCAGGCCGGAAATCACCTGGAGATTATTTTTTACACGGTGATGGATTTCGCGCAATAACGATTCCTTTTCTCGCAGGTTAGATTCGATTTGTTTGTTTTGAACTTCCAGCTTTCGGTTGGCTTTTTGCTTGCCGCGATAGAAATAGAATAAAGACACCAGAAGGAGTATCGATAAAATACCTCCGCCTCCCAGCATCCGGTTCAGCGTGGTCTGCTGTTCATTTGCAATCAACAATCGCTGGTTTTCAGCTTCTTTCTTCTCGGTATCGTACCTCACTTGAAGGTTACTGATTGTTTCATTTTTAGCTTCGTTCAACAGGGTATCTGCCGACTCCTTAAATATTTTATGGAAACGGAGCGCCTCTTTGTGGTTGCCCTTGGCCTCGTAGAGTCGATAGAGTAACTCGCCTGTGTTTTTAACGTTTTCCAGGTAATGGTTCTGCTCCGACATTTCGTATGCTTCTAATCCTAACGCCTCAGCTTTGCTATATTCACGTTTCAAGTAGTAATTATTGGCCAGGTTAAGCATCAGCATGGCTTGCTGTTCTTTTGAGCCGGTTTTCCTTTGGAGTTCTAACGCTTCGTTCTCTACCTCAATCGCGAGATCGTATTGGCCTTGCTGAGTATAAAGAATCGCAATGTTGTCTAATAGCACTGCCTTTCCATAGTTATTGGAAGTCTTTTCCATTAACTGAACTCCCAATTTGTAGTAGAGGGCAGCACTATCGTACTTCTTCAGATTTTTGTATACAATCCCCATGTTATTATAGTTCGAAGCCAGGTTGAATTGTCTCCTGTCTGCATTAGTATTAATCTCTGCTGCCTTTTTGTAATAGCTAATGGCCTTCGTGTATTGCTTAAGCAGGTCGTAAACAATACCTACGTTGTTGTAACTATCAGCCAATGGCCGGATGTCATTGTTTAACTTTTCAGCACATTGCAATGCTTTGAGGTGATAAGTAAGCGCCAGTTCCAAATCGCCAAACTTCCGGTAAAGTTCCCCAAGTGCATTGAAAGGATAGGAAGGCAACGTGGTGGTTTTAAATAGGTTCTGGAAATCAGCTTCCTCTCCTCGCATAATACGATTATAAATATCATTTAGCTTGGGGTCGTATAATTTACTGATGCGTAACGCATCTTTAAAATTCCCTAAATACGTATTCGCTAAAACCCGGACATAGTAGAAATAGTAGGTATGGGCTGATGAATCAGCAGACTGCTTAAATAAGGACTGTGCAACGTTCGAATAAAACAACATGCTGTCACCCTGCGAATTGCCAGGAAAGCTATTAGCAATTTGCAGGGCCAGCCCAATCTTTTGATCAGGATTTCTCTCTTGTGAAAAAAGCAATTCAAGGCTATCTGTTATGCGTCTCCTTGCCGTTTGGCCAAGACTGGAAAAAGAAATGCACAGATTCAACAGAACCATAATTACCCATGCGATCCGGTGAAGGTTGACACCAGCCACGCCAGTCGTTGCAGCCGGAAGCTTAACTGAATTCATACCACAAACTATGATTTTTTCTTTAAACAATTTAGACATTCCCCTTCTTCTGCAAGGGTAAACACTCTCTAAATTCAGAATAATAGAAGAATAAGTTTAGTTTGTTTCCTGGCTTTTGCCCTTAAGCATAACACTGGCTGATGACCAGATTTTTTTCTCTGGTTGACCAATACTCCACGGCTTAGGTTTTGTCGCAGATGAGTTGTGACAACAGAATGCTGTCAGAAAGTGACAGTACCGGAAGATCGTGAACTCCAGATGATGTTTTCAGGATCGCGTTCCGGTTCACACAACTATTACACTGCTGAAAAATATTATTTAGGGTCTCATCCCTTAACCATTAGGAATTGCTGGGCGTACGCTTATATTTAGCGAGGTGAAATAAAAAGTGCTATGACCAAAGCAAATGGGCCGAAGTATTCGATCAATCTTTCTTTTGAAGAAATCAAACTCCCCCCGTTTCAGGATATTTTGATTCTCGGCAAGAACGCACAGCACGGTAAGATCGGCATCTCGAAATCGTTTGAGCTGCTGGTACCTAACGGTTTCGAAATTGCAGAACTGACTCACGACAAGGTGGAGGCCGTGTTCATCAACAAAAGGATACTGAACAAGATGCCGAAAGAGAGTATAATGACTATTTTAAAGGACAAGGTTTTCCCGTTCGTTTCAGACGGAGAAATATTAAAAGTCGACTTCAGCGTCACTATATCCTATACGAATATTGAACAGCAACTCTGATGATGGTATCGTTCTTTGTCAGGCGCGACTTTCTGACTATTCATGCCTATAGTGGAACGCAGGCGGTTAAGAGCAGTCTGCTCAAGCATTCTGCGCTTGTGGTGCAAGACGAGGATATGAATACATTAGGTGTCCTTACTCTGACAGACATTTTACATAGGCAACATAACCTGGTTATTGATTGCCTTACAGCAAAGCCTTCAATTTCTCCTGATTGTGATGTGGAGACTACCCTTCAAGTGATGGAGCGCGAACAGGCGGAAGTCTTACCAGTTTACCGACAAGAGCAGTTTCTGGGACTGGTATTTAAGCAAGACCTTATCAAATTTATCACCGAACAAAAAAAAGAACTGGAAACCCAGGTAGCAGAGCGCACAAGGGATATTGAAAGACAAAACGAGCTGTTAAGACAAATCTCGTGGATGCAGTCGCACCAGACGCGCCAGCCCGTTGCCACAATTCTTGGTTTGATCAATATCATTGACCGGTCAACCCTGACGGAAAATAATCTTGAGATCATCGGCCTGCTGGAGAAAACGACAGAAAAACTTGACACGGTTATCCGCACCACCGTTATCAAGGCAAGTTCAGGTAGTGATAGGGCATCACCATTGTCACCTGCAGATTAATTGCCCCTATATATGTTCATTACCCACCAAAGGCCCAACGCTTTCGCCTGACGTTGATAAAGATCTTGTGCATGGACCTCATCCTGAATTGAGTGGCGAACAGATATGTATCGTGTGATATTGCCGGGGCTGTCTGAAAGCGGCATAGTGGTAGCCCTGTGGTCCATGTTCTTTGGAGGAAGTTGATTCGCTGACTAACAAATTCTTTTCCGGGAACGTGACAAACTTTCTTCGACAGAATCGAAGTCAATATCGCAGATATTCCACGTAGTCGTCACTCGTGTGTATCTTTGCAAGATTCAATTATGGTCAGCCGAAAGAATACGATTCTGCTTTTTCACGTCATCGGATGTACAGTCTTCCTGTCATTGCCTGCAATTCTTTCACCCCACCCACCCGAAGAGATCAGCTTTCTTACATCGCGTCCTACGATAAGGGACTTTCTTGCCAATAGTTTCATGCTTATCGTCTTTTACGCGAACTACTATCTCATGATTCCTAAGCTTTACTTCAAAAAGAGGTACCTGATATACGCTTCTCTGATTGTTATTTTATTTGTTGCTATTTGCATTCTTCCGTCCTTATTAACCGGCCGCAATCCGTTTGAATCCGCTCCACTGTTGGCCAAACCACTTGTTGGCGCGGAAACCAATTCGATACCTCCGTTGCCCGCAGGCTCAACTTTCGTTCAGGAGATCAAACATCACATCTATCTTTTTGCTGCCGTGATGTTCTTTTCGATACTGCTTCGAATATGGTGGAGGCTGCTTCAAACAGAACAGGCAAGACACAATGCGGAAATTGTTGCCTTGAAAGACCAGATTAATCCACACTTTCTTTTTAATACATTGAATGGACTCTACGCATTAGCCGTTCGTGATAAATCGACTACAACGGCCAGTGGTATTTTGAAACTCTCCGCGCTGATGCGCTATGTTGTTACGGAAACCGGAAATGGATTTGTTTCGCTTGAAAGAGAACTATCGTATATCAACGATTATATTGATTTACAGAAACTCAGACTCGACAAGCGCGTTCAGTTATCCTACCGGGTGATGGGTTCCCTTGAAAAACAACAAATTGCACCACTAACGTTGATGCCCTTTATCGAAAATGCCTTCAAACATGGTGTGAATCCTGATGAGGATTCCAGTATCAATATTCTGATTGACGTGAACAGACAGGAATTAAAACTGGTGGTAGAAAACAACAAAGTACACGTTGCGCTTGACGCGCATGAGAAAAGTGGGAAAGGAATTCAGAATACAAAATCAAGGCTAAACCTATTCTATCCATCGCGCCACTTCCTAATTTTAGATGAAGATGAAAAACACTTTCGTGTGCAATTAACCATTCAGATATCGTGATAAAAGCTATTGCCATCGATGATGAACCACTTCCGTTGGAAGTACTGGAGGGGTATTGCAATGAAGTCGATTTTTTGAGATTGGAAAAAACCTTCACGCAGACAAGTGAAGCAAAAAAACACCTGCAAAAATTTCCGGTTGACCTGCTGTTTTTAGATATTCACATGCCTTCCATCTCAGGTATTGATTTCTACAAGGGACTGGAGCAAAATGCAATGGTGATTTTTACCACCGCCCACAGCCAATATGCATTGGACGGCTTTAATTTGAATGCTGTGGATTACCTATTGAAACCCTATTCGTTGGAGCGATTCATGGTTGCCGTTAATAAGGCCAATGATTTTTATACTTTCATTCACAACAAAACGCAAAAGTCCAATCATATTTTTATCCGCTCGGAGTATAGTTTGGTGAAAATTCAGGTTGAGGATATCCTTTACATTGAAGGACTTGCCGATTATATGAAAATACATTTACCGGAGGGTAAGCTCATCATCACCCGTATGACAATGAAAGCAATTCTTGAAAAACTTCCTCCCGATTTCCTTCGTGTACACCGCTCCTTTATTATTCCAATGAGCCGCATTGACAGTGTGCGGAATAAAACGATTTTCCTCTCAGGCATTCAAATCCCCATGGGTTCCAGTTACCTGGAAGACTTCGAAAAGGCATTCAAAGCCTGAATTACCCCGATCCTAATCGTACTTCGCTGGAAGTCCTTTATTCTTCGCATAAAAATGCAAGTCATGTTGCTATGACCCATGTTTGCATGATGGCTGTCAAGACTTTAATCGTTCTTCGCAGGAATCTGATGATTCATCGCAAATCAGGAAGAGCTGGAGACAAATTCGGTTTACTTGTCCGTTCTGAGTGTGATGAATAAAACGAAGTACAACCTTGAGGAAATAAATCACAAACTTGAAAATTCAATTACAACTAATCCTTATGAAAGCCCTAAAAATTAAAGAGATAAAAACCACAGTGGTTTTCGCTTTATGCACAATGATTATTACGTGCTTTTCTGTAGTGGCATGCAGTGATGACGATGATGCAACTCCTTCCGGAGCAGAGGTAACTGCTTTGAGTTGCGGCTCTACTACCTTTTCCGCAACAGCTACGAGCGGAAGTGCCTACACCGGCACGGCCACCATTCCTTATACAGGAGGCAATGGTTCTGCATACTCAGCAGGTTCCGCCATTTCATCAACGGGTGTTACCGGACTTTCAGCAACACTGGTTGCAGGTACATTAGAAGATGGCACAGGTAATTTAACATACGATATATCCGGTACTCCTGCGTCATCCGGTACTGCATCTTTTGCCATTTCGTTTGGTGGACAATCTTGTACCTTAGAACTAACAGTCAACACCGCGACAGCTGCAAACTGTGACTCGGAGACAGGGGTAAGTAAAGTTGTTTGTTTGGCAAATAACTTCCTGACCACTTTAACGAGTTCACAACAATCTTCTGTAGTAGTTACCTTGAATTTGACAAACGCTAAAAGATGGTCCAATCTGCCTTGTGGCCTGACATGCAGGAACGGATTACTGTTTAGCAGTCTGACGAGTACACAGCAGGCGGCTGCTCTTGCACTGATACAGGCAGCATCCGGCACTGCAAAGAATAATGGCTACGAAGAATTTCAAGCTGTTCGCGCTGCAGACGATTATTTAGGAACATTACAGTCGGGATATAGTGCAGGACTTTATGTAATTGCCTTCCTTGGAACACCTAGTACTACCGGTAAGTGGATGTTGCAATTTGGCGGGCATCATTACGCTCAGAACATTACCTACGATAACGGTCTGGTCACCAGTATAACACCTTTGCATGAAGCAGTGGAGCCCAATGGTTCGTTTACGGTGAATGGTACCACCTACAGTGCTCCATTGAGCAGTGAACTTACGGCGGTACGTGAAATGCTTGCATCATTTAGTTCGACCGAACTGGCATCAGCTAAGATCACTTCCACTTTCTCGGATTGTCTGATGGTTCCAGGTTCAACCACAAATACATTCCCTTCTACAAAGCAGGGCATCAAAGTGGAAACGTTAAGCACCGCTGTACAAGCAAAGGTATTAGCCGTAATTGCTGAATGGGTAAATGATGTTGATCCTACCACAGCAGCTGACTACTTAACGACATACCAGAATGAACTGGCCGACACATATGTTACCTATTCCAGCAATGCAAACGGAACTTCAGGAAACGCCAGTTCGTTCTTTACGGCCAATACTGACTACGTAAGAGTTGATGGCCCAAGCGTCTGGATTGAGTTTATATGTCAAAGTGGAGTAGTGGTTTCGGGGCAAATTCACTATCACACAGTAATGCGCGATCATACCCGTGATTATATCGGATTATAGAAAAAACATCGTTCATTCGAGGTTATGGGAGCCCATTCCTGTTTTAGCAGTCGCCAAGACAAAAACTGGCGATTGCGTTTTTTGGTCACGAGTTTTGTGATTTGCGTTCTTTCTTTTTTAAGGCTCTACGCTCATCCATCGCCTAATTCAATACTACTCCTCGATATAAGTTCAGGAAGAGTTGTATTGGAGGCAAATATTCCTTTGCCTGAATTGGCACTCGTGTTAGGTGACGAAATTCAAAAAACACCGGAAGTACTTGCCGAGCGCTACTCGTCCCAGCTTCGTGCCTATCTGACGGAACACGTTCATGCGTTTGTTGATAAAGGTCGTCCGTGGCGAGTGGAAATTAAACAAATGAGAATGGAAAAGGGTAGTTACGTCGGCAGTAACATCCCTTATTGGGAGCTGGTTGTACAATTCGTGTTGGTCCCAAATTCCGGTGAGGGTACCCGATTCTTTATTTTGCAGTACGATGCGGTCATGCACCAGGTAGTGAATCACGTGGCTCTGATTTCAATAAGAAGAGATTGGGAGGCAGGTGTTATCCATGCAGACACAACAAAAGATGTTAGCGTGATTGGATGGAATCTAAGCGATAATTCGATTCCCCCACTGCAGGTGAATCTTGATGCGGGCAGTTGGTGGAAAGGAACCTCCAATATGTTGATGCTTGGCATGCGCCACATAAAAGAAGGCACTGATCATTTACTTTTTCTGCTAACGCTACTTCTTCCAGCACCATTGACAGTCAAATCTCGAAAGTGGGGAGATTATGGTGGTCTTCGTTACAGCGTGTTAAATATTCTAAAGGTTGTCACCGCATTTACGATAGGTCACTCACTAACTCTTTTAGTCGGGGCCTTGGGTTGGGCACATATTCCCAGTCAGCCAATAGAAATACTCATTGCATTTTCAATTTTGATTTCTGCACTGCACGGTGTGCGACCGATTTTTCCGGGTCGCGAAATGTATGTTGCAGCCGTATTTGGTTTGATACATGGGCTTGCTTTTGCGAATACACTTTCCAATCTAAACCTTGACGCGTGGCCGATGGCCTTGAGTATTCTTGGATTTAACGTAGGTATCGAATTGATGCAGCTCATTGTTGTTGCTTTGATTGTGCCGTGGTTGATTATTCTAAGTCAGTCAAAGGCTTATTCTGTCATCAGAATTACAGGCTCTTTAGTTGCCGCTATTGCCGCTATTGGCTGGATGGCTGAGCGAATTCTTGAGCAGTCAAACTTAGTTGTTGAGCTGACTGAGGAAATGTTTGATTACGCACCTTGGGCAATCGGGCTTCTTGCTTTTACAGCCATTAGTTATTTAACTTTATCAAGGCTTAACAAAGTAAATCCACTGTAGAAGTATTAGAATGCTGTATATTGGATTTGGCACACGAGCCAGAAGCTGGCAGCATCATTGAAGAGCAACTGAAAATACCTGTTTCATATAGAGTGGTCATAAATAATCCGGCATTAGACTGGCATCGACTCGATCATTTTAAAAAAACTTGTCAAAGATTTCTTTTTCAATCTTGTCATCAGTCAGCTGAAATTGCCCTATACTTTTTTGAGATACATCGTTATTATTCGGATCGTCTAAAGCGACTCCAAAAACTTTACCAGGGCATCGCGGTCTTCTTTGGAAAGCGTCCTTACAAATTCCTTTGATTGCTCGGCTTCGCCACCATGCCATAGGATTGCCTCCATCAGCGTCCTGGCCCTGCCATCGTGCAAAAAGTTCTGGTGACCGTTTACAATTCTGGTGAGTCCGATTCCCCATAGCGGAGCTGTTCTCCATTCCTGTCCATCGGCATCAAAGTCCGGGCGGTTGTCGGCAAGCCCGGGCCCCATATCATGCACGAGTAAATCCGTATAGGGGAAGATCGTTTGGTTTGATATTTCCGGGAAGGCCACATCAACTTTTGTTTGCAGGCGGGGAACGTGGCAAGAAGCGCACTTTGCCTGGTGAAAGATATGTTTACCTTTTAGTACTATGGCATCATCGGCATTTCTCCTTGCAGGCACGGCCAACGTACGAATGTAAAAGGCTACTGCGTGCAACACGCTGTCCGATACTTCATATTCGTCATTTCGGTTGTCGTACTGAGTCTGACCTTGCGAAGATTCCTTCGGAAACACAAAACTCGTTATGCCCATGTCTTCGTTGTAAGCGCCTGCCGTTTGTTGAATCAACGAAGGTGCTGCGGCTTTCCATCCGAATCTCCCTAATGTTTTCTTTCCTTCTGCAACATTCCAGGTGTAATTGGGCTTTCCGGATATGCCATCACCATTCGCATCCTCTACATCAGCCAGCGCCAGGATGGAGGATTCATCGACAGCTTCCAGTAATCCAAGTCCGAAAACAGGCGGAGCAACTCGTGGCGAGAGCATCATGCCGGCCGGGATTGATGCGTAGGGATTTTCCAGGATATAAGTCGGATAGCGGAGAGAATATGGTTCGCCATCCGCAAAGGTGTATTGTTGTTCAGTGTAGTCGATTCTTACATTCGCCTCAGGGGAAACTCCAAATATTCCCCTCTGCTGCAGTTGTCCACCAAAACCCGGTGCCGGGTTTGGCCCGCCATGAGCATCGGTTCCCGGAATACTCAGGCGTATGAGAAGCGAGGAAATTTGCTCTCCGTTTACCGGAGGCTTTCCTCTGCCGTCATTAATATGGCAGGAGGTGCAGGAGACATTATTAAAGATCGGTCCGAGCCCGGGGTTTATCAAAGCAGGTGCGCTTACAAAAGTCTGCTCAAAAGCGATGTCGCCTATTTCATGTACTTCTTCTCTTGCTGCTGCAAGATTTGGAAATATGGTGCTGAAGGCGCCCGTTCCCGCATCAAAGATGGTTTGCGAACCTCCCGACAACCACTCGTTATAGTCTTCGTCCGTCAGCATGTCCGGTTCTACACAGGAATAAAACGTAATGAGTGACCCCGTTACCAAAATGAATACACCGATAATTTTGTTTGTCCGCATTCAGATAATGTTCATGAAATTATTCAGCGTGTTGCTGAACAAAAGGAAGCAGTTCTTCTTCCAATATAGTTTTCAGGTCGTTGATGGCATCGACCGCATTTTGTACTTGTACAGGTTGAGAGGAAATAGCCTGACCGAACGGATCGGTAACGTTGCCCAGTGCGGTAATGGCGGCACTGATCTTCAATTTGATTTCTCCGTCCAATTGTAAATTATAAGCACGCACTAAATCTTCAAGGCCTTTTCCATCGGTACTGTATTTTCCAAGATATACATTTTCAACTCCCTTGATGTTGTTGGTGAAGTCGATGATTGAGTTTTTCGAAAAGGGAGACTCTTCAAGCGATGGATCCTGCGCCTGGTACACTTCATCGATTTTTCCGTTGGCAACTTCATCGCAAATACCCGCCATGGCATTCACCAGTTCTTCGAAAGCTAAAAGCTGGGTAGTGTAAACGTTACTTCCATTTCCTGCATTCTGAAAAGTGAAATAATAACTTGAGGAGTTTGAGCTGTCCCATGACGACTCCAGTTCGGCTGTTAGTGTTTTAAGGTTTAGGGCCAGGCCAACGAGGTACTCCAGGTCGCGTTCGGACAAATCGTTGGCAGACTTTGTTCCATCTTCTCCAAAGATCAGGTATTCGATCGGGTGAAAACCCTTTAGGGCATCTTCCAGGTTATCGATGTACGCCTCGGTAAATTCTTCGCTGCTACTAAGCTGAGCTTCCAGGTCAGTAAAGTTAACGGGCCACGTGTCGATTCGCGGATCGATATTTTCAGTAGACACCGGTCCAAACAAAAATGCCTCGGATTGTTCCCACGCCTGGCGGGCCTGCTTCCAGGTTGTCCGGCATGCATCCAGTTCAATTTGGGTGGCTCCATCGGTCTGCAATGCCAGTACCTGATCGTAGAGCGTGCTGGTCTTTCCTGCTAGATCAGAGTAAAGCGATTCGGCAAGAGTAGATGAAAAGCCCGCAATGATCTCGCTATTCAGCGTTTCATTGATTGGCGATCCTCCGTCATTATCATCGCATGAAAAAAATGAGAACAAGGCAATCGCAGCGATAAGGGATTTTATAGTGTTTGATTTCATAACTGTTTAGGAATTTAAGTCTATGGTTATCTGATTGTCATCAATGGACGTTTTGAATTTTTTCAAGGGTTCCAGTGCCGGTTCTTTTGTAACATTCCCGTCAAGGTCAAACCGGCTTCCGTGCGAGGAACAGAATAATCCGTTTTTGGTTGCGGTCACAGGGTTTTCCTGGTGAGAGCATTTCATGTAGATGGCGTTGTATTCAGATTCCGATTTCTTCACCAGCAGAATGTCGTAGGCCACCTGCATATCACGCACGATAACAAGGTTTGACTCAGCAAAACTTGATACGGGAATGGAAACTGATTTCGAAGTAAGTGCCGTCTTGTAAACAGGGAACGGGGAGCAGGACGTGAGTTGAGTAAAAGTTAGTCCCAGGAATGCAGATCCCAAGCAGGCTGCACAACTATTTTTCAGAAATTCTCTGCGGGTTTTCATACCTCAAAAACTGTAGCCAATACCGATGTTAAAGAACCCGTTGGAAGTATAGTAGGGCAATTGCTGGGGAAAGGGAGTAACTATGAGGTCTTCATTGCGCTCATCGGTTTTACGCAGTACGTAATCAGCTTTTACGACAACACCGCTTACAGGCCTGAAGGTTAGTCCGATCACAGTATAGCTCTTTACGTTGACACCGTTTTTGATTCCGTTGGATGGGATCCTGTAATTCAGATTCATGAATTCTTCCCGCGCGAACAAAACAAAACTTTTATTTGTGCGCGTACCCCTCAACTGGAAAAAATCATAACCCAGTTCGGCATAGTAACCAATCATCATGCTTGGCGTATTGTTGGCATACGCACGGTTAATGGCCTCCGCATCGGGAATAGACACCATTGCTGCAAGCGCCCTGAATTGAAGACCGTTATTATGATACTGTGCGTTCGCTTCGATTAGTCCGACTGGGGTGCCGAAAGGCCCTGATTCCAGTTGGAGGCTATCAGCCACCCGCTTGATCAACCCAGCACTTCCTCCATAGTAGCCGGACGTTTGCAGGCGCCAATTTTTGAGATAGTAAAGCAATGAACCGGTTACCGCAATGTTGGATGCAGTGGCACTACTCCCTTCCTGCCTTCCTTCGCGAATACCTGTTCCGTTGACAAACTCCGCAGAGTTCAAGCCATTCATAATAGCGAAGGAATAATTCATTCCCGGGATAGAACGCAGGTTTCCATACACACCAACTCCGATTTCGCGCCAGGTGGAGGGAATCAAAAACGTTTCAACATAAGGACGGTCATTTCCATTGAAGGTGTTCGGCAGGTGATTCTCATTGACAATTCCCATACGGGGGATGAACAGTCCGGCTTGCAGGTAGATATCCCTGTTCAGGTTGAACTTTAGGAACAACTGCTCCATGGCGAGTTCACCTGAAGGCTCACCACCCATCACCTTGGCATTTTCCAATTCCATCTCGGAGAAGAAATAAATATTGTCGTTGAACTTATGCCCCAGGAACAGTACGTTCCTCGTCAGGTTGGCTACCGCAGTTTTTGTTTTAAAGTCGTATTCGACTTTAGCCTGACCATATCCGGAAATAACGGTAACGTTATTGGAACGAAATAGACCTGCTGACAGGGAATCTTCGTGCGTCAAAATTTGGGCAGAGGCAAAGTCTGGCAGCAGGCAGACAAAGGCCAGGTAATAGATATAGTGTCTCATTTCTTTGAACAAGCGGCAAAATTTATTGGCAGGCGGCAAATCTATTTCTTATTTAGAATGAATCCAAACTAAGGCTGTACCCTTTAAGGGGTATTTTTTGTAGCCTAAACAGGGTATTGTTTAGAATGATTCTAAATAAATTGTAAAAAGGCTTAGTTTTGGCCGTGATTGACCTAATACTTGCCGATAATCAGCCGCTGACCCTTACCGGGCTCGTACAGTTCGTCTCTGGCGAACCGGATGTGCGGATTGCAGGTAAACCGCGGGATAGTGATGAACTAAAGACCGCGTTAAGTGCCGTCACCAGCGGTGTGCTGCTGATCGATCACACAGAACTGATTGCGATAGAAGAAGTAGCGCTCATCCGCACGGATTTTCCTGGAATACGGGCAGTCGTTATCTCGGCAATTCATGATAAAGCACAATTTGTTGAGTTAGTAAAGTCTGGCATTCACGGTTATATCACCAAGCATGCTGACCAGGAGGAAGTATTAACGGCAATACGTACGGTGGCCAGGGGCGAGAAATATTTTTGCCAGGATGCGCTGAACATTATCATTGAGACATCAATGCACCCGGCAAACGGAAGAGATGTTTTAACCGTCCGCGAAAAGGAGTTGCTGAAATTGATAGCGCAGGGTTATTCCAACCAACGGGCAGCAGAAGCGCTCAACTTAAGTCCCCACACGGTTCATACTCATCGCAAAAAGCTGATCAAAAAGCTCAACATCAAGTCACCGACAGAATTTCTGATTCGTGCCGTTGACCTGGGGCTGATG
>JBMOKS010000336.1:0-3746 GCA_049324355.1 Bacteroidota bacterium
CAGCGTTTCGCATGACCTTCGGGCGCCCATCGCGTCGGTGCTGGGATTGATCAACCTCGCGCGAAAAGACCGTGAAGGCAAAATGAAAGATGTTTATCTCGAGATGATCAATAAAAGCGCACAACAGCAGGATCATTTTATTAAAGAGATACTCGATCAGTCGAGAAACGCACGACTGGAAGTGAAGCGTGAAGAAGTATTCTTTGAGCCGATCATCGAAGAAACTTTTAACCAGTTGAAGTTCGCAACCGCTACCGGGCAATCGGTGGAAAAAGTAATCCACATTAAGCAGGACCGCGCTTTTTATTGCGACCGGTGGAGGCTTAAAGTAATTCTGAACAATATTATCTCAAATTCGATACGATATCGCAACGGACGCGATCCCGTTATCAAAGTTGATATCGAAGTGCGTGAGCAGTTGGTGAAACTTGCGATAGAAGACAATGGAAAGGGTATCGCCAAAGAACATCTTGAAAATGTTTGTCGCATGTTCTATCGTGCTACTGACGACGGCGCCGGCTCGGGCCTAGGACTCTACATTGTAAAAGAGGCTATCGACAAATTGAATGGCTCCATTGATATTGAATCGGAAGAAGGACACGGAACAACCGTGAAGCTGCAAATACCCGAAGTGGTGTAAGTGCGTATCACGGGAGCAAAATAAAAAAGGAGAGAGGTGAAGCTCTCCTTTTTTTATTTTAACACTTCTTACTTCGCCAATCTATAGGCATAGGAAACTGACACTAACCAGTCGGCGAATGCAGCATCGCCGTGGTATTTTGCACCTGTCTGTGGGTTGGTGCCGCGGGCAATATCGATTTGACTTCTGGTTCTGTTGCGCTCAACCGCTATAGGAAAACTGACCCCAAAAGAGTGCGGGCCCGTGCTATACAATACAGAAGGCTCTACGGAAACGATATAACCGGGTCTTCTGAATCCGTCGCTCTTGCCAATCAGGTCTTTAGAGGGAATACATTCCATTCTGCCACCCAGTGATGCCTGAATACCATTGGCCTGATAGCGCGCACCGGCTCTGATCAGGTATTGGTCAACAACAGAAAATTCATTAGACAATGGAATGGTTTCGCCCGTGGATGGAATGGTGGTGAGGTTCTGGCTGCGCATAACGCCGTTGGTATTTCTGGCATTGAACATATACATCACATTGCCGTAGCCGTAGAATTTGCCTTTTATCTTGTGATTGAAATCAATTTCGGTGATGATGCCTGTGCCGCCGTCGCCAGGTTGAATGGATTGATCAACCAATCTTTCTTCCTGGTATAGATTGCCTTCTGAATCTCTTTTGGTGAAATTATCTTTTGCGTCATATTTTCCGGTTGGCACTTTTACGCCCAAGCCAAGCATAAGGCCGGCGTTGGGTTTGCTGCTGAAAGCATTGTAGTAGCCGATAAGGCGAATATCGCCGAGTCCGCTCGCCTGTGTGTGAAAGCGCTCAAAGTTCGGGTTGTTTGGATTCGGGTTTTGCGGTGAAGAATTTCCCAAATGCTCGTACATGGAAGAGCGATCGATATAAATGAGGGGTATGATCAGCGACGCACTCCAGCGGTTGTTGAAGTTGTAGCTCAATCCGAGGTTGAACGAATTGTCGTTGTTGATCACCTCGGTTCCTTCCTCGGTGCGGTGAGTTTCCTCATGGGTGCCCACAAAGTGTTTGTAGGATCTGAAAAAACGATAGTTCAAAGAAAACTGCCAGCCCTTGGCTTGTTGTCCGTTTTCACTGAAGGAGCACGATGACATATTTTTAACTGCCACACAACCTTGCGCGCGCAATTCTGTGGAGGAAACGTAAAGGAGAAGGATGGAGACGGCGTAAATATATTTTCTCATAGGTGTAAAGTAAGCGGTTAAAACTTTTAAAATGTAAAGCAAAAAGCTTAAGGTAGAAACTATCTCATATCACTTCGCAACACTGCTCGTGATATAGGCGAAAAGCAAACTAAACTTTACCCCTTGGGAGGCGGTGCTATCACGGAAATACTACGTTCCGGAAGCAGGGAGGAGGATTCTGTAAATACTTGTTCGGCACACCAGCCACAGCTGCGTTCGAGGGTAAGCCCGCGAAATGTTTCGAAATCTTTGATGAGCTTGCCCAGGAATGTTGTTGCATGTTTCGAATTCAGCGGAAGATCATTGGAAAGTTTGAAATAATCCGTCATCGTCTTCACCAATCTTTTCTCATGATGGTCCTTGATGCAGATCACGTAA
Organism: Bacteroidota bacterium; assembly: GCA_049324355.1. GTDB lineage: Bacteria > Bacteroidota > Bacteroidia > Cytophagales > Cyclobacteriaceae > Chryseosolibacter. Next base: position 2,227 of record JBMOKS010000336.1, read on the forward strand.
AGGGTGTCGTTGGCCAGTTTTTGTTTTACGAGTGTGTAAAATTCGCCGTCATGTTCAAATTTTCCGTGCACCCTTTCGAAATCGTCCGATTGTAACGGATACGGAAGCGTGACAGGTATTTTTAATTCAACGGTTTCTTCGTGCAAATATTGATTGTTGTCCAAACGGTTTACCAACACTTTATTGGCGTGATAGCGTAAACCCCAAAATACAATGTAATACCCGCCAACATTAAAGAGGAAGACAACTAGCAACATGATGGCAAAGGTCTTTTTCACGATCACGAGGGCTCAATAGGAAAACTATATTAAGGATTTCAGGTGGTTTTTCAATAAAAGCCCCTGAAATAAAAAAACCTGATCACGGATCAGGCTTTTTTACATACGCTGCGCTAGGCAGGCGAACGCTTGTTAAGTTGTTTAACTGCGCTCTTTTTCTGGGATTTATCGTTCGGCCAGGCTAAGGCTAAATTCTTCTTTCAATTTTTTCTCCGGAGTAAACGTAGCTTTGGGTGCCAGGATAATGCCAACGCCATCCAGCTGTGACCACTGTTGGAGCTTATTCAACGTTACTTTTCCAACCATATACTGCTTGCCATTGGCTGCATAGCCGGACTGGAATTCTTCGAAATCGCTGATGGCAATCGGCGTTCCCTGGTCGAAGCTGATGAAGGCATCTGTTGCCACATCGTTAGAAAACTCCAGGTCGTGCGCTTGTTTCAATTTTTTATACTCATACGTATAATCATAGGTGAGAGCGGAGATATCGGAGAGCACGGCTGAGCCCGTCGGGTAACTTCCAGCTCCTTTGCCGATGAAGATCTGCTTCTCGGCAAACGCGCCTTGAACCTGTACGGCATTATATTCATTTCGCACTGATGCCAACGGGTGAATGGCTTCAACAAACTGAGGGGCAACAAATCCGTAAATTTTTCGATCGGCCTTGAACGCACGTGCTACGAGTTTAATGAAGTAGTTGTTTTCGCGCGCAAATTTCAGATCCAGTTCAGAAATGCGGTCGATGCCGATGTTGACCACGTCTTCGGGTTTTACAAAAACACCAAACGTGTGCGCAATGGCAATGACCAGTTTGAATTTAGGATCGAAGCCTTTCACGTCGAGACTCGGGTCGCTCTCGGCAAAACCAAGTTCCTGAGCTTGTTTGAGGGCATCTGAATAATTTTTCTTCTCTTCAAAAACTTTGGTGAGAATGTAATTTGTAGAGCCGTTGAAAATGCCCTCGATACTCTGGATCAGATCATTGTCATAATATTCCTCCAGGTTCCGGATAATAGGAATGGAACCGCATACCGATCCTTCATACAATACGGGTTTGCCATATTGATGCTGAAGCTGGTAGATCTCCTCGAGATGTTCGGCGAGCATTTTTTTGTTGGCCGTCACCACCGCCTTGCCATGTTGTAAGGCGCTCTTGACGATTTCGAATGCAGCGTTGGCATCATCGATCAGTTCGACAACAATATCTATTTCTGGATCTGTTAGAATCTCTTCTTTGCTGAA
>JBMOKS010000336.1:3756-12502 GCA_049324355.1 Bacteroidota bacterium
GTGGCTTGTCTTTATGCTTGACACAGATCTTTTTGATCTCTGCTTTTACGCCTTCAGTTTCGTGCAGCACGTGATAAAGGCCCTGACCTACACAGCCGAAACCGAACAAACCTAATTTGAGATTTTTTTTCATGCGTTGATGTTTAAGGGAGCGTGTGTGTGTTTTGCTAAAACGTCGTTTGATATTTTTTTGAAAAATTGTTTAATGATCTGGGTAAGTTGTTCGAATTCCACCAAAAATCCGTCATGGCCGTATAGTGATGTCATCACTTCAAGTTTGGCGTCGGGCAGATGGTCGGCCAGGAACTTCTGTTCGCTTGTCGGAAAAAGGAGATCGTTCTCTATGCCTACAACGAGTGCCTTTGCTTTGACGTTCTTCAGCGCCAGCGTCACGCTGCCACGGCTCCGGCCTACGTTGTGGCTGTCCATCATCTTCGATAACAGATAGTAGGTGTAAGCGTTAAAACGGTTGGCAAGTTTTTCGCCTTGGTAGCGCTGATAGGTGGCGGCCCGAAAGTGGTCGAGCTTGTCGAATGTTTTTTCGGGCTGTGTTTTGCCAAAAGTTTCGTATTGCCGGTACGAGATCATGCCAATTGCCCGCGCCGCTTTTAACCCTTCGATGCCTGCCCGGGCATCGTTTTCCTTCCAAGTGGGGTCAGCTTCGATAGCCAATCGTTGAGCTTCATTAAAAGCAATACCCCAGGGCGAGTGCGCAGCGTTGGTCGCAATGGGGATAATGTATTTGAATACGTCCGGTCGCTCGATGGCCCATTCGATCACTTGCTGACCACCGAGCGATCCGCCGATGAGTACGTCAATTTGGTTGATCTTCAATTCTTCGCGGAGCAGGTCAAAAGTTTTAACTACGTCGCGGTTGGTGATCACCGGAAAGTTGTGGTAGTACGGTTTTCCGTTTTTCGGATTGATGGAAAGTGGTCCTGTTGAACCGTAGCATCCACCCAGCATGTTGGCACAAATAATAAAATATTTCGAAGGGTCGAACGGCCCTTTTTCCGAAAACAGATCGATCCACCACCCTGTGAAGTCGGAGCTTCCGGTGAGGGCATGGCAGATCCAAACCACGTTGTTGCGCTCATGATTGAGTTTGCCCAGCGTAGTGTACTTTAGCTGGAAACCCGGCAGAGTGTCGCCGGCTTCCAGCGTTAGCGTGTTGTTGTAATGAAATATGTGATCAGTTTTTTCCATGCACGGGCTTATGCTCCTATTTTTTTATGCTACTAATTCTCCCTGGAACACCTTTTCAAAGGCCTGTTGAAAATCTGCTTTGATGTCTTCGATATGTTCAATGCCTACCGATACACGCAGCAGCGTAGGCAGTACGCCGGAAGAGATTTGTTCTTCATCGCTGAGTTGCTGATGGGTCGTGGCCGAAGGTTGAATGATCAGCGTTTTGGCATCGCCCAGGTTGGCCAGGTGACTCACTAGTTTCAGGCTATCCACAAAATTTGTCGTATGCTGTTTGGTTCCCTTCAAAGTGAAGGAGAGCACCGCGCCAAATCCGTTGCGTAAATATTTTTTTGCCAGCTTGTTGTAGGTGCTGCTTTCGAGTCCGGGATAACTTACGCTTTCCACTAACTGATGTTGCTCCAGCCATTGAGCCAGTGCCAGGGCGTTGTCGACTGCGCGTTGTACTCTCAGCGAAAGAGTTTCAAGCCCTTGCAGGAAAAGGAAAGAGTTGAAGGGGCTCAGTGCTGTTCCGAAATCGCGGAGGCCTTCTACTCGCGCACGGATGATGTAAGCCACGTTTGGAAGGCCAAGCTGATTACCTTCACCGAATACTTCCCAGAATTTTAGTCCGTGATATCCTTCCGATGGTTCTGTGAACTGCGGGAATTTTCCACTGCCCCAGTTATAGTTTCCACCGTCTACGATCACACCGCCGATGGATGTGCCGTGACCGCCGATCCATTTTGTAGCGGAGGCTACAACGACATTAGCGCCATGCTCGATGGGTCGGAATAAATAACCACCCGCGCCAAATGTATTGTCTACAATGAGCGGCAGGTCATATTTCTTTGCCAACGCGGCGATGGCTTCGAAATCCGGAATATTAAAACCGGGATTGCCGATTGTTTCGAGGTATAGCGCTTTGGTGTTTTTGTCGATCAGCTTTTCAAATGCTTCGGGCTTGTCGCCTTCTGCAAAACGCGCATCGATGCCGAGTCGTTTGAATGCCACTTTGAATTGATTATAGGTGCCGCCGTAGAGGAATGAAGTTGATACGAAGTTGTCTCCGCTTTGCAGTATGTTGGTCAGTGCTATGAATTGTGCAGCCTGGCCAGAGCCTACAGCCAGTGCGGCAACGCCACCTTCCAATGCGGCGATACGTTTTTCAAACACATCGGTTGTGGGATTTTGGATGCGGGTGTAAATGTTTCCGAATTCTTTCAGTGCAAAAAGGTTTGCTCCGTGCTCTGAATCTTTGAACGTATAGGAAGTGGTCTGATAGATCGGTACCGCACGCGAACGGGTTGTAGATTCTATTTCTTGTCCGGCGTGTAATTGTAAGGTTTCAAAACGTAATGCTGACATGGCTAATATTTTTTTATCGTTGATAAATCTTTGTTTGGGAAAATAAATTGGATGTAGCTGTGACCTGGCGCGTGAGGTCAACGCTTTTGTATTGCTGAATGCTGGAAAAAAAATTAAGCTTTAACAGCAACAACAATCGCAACAGCAACAACACGCCTCATCGGCGTGCAGGCATGCCTCCTCATTACAAGGACACATGCAGCAGCAAATAGATTGGCAAGAATGGAAGAATTCAGATAACGAAGCACCGAGACCGACTACACGGTCTAATCCTGATTGGAGTGTGTTGATGATGGTTTTCATTTTTAAATCGGTTTATATATCCCGGTCCGGACTTTCCGGATCGGAGTCAGGATTTAGCACCTTTTCTCCCCGAGGGGCGAGGGTTGCTAGCGCTTCTTCGAGCCTGTCTCTCCGCGCTTCTTTATAAATCGATCAAGCGGATGTGCTTATTCGACTTTGATGACACAAACGTAGAGCCTGAAAACATGGTTTCCAAGCAGGCTTTGAAAATTTTTTTAAGGACACACGCTCACAAGCGTTAGCAAGCTCCTGAATTTCAGGGGATTCAGACGGCGAAATCGATTGAGGATCAACGTATAGTAAAGGGCAGCATCACTTCAAAGCGGGTTCCCTGGTGCACTGTACTTTCAAATAAAACCTCGCCGTGAAGTCGTTCCACAGCGCGTTTCAAAATATAAAGCCCAAGGCCGGTGCCGTCTACCCGGTCATTTGCGCGAAAGAACATATTGAATACTTTAGCCTGCAACTCCGGATCAATACCAATACCGTTATCTTCCACCACGATCTTTACAAACTTTCCTGATGCCGCGATAGATACGTTCACAAATGAGCTGACATGCGGCTTCGAATATTTGATGGCATTCTCAATCAGATTTTGAAGGATTGTATTCACTATCGCCCACTCGGAGTAGAATTCCATTTTCGAATCGATGTCGATATTGAATTTGATTGAATTAAAATTTTCGAGGTAGCGGTAGGTGTTGATGCATTCGTTGAGCAACGTTTCGAAATTGATCTTCACCAGGTTTACCTCAGCATGGTTCATGCGCGTGAGGTCTATGAGGTCAAGCACAATGTTATTAATGCGCATGATCTGCGATTGATACATATTGAGGTAGCGCTGTGCATCCGGGTCTTTGACCTCATGCTTCATCAGGTTGTTTAGACCCAGCAACGAAGAGATCGGCCCTTTCAGATCGTGCGATACCCGGTAGAAGAATGAGTCGAGCTCGGCGTTTTTCTTTTCGATGATCTCCGTTTTGCTGCGTTGTATATCGGCCTCGCGTTCCAGAGACTTTACCCGCGAAATAGCTTCATAACTTTTAATCACGTTATAGGTGTGCGAGTTGATCATGGTTTCCTTGATCGAAATATATTTTTCAAGGTAATCGAGCGCCTCCTGTGTGTTGCCTTCACTGCGTGCCAAAAGGTGCAAATTAAACACAGACTTGTATCGAATGAACCTGATGTTGTATTCGTTGGAGATCTCCAGCGCCTTCAGCCAGTGTTTTTTTGCCTCATCGTACTCGCGGAGTTCGTAGTGCAGCAAACCCATTTTGTTTCGAGCCATGCAAATGCCCAACTGGTCGCCCATCTGCTCCTGCAGTTGCAAGCTTTGGGTAAGGTCAGTCATGGCGAGGTCGAATTTTCTTGTCTTCAGATAAATTTTGCCCCGTCCGTACAAGGCGAACGCGAGGCCGCGGATATCCTTCGTTTGTTCTTTGATGCTGATACTTTTTTCTATCGTGGAAAGCGCCAGATCGTTCATGCCCCTCTTCAAATAAATACCGGATAATGGATTATAGGCGTTGGATTCGAGGTTAGGATCTTGGGCTGTCTGTCCGGCCTCCACTGAACGCAGGTAAGATTCAATGGCGTTGTCAAGGTCGCCGAAATATTCGTAGATCGTGCCCATGGATTTTAAAACACGGGCTTCATTGTATGAGTCGCCAAGCTTTCGATAAATAAAGAGGCAATCCAATAAAAATTCCAGGCCAACATGAAAGTTGTCAGTTTTGTAATGGACGCCCGCGATAGTATACTTGGCATCTGCAATTCCTCGCAAGTCACTCATGCCCTCATAATAATCCAACGCCTCTTCCGCATAATGCAAAGCCCTCTTGAATTTGCCCAGCACCATGTAGAACAATCCGAGATGGTTCTTAGCCTCCGCGATGAGTTGTGAATTTTTGATCTGCTGGCCGGTTGAAAGGGCCTGGTTGGCAAGCTCAATGCTGAGTTCCAGGTTGCTTACGCGGACCTCGAATGCTTTCTTCAGCAGGCCTTTTGCATCGAGCAGGGAAATATCATGTGTTTTTTCCTTCTCCATCGTGACAACAGGTATTAAACCTTTTTCAACAAGGCAATCTGTCCGAGATGATACAAGTCGTGATGCACGATGCCATGCAGCAACGTGTAGAACGTGTATTTATTTTTGGTATGAGGCACCTGCTCGTGCAAGCGTTGTTCCGGAAATTTTTCGATGGCCTTTATCAATTCCGCCTGGCTGTTGTCGAGGTCGCTTACGGCTTTTTTCCAATCTGAAACTTTCGGAAAATTCATTTCGTCAGATACATGGAAGTTGGGGTCGCCTTCGAGTTTGCGGGTCACGTATATTCTCCAGGTGGTCATATGAGCCACCAGCTCTATGATGCTGTGGGTGTTGGAAAGTTTTTTCAACGCCATGTCCGGTGTAATACCTTCCAGAACTTCTTTCACGGCTTGCCCGTGCCAGGCGTCTTTTTCATACGTCTTTCGTAGCAGTGATAAGATGTTATTCACTTCTTTCATTTCATTTCCCTTTTTTCGTACACTTCGAGCCCTTCCTGTAAAACACCCGAAATAATTCTCACTACATCATCCAGTTCGTTGGAGGATTGAAATAAGAGATCCATGAGTTTTTGTTGTTCTTCGGGGTCTGAGGTGATTTGTAGTAAATTAGTCAATCCCAATATTCTTGCAAGCGGCGCTCGCAATTTGTGCGCATTGATGAACGCATACTCGATCATTTGCTGATGTTGCTTCTCCAGTTCAGCTGTTCGATCCAACACGGTCTGTTCAAGGCTTTCGTTGATCTCCATGATGCGCTGATTCATTTCGGCAATGGCTTCGTTTTTTTCTGCGAGTGAATCGCGACTTGCGGTCACTTCTTCCTGCTGTGCTCTGATCTCTTCGTTCAACGCGATGAGCTCATCACGTTGTTCGGCGATTTCCGATCGTTGTTTTTCGATCTCGCCGTTCTTCACCGACAACACCCGGTTAATGTTCTTTTGCCGCGAAAAATTCTGAAACAACGCAACGCTCAGCAGCGCCAGCAAGGCCAGAGTAATGCCAATGGAAACCAGCAACGTGTTTTTCTTCTCGATGATGCTCTCCTGCAACAATGCGTCTTTTTTCAATAAGTCGATCTCAGCTTGTTTTTTACGCCCTTCGTAGTCGAGGCGGTGAGCGGCAATTTCGGAACCCACCTGTAAGTTCACTACGCTGTCTTTGTAGGTTGAGTATAGCTTAAAATAACGAAAAGCCTCGTTGATGTTTTTTTCTCCTTCGCTGATCTGCGACAAGATCATGTACGTGTCGCGGATGTACGTTCGAAACAGCGCTTCTTCGGAAATGGCGAGGCTCGCTTTCGCATATTCTTTGGCGAGCTTGAAATTTCTTTTTTTGAGATACGTGGAGGCAATGGCCAAGCGCGCTTGTGACATTCCCCTTTTCTCGTTCAGTGAATCTGCCATTCGCATACTGACGAAGTAATTTTTCAGTGCAAGGTCGAATTTTCCTTCAGCTTCATAGACGTTTCCAATGTTGCGAATGTTCACAGCCTGACCATTGGCGTTGTTGGTTTCACGCCTGATCTGCAACGCAAGCTGATAGTATTCGATAGCCTTTGCGTATTCTTTTTGTGCTCGTTTGATGTCGCCGATATTATTCAGCGCTACCGATTCGCGATCGCGGTTTTTAAGCTTTCGCTGCATTTCCAGCGAACGATTGTGGTAGGTGAAGGCCTGCTCGTAATCCTGAAGGGACAGGTATACTAAGCCAATGTTGCCAGTAATGTCTGCAACAAGCTGAGCATCGTTTCCGATTTCGGCCAGTCTCAGGCCCTCCAGCAAATTCTTAAGCGCAGAGGGATAAATACCTTGTGCCCACGACACCAGGCCCATTTGACGGTGGGCCTGGCCTTCTCCTCTCGGATAGCTTATTTCTTGCGAAATGGTTTTGGCTTCGAATGCATAGTCGAGTGCTTTTTCGGGACTGGCGAGATAAAAATTATACGCCTGTTGGTTTAGCAGCTTCACCCGGAATGTGTCGTGCTGTTGGTGAACGGCTAGAATTTTAGCAATGCTGTCGGTAGAAGTGAAGACTTGTGGGTGCGCCAAGGCGGGCCATGCAACCATAAAAAACACCAGGAAATAAGATCGCATTTTGGGCATATATAAATTTAACCTTATTCATGATACGAGGCACGCTAATTTTGATGAGAGAGGGGTTGCATGTGAAAAAATCCGATGCTTTTTTGATGGTGGAATGCTCTTATGTGAGCATGCCACCATCAACCTGAAGTACCTGGCCGGTAATGTATGATGACAGGTCGGAACCCAGAAAAATGCATGCATCCGCAACATCTTCGGGCTTGCCACCTCTTTTCAACGGGATAGCCTCTCGCCAGCTTTGCACGGTTTTTTCGTCCAGCTTTCCGGTCATTTCGGTTTCAATGAAACCTGGGGCGATGGCGTTTGAGCGAATACCGCGTGAACCTAATTCCAGAGCGACAGACTTTGTAAATCCGATAATACCCGCTTTAGAAGCAGCATAGTTTGATTGGCCTGCGTTTCCTTTTACGCCCACAACAGAAGTCATATTAATAATGGAGCCACCTCTTTGCTTCATCATCTGTTTGGTGGCTGCTTTTACTGTGTTGAAACATGATTTGAGATTGACGTTGATCACTTTGTCCCACGCTTCTTCGTTGAGGCGAAGCAATAAATTATCCATGGTGATTCCAGCATTGTTGATCAGGATATCGAGCGAGCCAAAATCGGCGATGACATCACCGACCAGTTTTTCAGCCTGGACATAGTCTGATGCATCGGAGCGATAACCTTTTGCCTTTACTCCTTTGGAGGTGAGCTCAGCTTCCAATGCCTGGCCTTGTTCTACGCTGGAAAGATAGGTAAACGCTACGTTCGCGCCCTGTTCTGCATATTTAATAGCGATGGACCGGCCAATGCCTTTGGATGCCCCTGTTACGAGGGCGGTTTTTCCCTGGAGTAGTTTCATAGTTTTGTGAAAAAGTGTTTTATCCGACCAAAAATAAAGAAATCATCCTGATTTGATGAAAAAACTCAAATCAGAAGCTAAAAATCAACTTTTTATTTGATCAATCTGCGGTTTATCTTTGGCAGCGAATTTTAAAATCTAACACTATGTCAAAATATGATCTGATCGTAATCGGGAGTGGACCCGGTGGTTATGTGGCTGCCATTAGGGCTTCTCAGCTGGGATTGAAAGTGGGCGTTGTAGAGAAGGCTGAGATTGGTGGTATTTGTCTGAACTGGGGCTGTATTCCCACCAAAGCATTGCTGAAAAGCGCCAATGTATTTGAATATATCAAACATGCTAAGGACTATGGTGTTGAAGTAAAAGATTTTAAGGCCGATCTGCCGGGCATGGTGAAGCGCAGCCGCGACGTTGCTGGCAGTAACAGCAAAGGTGTTCAGTTCCTCTTCAAGAAAAATAAAATTGATCTGATTGAAGGCTACGGCAAGTTGAAAAAAGGCGGAAAAGTAGAAGTAGATGCTGCCGGAAAGAAAACTGACTACGAAGCCAAGCACATCATTGTGGCCACCGGCGGAAGATCGCGCGAACTTCCGACTGTAAAGATCGATGGTAAGAAGATCATCGGCTATCGTGAAGCGATGGTGCTCGAAACCGTTCCTAAAAAATTATTGGTGATCGGCTCCGGTGCTATCGGTGTTGAATTTGCGTATTTCTATAATACCCTGGGCTCTGAAGTTACCATTGTCGAGTTCCTGCCGCGCGTCGTGCCGGTAGAAGACGAAGAAGTTTCTAAAACACTGGAGAAGTCGTTCAAGAAAGCGGGTATGACTATATACACCAGTTCGGAAGTTACCAAAGTAGATACGAGTGGCAAGGGATGTGTAGTTAC
>JBMOKS010000336.1:12512-17395 GCA_049324355.1 Bacteroidota bacterium
GAAGACACCTACCGGCGAAATAAAACTGGAAGCCGATATCGTACTTTCTGCCGTGGGCGTATCCTCCAACCTCGAAGGCATAGGCCTCGAAGATGTTGGCGTAAAGACCGACAAAGGGAAAGTTATCGTAGACGATTTTTATAAAACTAATGTTCCAGGCGTTTATGCGATCGGTGATATTGTAAAAGGTCCCGCGTTGGCGCACGTAGCTTCTGCCGAAGGAATTATCTGCGTTGAAAAAATTGCAGGCCACAATCCTCAGCCGCTGGATTACAACAATCTTCCGGGATGTACCTACTGCTCTCCGGAGATCGCTTCTGTGGGCTACACCGAAGAAGCTGCCAAGCAAGCTGGCTACCAGGTGAAGGTTGGAAAATTCCCCTTCAGCGCTTCGGGTAAGGCAAAGGCTGCCGGCGCTACCGATGGCTTTGTGAAAGTTATTTTTGATGCCAAATACGGCGAGTGGTTAGGAGCTCACTTTATAGGTCATAATGTTACGGAGATGATCGCCGAGGTTGTTGCTGCACGTAAGCTCGAAACTACTGGCCACGAGATCATTAAATCGGTGCACCCTCATCCTACCATGAGTGAAGCCATTATGGAAGCTGCTGCCGCGGCGTATGGCGAAGTGATCCATATTTGATTTATTTTTTAGGGACATCAGAATCATAAAAGGAAGGTCATAAAAGGAAGCCGTCTGATTTTTCAGAAGGCTTCTCTATTTATACTTGCGGTGAATTTTTCTTCCCTGAAAAAAACAAGAATTGGGAGTGACCCTTTGTTGACTTTACAAGAAAAGAGCTGGTGGCTCAACCTAAAAGCCGGTTAAGCAAATATATCGGCGTAACATAAGAACTATAAACCAAAGCAATTGAGTCGAGGGTAGCCTGATTAAAAAAAACGAGGACGAGGGAGACGAGGAACGAGGGAGCGAATGAACGAGGTACGAGGAACAAGGAACGAGGAACAAGGAACCAAGGAACAAGGAACAAGGAACCAAGGAACAAGGAACAAGGAACAAGGAACCAAGGAACAAGGAACAAGGAACGAGGAACGAGGGAGCGAATGAACGAGGTACGAGGGAGATGAGGGAACGACAAGGGAGGGGAGTGAATGAACGTGGGAGCTTCGTAGCGGGAAGGGATCTATTCTCTCTCAATTAAAACGTGACGCTGCACGAAGGAATCTTTGTATGACACATGCACGATATACACACCATCGGGCAGATTGCTCACCGGTATGGCTACATTCGTTTCGGTAGTTGTTGTCTCAAAAACTTTCTCCTGCGTGGGGCCATACAGGCTGATGTTGTAAGTTTCATCAGCGTTGTTGATGATGGATTGGTCAGAGGATAACCCGGAGTCATCGGTGCTAACAGACACGATCAGTTCGTTGCTGCTCGGATTGGGGTGTGGTATCACCGACCAGCTGCAATAATCAACCCGGTTTTGTGGGTAGTCGCCCGATTGTACGGTGCCGCAGGCGTTGGCTACTTTGACGCTGATGAGGGGCCTGCCGCACCCGGTTAACGGAAGGCGCAATGCGCCGACATGATCTATTGCTGCCAGCCTGTAGCCAACATACCAGTAGTAAGGTGGCGGTGCTTCGGTAAACACCTGTACGTCTGCAAACGCACTCAAATGGGAATGCGAGAAGGTGATGACCGGCTCCGGCAACGGTTTGTTGATCAGAAATTTTTTCTGAGCCATGTAGGCATCGCACTCAGGGTTGGGGGCTTTCAGGGTAAAGGTGATCTGTGCTTCGCGGCTGGCCATAGCCGGGTGGGGCTGCAACAAGGCAGTTGAACCCATACCCGAGCTTGTGAGAAAGAGTTCGGGGGGCGTTGCCTCCCAGGTGATGTTGGAGCTTGTGGTGGGCTCGCCAAACTCAAAAGGTTGGGCATTGGTTTGACAAACATTGTCGGGGCCTGCAATGACTAACTCTGAAGCGTTGCACGCATACCGGCAGCGCAGGGGCGTAGGTTTCATTTGTATTTCATGAAAAAGCCAGGTGGCATTTTGCTGGGTGAGTTGCGTGTGAATTTCGTTTGTAGTGGCCTCCGCGGATGCAACAATGATCTCTTTTGACGGATTGGCGAAGAAACTGTGGGCCATAATTTGTTTCGCCCCGCGCGGTGGGTTGGCCGGCAGGCAGGCTTTGGTCAAATCATTGGCGTTGATGGGTTGCAGACCTCCACCGATGTCGAGCGCGCTGTAGGTGGGTACAAAACAAAAACGGGTGATGTTTAGCTTGACAGGCAGCTCGCCTGCAGCGCTGGTGATGTCTGATGCGCCACCTGGCGCGTTGTCGAGCGGCAGCATGGAGGGCAGAGCATAAAATTCCTTATCGAGCAGGGTGATATTTATCTTGATGACAAAAAGTATTTTTTTCCGGATGGTAACTTTTGCTTTATAAACCGGAACCCTGCCGCCCCAATGGGCATTACCCTGAACTCCATACGCAAATCTGATCTGGTGGTGAGTGCCCCACCCAAGCTCAGCGGGGGGTGTGCCGGGGCAGCAATTCCTGGCGCGAGCATGTTGGCCAGCATAGCGCTCCAGAAGCCGAGCTTGTAGGTATCGTTGACATCGATAAACGGATCGGTGGGTAGGAATCCCTGGCCGGAGCCGCACTCAGACCCGTTGGCCAGCACAATGTTGCGAATGCCGCCCTGCGAAGGGTAACCCATTTCGCTGTATTCTTTCATGAACTCCTCGTGCGTGATGTTGTTGTAGTGGATGTTACCGCCGGCGCCTGCAACATTGTAGATCAGCATTTGCCGCGACGCTGGCGAATTCAGCATTTGAAAAGAGCGGGCAAGATCGGCGTTCAGCATACCGAAGGTGATCATATAGCCGCCTCCCGGGCTGCCTGCAAGTAATGAGCTTATGCCTGAGCCATACAGGTGGCTTGCCATGGCCTGAAAACCTACGGGCACGTTGGCACCCTGGTGCGGACTGTCTATGGAAGCATAGAGGCGCGTGTCGTGCACTTTGCTGTTAAGCTCCATATCGCGCAATGCGTACCGCGCCACCAGGCCACCCATGCTGAAACCGATCACCACATTTTTTTCAATTACCCCATTGTGTGGCTGCTTCACCGAGTTTACCCATTCTATCACGTTCTCTACCAGGTACGCATTGCGCTGTATGTAATCTGTGCCGTCGTCAAAATCGATGAAGATGAGGTCGTAGTTGGCGCTATTGAGAACATCAGCAAGCGTCGGACCATTTTTTATTACTTCGACATTCAAGCCACTTGGCCCGATATTCTCAATTGCATCAATAAAATCAAAATTTGATTTTTTGTCATCAGGTGATAAAATCTTCCAGGGATCAAATCCTTCTACTACAATAAACGGCTTGCGTATCTCCCGCCCGGGATTGGTGTATTCTACAGTCACCAAAGCCCCCGCGGTTTTCCCTTGGTAAGGTTTGGGAAGTTGAAACCCGGCCAGGGGAAACGGAAACTCCGCGATGTTGCGGCCTCTGTACCTAACAGCCGGATCATACTCGCCAGCTGCTCCTTTCACCGATATACGGCTATGACTTTCTTTGACTGAGCCATCAGTGTAAGTGATCCTGAATGTGACAGTCTTTTCGCCGTCAGTGGAATAGCTCACGTCTGTCGGACTGTCGGACAGCACCGTGCGCCAGCCCGCGCCGTCGCCAAAGTCGGCCTCAAGGGTGCCGATGGTTTTGCCAGTGTTGGTCCCGAACAGCTCGGGCTTGAATATAAACCGGTGCTGAGCACCTGTGAGGTGCGAGCGGTGCGGAACCAGGGCAAAGGTTTCGCCGGTAACATAGGGCGATGGGCGGCCGGGGATCTCGCGCAGCCTGATATGGTCCTTGCTCACTCCGATATAGCCACTGTCTATCGCGTCATGCCGGAATCGATCATAAATGTAGTGCAGGCCGACCAGCAGTGTGGTTTTCTTTTCACGCGTCGTAGCCGAATCTATGAGTTTGAGTTGTCCGGCAAGCAACATCTTGTTCTTTTCGACCATTGCAGCCGCCGCTTCTATGCGTCTAAACACTTCCCCAGGTGGCTTCATAGAGACTTTGTCGTTAAACTTGCAGGAATAGACCGAGGCATACAGCAGTTTGCACTCATCATAATCGAGGTAGTTGCTGTCGCTTCTCACGCCGTCATACTTTTCGATGTTGGTGAAGTGTAGTCCATAGTCAAACAATAATCCGGTCTTCACCTTAAATCGATAAATATTATAGAAGGTGGAGAGTCGCTGCTTGTCAAATGAGTCAGAAATCTGTGCCTGAGTGCAAAATGCCCAAAGGGATAGAAGAATGGGTAGAAGTTTTTTCATAGATGGGTTTTATTTTTTGTAGAGCTTGAATCTTGTTATGATTAGGGCGCGTAGTGAAGGTCGAAGCGGCCATGGGTGATCTTAATTGTGTCACAGCCGATCAAATTTGTCACGAATTCAAATTGACCTGACACGACAAACTTTTTTTCATCGAGGTTTGAGATTGTAATTTTTCCGGATATGGTTTCAGCAGCGGAATAGTAACAATAGAATTCACTAGAGCCATCAAAAAATCTAGCTCGGCAAATGGTTGGATTTATTCCTAATTCAAAAAAATCTCCAGTTGCTATGCGAACACCTTCGTCGTAAATGCTAAGTCCAATTGATTGATCAGGACTCACCAAATCAGCTCCAATGCTTAGGAGTCCCCCTTGATAGAAAGCCGCAGCATCGATCGAAGTTTTCGGTACCCAAGCTTTTCCATTTACAAGGCAGCCGAAAGTATTTTTTCCTTCCTGTGTGGCGGGAGGTAACTTCTCAAGCTCGGTGAGGTTATCTTCGCATTGCTCGCACCCTATGAGCGAAGCGAACAGTAGAATAAACAAATTTATTTTCATGG
>JBMOKS010000337.1:0-5924 GCA_049324355.1 Bacteroidota bacterium
TTCGTGTCAAAGAAGACATCGATATCATCGCTTCGCTGGCACCTCATTATCGCATGAGTCTCATGTGGAGTAAACTACAGCGGGAACCTTTTGGTCAATTCGATGCTGACGCTACGCGCCATTACCACGAACTGTTAGGAGAACTTGCTTCACGTGGCACGAAGATCATGATGGTGCTTCATCACTTCACTAATCCGAACTGGTTTGCAAAACGAGGCGGTTGGGAAAAAGAAGAGAACATCGCGCTTTGGGTAGACTTCAGTAAAAAGCTGGTAGACGAATTCGGTCGCTACGTTTCTTCCTGGAATACATTCAACGAACCCAATGTGTACGCCAGCTTCGGGTGGGTGGTTTCCGAATTTCCTCCGTTCAAAAATAATATCCTGGCGGCCGTTAGAGTTATTCGTAACATGAGCGCAGCGCACAGCGTGGTGTATGACTATATTAAAGAAAAATATTCTCATCCCGTTGGAATTTCTAACAATGCAGCGGTGTTCTCTGCAGAGAATTTTTTAGGATGGTTTCCGGCCAAACTATCCGACCTGTGGTTCATGGAATTTGTTCCCCGTCAGTTTGACAAGGTGGATTTTTTCGGCATGAGCTACTACGCTCGCATCTCGCACGACCCGTTCCCGATAAACTACATTCAGACCCCGGAGAAATTTAAAAAACTGGGCAAGGATCATGACGATATGTGGGAGTATTATCCGCAAGGACTCAACGAATGTTTGATCCGCTACTGGAACCAGTACAAAAAGCCGATCATCATCACCGAGAACGGCGTATGCACCGGCGACGATCAACGGCGCGTGAGCGCTATTCAGGATTATCTGAAGATCATTTACGACGCCATACAAACCGGAGTCGATGTTCAGGGTTACTACTACTGGAGCACCTGGGACAACTTCGAGTGGCGGCTAGGCCCTACGTACAAATTTGGCCTGTATGGATGCGATTTTGACACGAAACAAAGAATTAAGAGGCCCAGCGCAGACTTATTTGCAAAAGTGGCCCATACAAACGAAATTTATTTAAAACCCCAGTCAGCCTTAAACCTGGTATGAAGAACGTCCTCTCCGCCTTCGTGCTCTTTATTATTTTCTCAATATGCGTTTCGGCCCAAAGCAGTGCCGACAGCGACAACTATCTGCAGACCCTGACCAATGCAGCGCCATTATTTGACACCACGCAAACTGCGTCTAAGGCGACTGTTGTATACGATGCAGAAAATGCATGGAAAGAATGGAAGACTGTTGAGAATTTCTCCTTTGGAAAAGATCGCGGCGACCTACCGATGATCGCAGACCTGCAATCTCTTCACCCGTACTTCCGCGACAAGATATTCGATCTTATTCGGAATTGCAGAGCGATGGGCATAGAGGTGGCTATCGTCGAATCGTATCGCACCCGCGCAAAACAAGGCGAATACTTTGGTATGGGAAGAAAATACACACGTTCCAAAGGCGGAAAGTCCAAACATCAATACGGTCTCGCGGTTGATATTGTACCCATCGTTGATTCTGTTGCCGTATGGGATAACGTGACACTCTGGAAGCAGATCGGTGTGGCCGGCGAAAAATTAGGACTACGCTGGGGAGGTCGCTGGAGAACGCCTTACGACCCTGCTCACTTCGAATGGACCGGCGGCACAACCACCTTTCAACTGGCTACCGGGCAGTATCCGCTCATACCAAGAGCAAAAGCCGATCAGTATCCTTGCATCGAAGACGATGTAAAGCAGCTTCAAAAATACTGGGAGGCATGGGAGAACGAACAACGTGCCAACGCAAATGCGTTCAAACAATCGCCGGTAGCTTCGAGCCAGAAACCTTAAGGCAACGGATCGGAGAACTTCTGAAGTTTCAACCTGAAAGTCCTTTCTTCATCGTCTGACATCAGCACAGGCTTTCCGTTCTCCATCGAATACGGAATGATCTCAACACCCTTGCTTTTTTCACCCACAACAATTTTTACCAAAATACCTTCAGATGCCCCCGGATTTAGGCTATCGAAGATGAGATTACCAACGCTATAAAAAACGGGTTTCCCATCGATTGACTCATAGCTCTGCACGACATGAGGGTGGTGACCGATGATCGCATCGGCACCAGCGCTGATCAAAGATTCGGCTTGCTCCCGCTGGATTCCTGAAGGCATAGGCTGATATTCAACACCCCAATGAAGGCTGACAACAACAAACGCCGACGTATCTGCCGCCTTGAATGTTTTGATGTTTTCGATTAACTCCTCCACGGTAGCCTGACACATTCCGGGTTTATCCGGCAGATACATCCAGTTTTCAAGCGGAAGCAGTACACTGGAAAAGATCGCCATCCGGAGATCGTCTTTCTCCAGCAGCACCGGTTCGCAGGCACGGCGCTGGTCTGCCCCATAGCCGACACTGACGAGAGCTGCTTTTTGAATATTCTCTACTGTGGAAATAAGGCCGCTCCTGCCCTGATCGTAAGAATGATTATTGGCCACAATAAGATGCGTGATGTTAGCGTCGTGCAGGTCGGTTAACCACTGGGGCTCAGCGCGGAAAATAAACTCCTTAGCCAAAGGCGCATTGATCGCGGTAGCCGGACATTCCAGGTTCACCACACCAAAGTCGGCAGTGCCGAAAACGGAGGATATCTCTTCTGTGAAATGACCGACACCTTTCACGTTGATCTGAGCACGTACACCACGGTCGAGCATGACATCGCCGCCAAATACGACGGCAAGTTCCGGTTTCGATTCACAGGCGACCAGCGACGCAGCGGCGAACAATAAACAACCTAACCTTAACATCCTGAACTGTACATGTATTCCGGAGCTCTCGGCTCAATAGATTTGTCGAGTTTGATGATCACATCCTGGATCCAAGTCGGCACCGGGTAAATTGTTTTGTTCTTCAACGACTCCTGCCATTGCTCATCGGTCATTCGATCATCCAAAGGTCGTGGGAATTCATAATAACTAAACGTGGCTCCTTTGGTCAAATATAGATATCCCTCGATCTCAACAACAACATAAAGGTCGTTCACATAACCCACCGCGGCATGCAAGATTCCGGCCTTATCGCCTTGGTTGTTGGTATAAACATCGGCGACTATCGCCACTTCCTTGTCAGGTCCCGATACATGATCCCATGAATACACCCCCACAATTGAGCGCGTGATGCTCTCCACATTTGTTCCTATCAATTCTATTGTTCGATATTCCTGCTCTGAAATCCTTTCACCCTTGATCTCTTTCTCACTTACATCCAATAGAAACGTACATAATTCTCGAAGTTGCTCCTGGCGACCTTTTAACTGATCACTCAATAGATTATTTTTTGCCAGCAGTTTTTCGGTGATATCCAACAATTCCAGGGCTTCTTTCCAATATTTCACATTGGGCTCAACATATCCGATTGTATAAGGCTCCGGTGGGGGCGCGCATTCACCGCCATTTCCGCATTCTGCGCCCATGGGTTGCTCGGTATATAAGATCGCATCGTGTTTAAGTTCTGCCCACGATGCCAAAGCAGTATTCAAATTCTTTTTGTTCCACGATTTTAATTGCATAAAATGCGGATAGTTCTCTTGTTTTTCGAGCATTGCCGTAAGGCTTTTAATCCACTTGGCGTAAACAGTGCCATCCCAATCCTCATAGTTCTTATACTTGGTTTTCATCTTATTCAACTGAGGAAGAAACTCACTCCAGCCTTTTTCTTCTTGATGATGATTGATCAAAACATCTTCTGCTGCGGTGCTGCCGAATGCTGCCATCACATCCAATCCCTTCGGATACGGACGCTTATCGATCTCGGTCATTTCTTGTAATATCTCATTGTCCAGCACAAAACGCGATGGAATGAAGTTGATCTTATCAGGGCAAGTCACTGCAATCTTCGGCTTAATCACATTTTTGGTTTGCGCAACTTTTTGCAACGCCACGCGAAGAACGGCCAGCTTGTCAGCTGTTAACAACTCCGCCGGATCGGACACCGGATGTTGCCTCACGATGTCGCACAGGTCGAAAAGAGAAACATTATCAGGCGAACCAATCAGAAACGATGTTGGCTCAAGTATGGCACGGTAAAGATCAAGAAGTGGTTTGCCGGTGAGGCTCTTTCCCTTGTTAAGCAAATAAGCCGCGATAATTGCCCGTGACAAATCCTTGTTGTCTTCCAGGCAATAAGGAGCCAGCTGCAACCACTGCATCGCTTTAAAATACTGTTTCAATGCATCGGTGCGGGTATAGTGACCCCGTGGTTTGAACATGTCATATTGAAAATAATAATCCTTGTAGGCCATGAGCAATGCAGATTGCGCAGCTCGTTGATTTTCAATATTCTCAATCTCCTGCTCCGCCTGCTGCTGATAGGGCTCCGGAACGGTAACACTTTCAGTCTCCAGTATCCGCGCCGGAATTGAGTAAAAAGCCGACGTATACCGCGCTGCGTCTTTCACCTGTAGATCAGCATTACCGCGCGCCAGTTCGTTGGCCTGCTGCTGAAACGAGGAAAGCATTTCTTTCAACACCGGTATAAATTGTTCTTCCTCCAATCCACGGAGCAAAAATGAGAAATGCATGTGAAAAAGCTGCAGATAAATATCAGTCGTCACAAAATTCTGCATCTGGCTGTAGTCATTCTGCTCATATAAGTGAAAGAATTGAATATTATTATTCGGCACCATGGCATATCCGAACTTATCGAGTGCCGTCAACAACGGCCCTTGCAGATTCCCGTATTGCCACTGATTTACAATATTCTTCACGTTAGCAAATCGCTCGCCATTGCGGATAATAAAATTCTGCTTTTGCCTCTCCTGTTCAAGTTTTCTCACCTTTTCCAGAAACGCACTCTCTTCAGCAGAATACGCAATTGGTGGCGCCTTTTTTAAACCACTGTATTCACAATCGCCATACCACCGGGCTTCCATCAACTTCGCATACCATGATGTATTATTAAAATAATAGCGAAGATCGGCGTTCATAAAAAGATAACCGTATCGAGCTGGAATTGTATTTCGAAGAATACGAAGTTCTTCCAATGATTTGGTGGACAGATCTTGGTTAAGATCGAAAGGCGGAAGCGATGCTCTGAGCGTTTCGTAGGCTACAGTGTCCCACTCACCTTCGTAGTGTTGGTCGTCGCTGTTGTCGGAAGATGCTTTCTTGTTCATATTCTCCGAAGATTTCACCTCTGAAGATTTTTGGTTGGAGCATGCCAGCAAAAGCAGCACGCCCACTGCCGGAATCGTTTTCCGGCCCAGGAAGGTTAAGAGCATAAACAGATCTTTCAAGAAAGATAAAAAACTTATTCTAGTTGGCGATAAGCCTCCGACAAAGAAATATTTCTGGAGAGATATCGATTAAACGACAGCCCGAAACCATACCATTGGTACTCTGCGACCAGAAATTGTCCCATGGGCTCCTTTTCTATTGACCTGACAAGCGTAACGGAGTCGGTTGGTACAACTTTAAAGTCTTCGAGCGGATGAGCAAGCGAGGAGCCCATCCACAACGGGATAATTTTTCGATTCCTCACCTGAAACAGGAATATACGTTTGCGTATCACCGAATCCATGCGAGTGGTTTTGATCGCTCCAACGACGATGTCTTCGTTGCCGTCGCCATCGATGTCGCCTGTTTGAAATTGGTAGACCGGAAAAGGTAAAGGCCATGTGCTGGTAAGGCTATCGGCTTCATAACAATAAAGACCATAGAATTTCTCTTCATCGACCAGTCGGATCTTAAGAGGTTTGTTGTGAACTTGGATCATATATTCACGACGACTGTCGATGTGACATTGGACAGCGGTTAACGCGATGAGGAGCATATATATCCAGCGCTTCATGGTGGTGCAAGATAGCCAAACGCTTTATGGCCATGAACGGGTTCCATGAAATAGTCAGGGTTGATATACCTTCAAATTACAGGCTTTAATG
>JBMOKS010000337.1:5934-17274 GCA_049324355.1 Bacteroidota bacterium
TATCGTTGCTTTTGTCAACTGCTCTGTGAAATATTTGTCAACCCCTGGACCATCATACATCCCCTTCGAAACATCTGGTGCGTACCATTACCAGACATTACATTCCAGTGCTTTTACCAGGGCGTCATCTGATCTATCATACCTCATTAAGAGCTGAAGAATATCTGACTCCTTCAACCATTCGAAATCTTTGACCTTCAAATCGTCTACCGCTCCTCTCCATCGGGCGGAAATCTCCGGATCGAGGCTAAAGTCTCCATTGGCAGGCATCTTTCCGTTAAGTTTAGACTTGAATTCACTAATCAGCTTATCGAAACGTACGGCTTTGGCTTTGGGCTCGTTGGAATTCACAAAATTTTCTTCAAATTCCCATTGAATAAACCTTACCATCTGCGGGCAACGCACACTGAGCACTAACCATTTCGCCAGCGCCCGCGCCGACGACGACGGCATATTCTGTAGTTTTCTTAACTCCTGATAAGAATAATAAAACCTAAACATGTTGACGAACCGCTTGATGCTTCTTGGCGAGCTGCCAAGGTAAGGACCGAATTCTTTCAATTGTTCTACAACATCGCCAGAATCTGTCAACATTTGTTTAACCCTGTTCTCAATGAATCTTTGTTGAGCTACCAGGTTATTAGCCAGAATTTTAGTTGCCTCCGATTTATTGGCTTGATTGCGGGTAAAATTATCGATGATCTTTTCTTGTTCGTCGTTGAGTTTTTGATTTTCGACTTTGGGAGCTGCGGTATTGAACAATGTATTAAGCAGTTTCGTGCGTGCATCCGGGTCGAGCACGGGCAATGAAAATGGCAATTGAATAAATTTATCGAGGAAGTAGTAGCCGATGTCTCCGAAACGATTTTTCTCCTCTCGAAATTTATCTACGAGGTCAGCGTACTTTTTATCGAGGGAGGCGGCGACCATTTTGGCGTCCATACCGATTACGAAATAACACTTTTCCGAAAAATCGCTATTGATGATCAAGTTGATGGCTTCGATCACTTCGGTAATAACGTCGGGCGAACAACGATCCAGATCATCGATAAAGATCACAGCGGGTTTTTTCTTGTCGATAAGGATATCGAAAACGTGTTTCATATCTTTTTCGACCTCCGAAAAATAGCCGGTTTTCTTTTCATAATCGGGTTCGGTCACAATATCGGTAAACTTATCTTTGAGTGATTCGTTAAGCACTTCTTTGCGGCTCTTAAAAAATTCTATTGCAATCGGAGCAAGTGCAGCCGCCATAGTAAACATACTGACGCCCATCACAAAATCGGCAAACAACAACAAGCCGGCCACCAGAACGGTAAGGCCCAGTAACACGCTCCATACCACCGCACCTCTCAAAAAGTTGCCGATAAATTCATTGAGAATATTTTTATGTACCTGGCTGCGAAGGGTATTGATATCGATACGCTTAAGGTTGAGTTGAAACCAGAACTTTTCCTGATCAGTAGGAGGTAAATACTCCACCAGCTGTTTGATGATCGCATAACCCATACCCGCCCATAGTTGTTCGCTGTTCTGATGCTTCCAGGGATTGAACCAAATGGTTGGGAAATCGATCTTTTGTTTGATCACAGGTAGTTCTTTGACCCAGTTGATGATATTGCGTAGCGTCGTTACCTTCTCCGGATGAGCACCGTGATCGACGCGGGCCGTTCCACGAAGTTTGCGAAAGTTCCTTTCTACGTAACGCATCAGAGTTGTTTTACCCTGACCCCAGGGTGCAAGAATCGCGATGGTGAGTGGAGGTTTGGTCTGATTACTTTCTTCGCGAATCATTCCCGTGATGGCGGTAGCATAAAGCTCATAGCCAAGCTGATCTACCTCCGCCCACGTGTCATTGTTCAGCACTTTGTTAAGCCATTCGTCGGGCGAGGAAGGTTTGACGTTAGGTGGATAAACCAGTGTTGGATATAGGGTTGCCTTTTCGGGGGTAAACCATGAGCCCAACTCGTCCTTCTCCTGGATCTCATTTATCACTTTCAATAAGAATCCCTGGTTCACAAGAAATTCTCTGGCGTCGTCGTCCACAAGACATAAGGCTACAATCATTAATCGACCATGCATAACCACATGATCTTTTTTAAATATTTTTTGGACATCGTCCATCCATTGATCACTTGACTGCGATTTCATAGACCGGCGGTTGTAGTTTTGCTATTTGCTCTGCTGGTATTGTGTCTGTATGGCCTGAAGGATCTTCTTTCGAATATCGTCGGCTGAATTTCCCCCGTATTCCGGATGATTCGTTAAAATTTCGGCAATAAGTTCGAGGGCAGTTGTATTGCCCGGAGTTCTTTTTAAGGCGCCCTCAACGCTCGGTGTTAACGACATTTCGGTTTCCTTTCTCAGTTCCGATCCTTCATCCTTTTGAGTTTGACTCATCAGGGAGATGGCCTCATAATGTTCCTGTTCAAGAATCACAACATTGAGCTTTCCATCACTCGGAGATGAAGCGGCAAAAGAATCCTGGAGTGCCACGAAAGCGTCAACTGGATCCAGCCCGCCGGCGCCGGTACCTAATAGTGGCGAAACAACAACTCGCAACGCCGTTTCATTTACATAGGAGCCAAGCCGATCGCCAATTAATTTTATAATGTCCACCGAACTTTTTGCCGACGGTTGTGCGACCGTTGTAACGAAAGCAATCATTGAATACTGCTTGGCCGAGGATGTTAAAAAATCAATGGCCCCTGCCTCCGTTTTACGAGGAGCATATGGGATGCGAAGCTTCTTCAGTCCCTCCTCAATTTTATTCGAAATACCGCCGTCGCTGTTTCGTGGTATTACCAATATTTCCCCTGGCGTTTCGAAGATATTTCCAAGGGAGAACGAAATTTTACCTGCGCTGACCATAGGTTTGTGTTTAGTGAAATAAAAAGCCCACGCAGGTACAATCATACCTGAATGGGCTCCTTCGAGTTAAGTTAGTGAATTTTCTTTTGTGTCTCAGTGCCTCTGCAGCAAAAAAGAACAAATGCCAGCTTAGTCTTTCAATATCCGCATTTCTACCCGTCTGTTCAGCGCACGGGCTTCCTGTGTCATTTCGTTCTTCAGGGGTTGGGAGCCGCCAAAGGCTTTTGTTTTAATTCTATCTTTAGTGATGCCCTTATTTACAAGATATTTTTTAACGGCGTTTACGCGATCTTCGGAAAGCTCCATGTTGGCCTTGGGGCTTCCCTGGTTGTCGGTATGGCCTTCCAATTGTATTTCCATTTTCGGATTCTCCTTCATCAGCTGCACTACTTCGTCAAGTTCGTCGTAAGATTGAGGCTCAATGACAGACTTGCCTTGCGCAAAGATCAAGTGGCTTAACCTGATGGTCTCGCCGCTCGGCGTGAGAACGATATCGCGCACCACCTCTTTATTGTTGTCGATGTCTTTGGGGTCCACGATCACCGTTCTGGGATTGTAGCCCTTAGCTTCTGCCGTGATCTGATATTTGGCGGTACCAAAAATGCGAAAAGCAAAAGTGCTGTCGTTGAACCTGCCATAAATGCTTCCGGTAGGGATACTGCTGTAGCGGATGTTAGCTTTCAAACCTTTGTTGGTGCGCGAGTCCGTCACCTTTCCTTTGGCCTGGATTTCGCTTTCCTGAGCGTATCCGCAAATCGATACTATAGACAATATTAAAATAGCGCACTTGTTCATACGCGCAAGGTAAACAAGTATTGTACCGACATCAAGCTGCGTGGCAAAACAGATCGGTCAAGCTGCTTTGATTTCTTTAATTGACAAAGTTTTTTTCATCCATTCGACCGTTTCACGCCAGAGTATCGGCTCCATCCTTTTTCTGAAAAAGCCGAAGTGCCCGACCTCGCGCTGAAGCACATCTTCGGGTTGAAGATGCCAATGTTCCCATTTCACATTCGAATAGAACTGCATCAGGTCAAGCACAGCTTTTTGGGGTGCGAATCTGTCGTCAGAGAAACTTAGCATCAAAGCCGATCGATTCAGCGTCGAAAAGTTCTGGCGAAGCTCAGGAAGGTCATTAAAGACATATGATTTCGTCTTTGCCCATCGGGCCCACTGAAGCGCAGCCTCGCGTGGCAGATCTTCGAATAACTTAAGTTTCGATGCGGGAAAATATCCGACAAGTTTAGTAAGGACGGGAATCAAAATATACCAGAGCAACCGGAGTTTCAATCGTGTTGCGCGTCCGTCGAAATTTTTCCAATAGGGTGTCTGCGCACCAACGGTGACGAAGGCATCTGCTTTTGCGGAGAGCGGAGAAAAACCTATGAGTTGCCCACCAACACTGTGGCCCAGTACAATCACCTTTGACCTCGGATGCGATTGAAAGACATTTTTGAGCATCGTCTGATAATCCAGCAGCGCCCAATCTGCCATCGATACGTTGAAGCCCCGTAAACGTTTCGGTTTAGAGGCACCAATGCCACGATAATCATAGGTATAAACGTAAAATCCCTGATTGGCCAGGTAGTGGGCAAAGTCCTCGTAATAGCGCTGTTTCACTCCAGTCGCGGAGTTGATCAGTACTACATTGCCATTACTTTGATCGGGAACAAACCAGGTAGCAGATAACACATAACCATCGGTGGTTACAATTTTAAGGGAGTTTTTCATGGGAACCGCGCTTACAACAGTTGACTCATACTGTTACACTCCCATAAAGGTTGCAGTGTCGTCGTTTTGTTTACGTTAACAAAAGATTACAGATCTTCCGATTATACACCTTTCGCAACAACAAACGTTTACAGTGGTCATGAAAATTTTCCTTAGGCCCAGTAAAAAAAAGAACGGGCAGCCCCTCAGGCTGCCCTAAAACTTAAACTCAATAGTATCACCAACATTGAAGGATTTTCCATCGTCATTTTTGTCATCCGATCCTTTTGATTCAGAGGACACCTCTCCGCCCCGCTCGCTTTCTTTTTTTTGCTCGTTCTCTGACTTTTCGTTCTGGTGTTCTATTTCTTCTTTACTTTCTTCGCTAGCTTCTTGGCCTTTGCTGCCGAAGAGGTCTTGTTGCTCGACTTCGACTTTTTTGCGAGGGTTTTGCTTTTGCTGGTGGCTTGGGGCCTGGTTGGAGGTGGAGACGACTGGTTTTTCCGACTCCCCGAAGAGGACGACTTGGCCGTCTTCTTCGACTGCTGGCTGCGGCTCAAATTTTTTTTTTCCCCGGCCGTCGGGGTTTCCTCAACAAGTTCGTTGTCTTCGTCTCCTTCTTCGAGTCCACTTTCTTCGTCGGCTACAAGGTTTACTTTAAATACCTTGTATTCGGAGAGTCTGTTGCCCAAAGCTTTCCAGCCTTTGATATCCACCACTTCGTCGAGGCTCATGATCTCAATTTTCTTCGGCTTGTCCTTAGATTTCTGGAGTTCTACCTCTACTTCCGGACTTTCGGCTGTCGACACAACAACGAGTCGGGAGCCAATGCCTTCGGAGATAAATCCGAATTCCTTATCGGCGGTGCTGGTTTCGATCATGAATCGTTTCACCATATACTGCTTGCTTTCGCCATCAACGTATACCGCGGAAACTGCTTTCTTGGAATTGAATTTCTCCAGATACATGGTCTTCTCGGGATCGTACCGATTGGAGAGGTCGAAATTGGTGATCTTATAAGAGCCATTTCGCATGAAAGCTATGATCTGATCATCGCCATCAAACTTACCCAGCTTGCGGCCACGGCCGTCTTTATTCAAACGGCCGGCGGCATCATCGTACCACAGGTCGATCTTGCTGAGTGTTGAAGCTCCGGCTTTGAGGAAGTCAATTTTACGCACCGGGTAATGTGTGATCGTATTGCCACGCGAGGCTCTGCCCTTCACCTCAAGTTCGGAGAAATCGTATTCAAATATTTTCTTTCTTGCCGTACAAGCCGGCGACAATTTCACCTCCACTGTTTCCGCTTCACCGTTTGCGTTCCCGCTGACATAGTGGATCTTGGAGTTAGGATGACCCTGCGTCAGGTCGTATTCCTTATCGCGGGTTACACCAGGCAAATTGAACCGTTTGGCAAACGTTCTTCCCGATTTACCGTCGGAATAGATGACATTGTACACCATACGGTCGTCGCCCTTTTTCCAGACGCCTACATAGAGAATATCTTTGCCCATGAAGCCCTTTTCCTGGATCTTCGAAACGAGTGCTTTCCCGTCTTTGCGTATGGCAATAACATTGTCAAGGTCAGAGCAATCGCAGATGTATTCGGTCTTGTCGTCGCGCTTCAATCCGTAGCCAACGAAACCGTCGGCGCGGTTCACATACAACTTCTGATTGATGGCGATAACTTCGGTGGCCGAAACAGACTGGAAGCTCTTGATCTCCGTTTTGCGTTCTCTTCCTTTGCCGTATTTCTCCAATAACTTCTGGAAGTACGCTATAGCATAGTCGGTAAGGTGACGCAGGTTATGTTGTGTTTCTTTCAGCTCCTTTTCCAGGTCTTTCAATAATTCATCAGCTTTGAACGAGTCGTAACGGGAAATGCGTTTGATCTTGATCTCGGTCAGCTTCACGACATCGTCTTGGGTGATCTCGCGGTAGAATTTTTTCTTGTGAGGTTTTAAGCCTTTGTCGATACGGGCGATAACGTCTTCCCAGGTCTTGGCTTCTTCGATGTCGCGGTAAATGCGGTTCTCGATGAATATTTTCTCCAGCGACGAGAACAAGATCTTTTCCATCAACTCGGCCTTGCGGATCTCGAGTTCCTTCTTCAGCAGTTTTACAGTTTGCTCTGTATTATACTTCAGGATCTCGTTTACCGCCATGAAGTGCGGCTTATCGTCAACGATCACGCAGGCGTTGGGAGAAATGCTGATCTCACAATCCGTAAATGCATAGAGCGCATCCATGGCGATCTCAGGCGATTGCCCGGGCTGCAGGTGGATCATGATCTCTACATCTTTCGCCGTGTTGTCTACCACCTGCTTGACCTTGATCTGCCCTTTTTCGCTGGCCTTCACGATGGATTCCATCAATGTAGTAGTCGTCGTGGCAAACGGTATCTCCCTGATAACCAGAGTCTTTTTATCGATGATGTCGATTTTAGCTCTAACTTTGACCTTACCGCCACGCATGCCCTGGTTGTATTCCGAAAAGTCGGCAATACCGCCGGTAGGGAAGTCGGGATATATCTTTGGCTTCTTCTCCTTCAGTACGTCGATAGAAGCCTTGATGAGTTCGTTGAAGTTGTGCGGAAGAATCTTGGTAGAAAGGCCAACGGCGATGCCTTCCACCCCTTGTGCGAGCAGCAACGGAAATTTAACCGGAAGCGTAACGGGCTCTTTCTTGCGACCATCGTATGAAAGCTGCCACTCTGTGGTCTGAGGATTATAAACGACCTCAAGAGCAAATTTAGACAACCGTGCTTCGATATAACGGGGCGCAGCGGCGCTGTCGCCGGTTCGAACATCACCCCAGTTACCCTGAGTTTCGATGAGCAGATCTTTTTGTCCGATGTTCACAATGGCCTCCCCGATCGCCGCATCACCGTGGGGATGATATTGCATGGAGTGACCGATCACATTCGCCACCTTGTTAAAGCGACCATCATCCATCTCTTTGAGAGAGTGCATGATCCGGCGTTGCACAGGCTTGAGGCCGTCTTCGATACGCGGCACGGCACGTTCGAGAATTACATAAGAGGCATAATCGAGAAACCAATTCTGGTACAACCCGTCGAGCGCGATGGAGTGAATGGCATCATCTCCAGCGCCATTGGAGCCAACATTCGTTGAGATCACCGTGGGTTTGCCAATGGGCTTTTTCTTTTTACTCATTTTTTATTTCAAAAATTCCCTAAATACTGATCTTGAAACAAGGTTTTGAAGATTTACGATTTTCGAGGTGCCAAAACATTGTTTGCGACTCCGTGTCTGCGCTTTTGACAAAAATCGAAATCTGTTCGTTACTCTTTCATCGCAGTTTGAATCTTATCTTCCTATGCATAAAAGCCAGCTTGCATTTCTTTTCAGACCCGATTCTGATACGCTGCCATTATACACTTCGTGAATCACAAATCGTTAATTCTTGTTTCTTTTTAAACAACAGCTTCTTCGGGCTGTTCTTCAAGCGCAATTTTATTCTCCGCTCCTTTTTCTACTTTATCAAGTTCAATTCGAAGGTTATCGATAATGAACTCCTGGCGATCGGGTGTGTTTTTACCCATATAGAACTCCAGTATCTTGTGGAGATTGGTATCGTGGAGCAACACCGGTTGGAGTCTGATGTCTTCACCAATGAATCCACCGAATTCATCCGGCGAGATCTCGCCCAATCCTTTGAATCGGGTTATCTCCACTTTTCCGCCCAGTGTAGTCATAGCCTTCTGCTTTTCTTCTTCGCTATAGCAATAGATCGTGTCCTTTTTATTCCGAACGCGGAACAATGGCGTTTCAAGGATAAAGACATGCCCGGCTTTTACGAGGTCGGGGAAAAACTGAAGGAAGAAAGTCATTAATAACAAGCGGATGTGCATACCGTCCACGTCAGCATCGGTGGCGATGATCACCTGGTTGTAACGGAGGCCGTCTAGTCCGTCTTCAATATTCAAGGCATGCTGAAGCAGGTTAAACTCCTCATTTTCATACACTACCTTTTTTGTAAGGCCGTAACAGTTCAACGGCTTTCCGCGAAGACTGAATACTGCCTGTGTTTCCACATTACGTGATTTAGTGATAGAGCCTGACGCCGAGTCACCCTCGGTGATGAAGATCACCGACTCCGCTCCTTTTTCGTTCTTATCGTCGAAGTGGAAACGGCAATCGCGCAATTTACGGTTATGAAGATTCGCTTTTTTGGCGCGCTCATTAGCCAGCTTTTTTATGCCGGCGATCTCTTTACGCTCGCGTTCAGACTGCGTTATTCTTTTTAACAGGGCATCGGCGGCTGTTGGATTCTTATGGAGATAGATCTCCAGTTCTTTAGCCACAAAATCTCCAACATAGTTTTTCACCAACGCTCCTTCGGGCGCCATGTTGAGCGAGCCCAACTTGGTTTTGGTCTGCGATTCGAATACAGGTTCCTGCACACGAACGGCAATCGCGGCGATGATACTCGCGCGAATATCGGACGCATCGTAATCTTTCTTATAAAATGCACGGACGCCTCGAACAATACCTTCACGGAAAGCCGCCAAGTGCGTTCCGCCCTGTGTTGTGTTTTGACCGTTCACAAATGAATAATATTCTTCGCCGTATTGGTTCCCATGCGTGAGCGCAACTTCAATATCGTTGCCCTTAAACTGAATAATAGGGTAACGGATCTCTTCCGGATTACATTTCTGTTTTAGTAGATCGAGAAGTCCGTCTTTGGAATAAAACTTCCTGCCGTTGTAGTTGATGGTCAGTCCGGCATTGAGAAAGGCGTAGTTCCACATCAGATCGTCCAGGTACTCGGGGATGAAATGATAGTGTTTGAACATCGTACCGTCGGGTTCGAACTCCACGAGCGTACCGTTTTTTTCGGTGGTTTTTCCCTGGCGCTGATCATTGACGATCACGCCTTTTTTGAACTCGGCGAGTTTGGTTTGTCCGTCGCGGAACGCCTGAACCTTAAAATAGTTTGACAGGGCGTTTACGGCTTTGGTACCCACCCCATTCAATCCGACAGATTTTTGGAATGCGCCCGAATCGTACTTCGCACCGGTGTTGATCTTCGATACTACATCAACAACTTTACCCAGTGGAATGCCGCGTCCATAGTCGCGCACCACCACACGTGACTCGTTGATGGTCACGTCGATCGTTTTTCCGTAGCCCATCATGTGCTCGTCGATACAGTTATCGATAACTTCTTTTACCAACACGTAAATACCATCGTCTTTAGACGAGCCGTCGCCCAGTTTACCGATGTACATCCCCGGTCTGAGGCGAATGTGTTCGCGCCAGTCGAGCGACTTAATACTGGATTCGTCGTACTCAAAAGATGGTGCAGAAGTTGAAGATTTTGCCATACTCTTCCTGTGATTGATTTAGATGAAATGAAAACAGATTAAAAAAATCAACTTAAAGCTTAAAAAATGATGAATCTGTACTAATAAACTGATTTTTGTGCTGACTACAAGCAATTAAACAAAATAGTGAACTACAAAATTTCATAAAGTCAATATAGATAACTCGCTGATTTACAGTTATTAAAAATCGAAATATCAAACTTGCTGTTTAGCCGTATTCTTCCTGAAAAAACTATAAATGGGCCAGGTCGCAGCCCAAACTATCATCAGGATAATGCTTCCATAAAGAATAAATCCGATGCTCTCGTATCGAAACTTTTCAGTGCTGTTATAAAGGCTAACAAGGTTTAGCGCGATGATCAGAAACACATTTACAGTCACGATGAGCCCATGAAACCACGCACGAAACTCCTCTTCTTTCGCAAAGAACTTGGCGACGACATAAACCAATACATTAACAATCACCGCAATTCCTAAAAAAACATAAAAGAATGCTTCACGATCAATGCTGATCTGCCCGCTACCATCTTCCTGCACCACAACGACTTCGGGCAAACCGGCATACACATATAACAACCCCGCCAACACCGTCAGCACCGAGAAAACCCAAATCGAACGCAGTAATTTCAACGCCATCCCTTAAAATTTGCCGCAATTTAGACGTTGGAACTGAAAGTAAAAAAGTAAAAAGCTGATGCCAGGTAATGACCTAATGATCAGGGATTAAGCATCAATGTTCAATGTTTAAGGTTCAATGTTCGTCCCCTATTTTTCGATTTACTTAGCGGCTATTGATAAGTTAGAGACATGCAAAATCTATTAATCGGGTTATTCGTCATCTTTCTTTTAAGCTGTGAACAAAAAGTAAGAGAGGCATCAAATGTTAACCGCGACAGCATATCAAATGACACGCTCGAAGAGCCCAACTTATCAGACAATCATTCTCTTGAAACTAAAATATTTCCGCTCGATAGTGTGCTTGAATTAAATTGCAGAAAATATAAAAACCATGAGGGTGAGTACGAATTTGGTGGAGTCAATATTATCGACCGTCAAACTGAAATAGTTATTTGATTCCGAAGGACCTGGAGCTGGAGCTTTGGTCGACGACACGCCCGACTTTTTATAAAAAAAAATAACGGAGATATGAAAACCCTTGGTCCTTGGACAAAAAGAAAACAACGTGGCCTTTTAATTTTCATAAGCGTCATGATGGCCTTCGCAGCACAGAATGCATCAGCTCAGGCCGGAACAGCGTATATGCGAATGGCTAAGATTACCATCGACAGCACGAAGCTAGACCCCTATATAGTAGCGCTGAAGGAACAAATGCAATCGGCCCTGAGATTTGAAAAAGGAGTTTTGGCATACTCGGCCGTACAGGACAAGAATAACCCAACAAAGATTAC